>DVMR01000046.1 GCA_018714845.1 Candidatus Ventrousia excrementavium
TCGGATCTCTGGTCCGCCGCTCCTGGGGGATCGGCGGCCGCGGCGATCTGCTGGATATGATCCGCTATTTAGCTCAGGACGGCTATATCCTGCGGTTCCAGCTCTATGGTGAGGCAGCTTCGCCGGAAGAACTGATGGACGAAACCATGGACGAGGATGAACTCGAGTCTACCAAGCGGGCATGGAGGTTTGCGCAACGGTATAAAAGTCAATATGCCCCTGGATTTATGGCCGGATGGGATATTGGCCGTGCAGCGATGTTGACCCGCTGGGGATGTTATTTAGGCTGGATCACGGAAAGTGAAGCATCTGGTATTCTTTGGGATCTTTCACAAAAGGTTGTGGATGAACTGCATAGCTGGCGTGAATTTGCTCAGTCCTATCTTTTTGGCGGTCTTATGTGGAAGTTGCTGTGCGGTGACAGCTCCGCTGGAAGTTACCTGGGCTATATCGCAGATGCCGCCACAGACCTTTTGACCGGAAAAGCAGACCAAGATGGCGGTCAATGGCGTGATTGTCCCTGGCCTGCACAGAGAAAAATCGGCTTTGTATTATAAGTCTTTTAAAAATCTGCTATTACTTTGCATTTGCCAATCCAACGGTTTATAAAAAGCCGTTGGGTTGGCAGCTGTGTAGAGCACCTACTGATTGCTTGACTTTTTACCACACAGGACAATGGGACGCTGGCTTGTGCCAACTCGACGGCGGGCGCAGCGGGCGGCTTTACCTGCGCGAGCTGGAAGCTGCCGAAGGCTACATGCTGGACGGGCAGTACAAGACGGTTTATGTAAGGCCCGGCGCAACGACCACAGTCGAGTGGGAGAACACCCCTATCATGGGTCAAATACAGGTCTACAAGTATGCGGCAGAGTACAATGCTGTTACCGGAACACCGGCCGGGACGCCGCTGCAAGGCGCTGTTTATGAGATTATCCACGCACGCAGCGGTAAAGTCCTCGATTACATTACGACTGATGCCCGAGGCGTTGCAGCATCCAAGCCTCTGTCCTTGGATAGATACAAGGTTGTGGAAGTAAAGGCGCCGGCATATTGGCAGGTTGATGCCATTGTTCACGATGTAATGCTGGAATATGCAGACCAGATCATCAAGCTGTCGTCTTATGACAAGGCTGCCGCTTTGGGTGTCACAATGACCAAACGGGGCAACGCCGAGGTTCTGGCGGGTCAGACCTCGCGGTACGACATCACGGTAGCGAATACATCCAATGTGCCTTTGGAGAACTTCTACTGGCATGACAAAATCCCATATGATACGGCACGGGCTACGCTTCTCACCACCGGAACATATACTGCGCGGCTCAATTACCACATCCTTTACAAGACAAACTATATGACGAGCTATGGTGTGCTGGCGTCTAACCTGCTGACATCATAGCTGACCCGGCCAGCACTTCCCGCAGCTAAAAGGCATGGGACCTGTCCATCAGTCTTGACGAGGCCAGCAAAAGAGTCGGCGCCGGCGGACCATTCTGGATTATTGGATAAAACTGCCCGCACAGCGGCTGCTGAAACCGCTGTGCGGGCTTTGTCATGCTTGTTTCTTGACCGTTTTTCAATATACTTTTCTGCTCGCTCAATAGCTGGAAGTATACTTCCAATTCATTTCATTTTTCATCAAACTTTGCAACAAAATACCAGTTATTTGCCCTGTCCCAACGGCAGGTTAAAGATATTCACAAAAAGTTTGCTTTTACAAAGACCAAAGTGGCGTAGCCCGGCTTGGGGTCGAAGCCTTAGAGCTGAAGATCAAGGGTTATTCCGGTGCGGATATCGCACGGCTGTATCATACAAAGCCCAACCATGTCGGCGCATGGATTTCCCGCGCCGCTGATAAACTCAGGAAAGACGCCGCCTTTCTGGGGCTTATTGAGCCCGGTGTTGAAAAAAGTACGTCTGGTTCGTAAAAGGATAACAACAGACCTTTAAAGGAGGCTCGTTTATGGCAAGAACTTTTTATACTGCGGTAGGACACTTCCGCCGCCGGAACGATGGGCACGGCAATATATATCCCGTTGTATTTGTCAACCGTCAGGAACATCTTTTAGACCCCCAGGAAATGGCTGTCTGGACCATTCTCAACTGGCGCCTATTGGATGCCGGCCAGTTAGAAGAAAAATATCTCCCCATGGCGCGGGAACTTCAGCTTACAGAGTACCGCACCTTCGAAAACTGCCTGCACAGGCTTGAAGTGCGGGGGCTGATTGCATCCGGTACCAGCGACACCGATATTGACGCTTTGTATAACCTTCTTTGCGGTCTCTACATCGTACCCGTATCGGAAAGCCTGCCTTTGCGTATTGTGGCTTTCCTGAAAATGCTCTTCCAGGGAGTACCGTTTTCAAAAGCAAAACATCTGTTTACCCGCGTCCCGCTGTCTGCACAGGAAGCGCAGATCCTTGGGCTGTCCAAACAGGCGCTTTTATCCACGGCAGAGCTGATAAAGTGCGTTGATCTGGGGGTTACCGACCTGTCCACTGGCAATAAGATTATGGACGCACTTTACGATGATGATTACACCACCAGCGACAACATTGTTTATGCCATGCAAAGCGCATCCTGCAGCACCTCGGTCACGATGGCAGTTGCCAATCTTCTGCTCAGCAAGAAGATTATCTTTGAGAGGGTATAGGCAATGAAACGCTTTAAAGAATGGCCCGCCGCGCTTCAGCGCCGGTGGGCCTTGCTTATATCTGCGGGCGTAGGTATTTTGCTTGTGGGGCTGGCTGTGTTCTTTGCTTTTAACGACACAATGATGCTGGCCTTCAGCAGCTTATTGACCCTGTTTCTTGTGCTGCGCTGCATCCATTTCTACCGAACAGTCCACAGCGGCGGATATGAAGTAGTAGATGGGGTCTGTATCTCTGCTGGCCGTGCCGGGATAAGAAAGTACCGGCGCATCCGTCTGCTGCTATCCGACGGAACCGAAAAGGACATTCTTATTGACAAGCACACATCCCTGCGTGTGGGTAACTCCTACCGCATCTATTTACGGTGCAGCGCCAGCAGCTCTACCCTATCCGATTTGCCAGGGGAATACTGGACGGGAGATGGCTTTCTCTGCCTGGAGAATTTAGGAAGAAGCGCTGCTGATTAGACTGGATTCCTATTTTTCAACATCACTTTCTTCGTCAACTTTCTGTATCCAATACTCCGTTACTCATACGGAAAATGACATCGGCTCTCTCAGCGACTTGCAGGTCGTGCGTAACAATGATCACACAGTAGCCCTTATCATGTGCAAGAGCCGTTAAAATGTCTATGATATTCATCCCATTGTCCACGTCAAGATTACCCGTAGGCTCATCAGCCAGCAGGATTTGCGCTCCGGATGCTAATGCGCGTGCGATGGCAACACGCTGCTGCTCTCCTCCTGATAAATGTGAGGGAAACCTCTGTGACGTCGTTTCATCTATCTCAACAGATGCTAACAACTCTTGAGCCCGTGTCCGTGCCTCTGTTTTCGAAACGCCGTTAATTTCCATTGGATAACTTACATTCTCCAGTGCAGTGAGAAGTGGGAAAAGCTGAAATGCCTGAAAAATCATGGCAATTTTTTGGCGACGATAAGCATCAAGATTCAATGTCGATAAAGGTGTGCCGTCCACAAACACTTCGCCGCTTTGCGGACGATCCAGACCAGCCATAATAGAAAGCAGGGTGGTTTTTCCGCTGCCGGACGGCCCTATGATGGCGTACACCTTGCCACATTCAAAATTACAGTTTATATCTTTCAGAACGGGTAAATTGCTTTTTCTATATTGGTAGCTGATTTTTTGTAACAACAGTGCACTCATAAAAATCCCCCTTGGACAGACGTCTGAATAGAATTGCAGTATAATAAAGCGGCAAATAAAATTTCTCCTATATCCTTACTCACGGCTTTGCAGCAAAGCAAGCGGTGTACAGAGGAGCATGAATATAGCTGCAAGTGTTGTACCAAGCCATGTGCCGATTAGATACAAGAGAGCATTTGTCAAAACGAACGGCCAGAGAAGCGACCGGGCTAACCCAAGGCACAGAGCCGCTGCAAGGAACAGTCCGCTTATAACAAGCACAAGTTGTTCTGCACACAACACCCTATACACCTGCGCCTTGCTGCTGCCCAAAACACGCAGGATTGCAACAGCCTTATTTTTTTGCAGAGCTAAAAGCAGTGATGCCCCGATAGCCGTTATAAATGAAACGAGGACTGCAATGGGGTATAGGGAAGACAGGACATGATAGCTTTGCTCAAGCGGCCTGATAACCACCTGAAGCTCTTCATCCCAGACCGTGACGTCAAGCCATGAACCAAACTGCCCCTGGGTATCTTCCAGGATATTTTCCAGCCGGTCACACACTTCAGAGATCTGCGCATTTTTTTCGGGGTTAACGGTCAGCTGTACATCATCATAGGCTATCATCTGCCTGTCAATGATTGACGCAAAGGTTTCAAGTGCATGCAGCGGAGCCAGCGGGCAGGCGATATTGCCTGCCGGTCCTTCTGTAAGTGTTCCCACGACAACACACGGTATTGCTGTTGCAATATAACCATTCAGCTTTGTCTGCATATAAAACATGTAAAATGGGTCCCCCATTGAAACTTCCATTTGCTCCATCATTCCAACCGGCAGGACAACAGGGAGTGAAAAGCCGGGCAACTCCTGCAGCTCAGCCTGACGCTGAGCAAAAAGCTCAACCGTCTGCTCAAAAAGCTCTGGCTCAACTGCAGGAGCCGGATATGCTTGCAGCAAATCATCCTCAGCCCATGGTCGTGAAAAAAGGCTCTCATCATGTCCGGGAGCATAGATAATCTCCGGCAGGCAGCCGACTTCATCCCCCGGTTCACAATAAATACCGTTTAACTCGTTAGTGAGCATGCTGAGCCGCGTGATATCGTAAAATACCGGCGAGTCATCTTCCGGATTTGCAACCGGAAACATTGAGTCAAAATACATGGATGTCCGGCATATGGCGCTTTGCAGCAGTCCTTCGTTTTTCAGCTCATCAATCTTCTGCAGGCTGATGACCCCTGAAATAGTATCCGGGCCGCGGGTATTGCGGTTGAGGTTTTGCTGAATAGTGATATCGACTTTAAGGCTTTTGTACAGCTCTTCTATCTCACCCTGGCTATGTATTATGGTTGCGCGCAGCCATAAGAGTGCCAATGAGAACAAAAAGGCCATCAAGGCAGTCAAAACCGAGCGGACGGGAGCGCGCGTTATTTGCCGGGCGACCCAGCGGGCTCGGGCCGATGCGCCGCTCACTTCTTTCTCCTTTTCTCCGGCGTTCCCTGAAGCAGAGAAAGTACCGGTCGGCGGGCGGTCCAGCGGGCGCTGGCCACCGCTATTACCATCAGCAATACAAAGACAACCAGACAAAGCGCGACAGCCCACGCGCACAACGAACCGGAAAGAACCAGACTATCCGCTTCTGCACCGAGGATGGCCGCCTTATCCGCCGATTGCCTGACGGCATAATACACCGCGACCAATCCGCCGGTCGCGACACCGACGGCGCCTTCTGCGAAATAAGGGGCTAACACCTGACGAATGGCTGTCCGTAGCGGAAGGCCTAATGCGCGCGAAATGGCAAAGCTGCGGGCGCAAAAGCGCCAATACATGAACGCGCTGAACCCGAACAGCAAAACAAGAAGGGCCCCGAAAACAATCACGTTGAGCAAGACAGAATCAAGCATGGACCCGGCTGAGCGCCAAAATTCCTGTGCGCCGTTGGGGGCAAATTGAAGCGAAAGCCCCAAGTCCTCAAGCGCCGCCCGGTTCTGGGCAATGAATTGATCCTGCATAAGCGCATCACCGACAACAAAACTATACGGTTGGAAAATGGTTCCGAATTCTTCTGCCTGCACTCCCTCAACGCGGACAGCACTCGGCAGCGTTTTCCCATATCCTGACGGGATAGATGATGTCGGGACATAGATCACATTGTCTGTTGCAGCCCCGAGAAAGTCCGTACGCTCGTTTGCCGGGCTGATAATGCCGACAATCTCAAACTCAACTTCGCTTGTCGGAAGTTCGTTCCAGGGCGTTTTTTCAATATCGAGCGCGAAACCAAACCAAAACGGGTATTCCAGCTGGCGGAAAGTCAATGCCAGCTGATCGCCAACCGATAAACCCCGCGCCTGTGCAAAACGATTGCTGATGACACAATGAAGCAATCCATTTTGCTCATCGGTCTGGTCAAGATATCGGCCACTTTGTAGGTGATAGCTGCGCGACGACTCTAAAAAACAGGGCATAGCGCTCATGTCGCGCGTTCCAATAACCATCATGGCGCTCTTCTCTATCTCTTGCTTATCAATGTCATTTTTAAGAGCTGCAAGCGCTGAGTCATTCCAGTCCACACCTTCGTCACCCAACGGCAGCAACCACCTTTCCTGTCCGTCCAGCGGTCTCGCGATAAGCATACGCGGAATTTCAGTAACGGCCGACGGACCAAAGCCATAATAGTTAATGTAGTTATAAAAATTGTAGTACCCACATGCCAGGTATCTTTCACCTGTCGCCAAGCTGCTGGAAAAAGCGACAGCTTCATCCGGTGTAGAAAAAAGATAAGCAATAGTAGCCACACTACCGGTTTCGACCTGATACTCAGGCCGCGTGGCATAAATGTTATCAACTGAAAATGTGAGCTCACAGCTGGACTCAACATTCTTTCCGACCACAACATCGGTTAGGACACCATCAAATACAATATCCGTCGTCCGGTTGCCCGACAGCTCAAATCCCAGACCAAAGGATTCCGAACGCCGCGGAGTCAGTGTAATGTCATCGCCCAGTGTGGATGCATAGTCGATGTTTTGTATTCCATCCAACAGCGCAGACGCATACTGCCGCTGATCACTTAATGTGACAGCGTTACTGCTTTCCACAAGGGCGATACCATCAGGCAGGCAGCTGAAATCTTCGCCATTCGGGCTCAACGTCCCGACAGCTCGGTAGTAATCGCCCAGCTGCTCGGTTTCCCGCCGCAGAATGACATACTCCACTGCGTGTGCAATAAACCCAAAACTCGCCGCGCCGATTATCAAACACAGCAGTAAGAGATACAGGGGGCGACGAGCCAAAGAACGAACATGAATATTGGGTCGCATACTGGCCTCTCCCTTCCTTTTAACACAACGAGGTCAAATTGTTCATAATCAAACAGTCTTTAGTTCTGCTTTCGCGGTATATTCGACAGCAAAGTAAAGCGCTCGAATGGGGCTCGCAGGACCATAGCACCAGTTTATCTGCCGAATTTCGCGCTTATTGATTTTATACACAAATCTTATAATACAAAACATTTTTTGTCAATAAGTGCCTATATTAAATGGCTGTTTTAGATGTTATTTTATACATATCGCCAATTCTATATACTTTATTCTCGTTGTCTTAATTGAAAACCAGTAAATAGGCTGGGATGTAACTACTCATAAGAACAATATGTATTGTGTTACAATGCCATTGTAATTGAGCCTTTGTGCTTTCTCATTATGAGAACAGACTTTTTATCAGTCTGTAAGCGAGAATACTCGCATTGCACACGTTGTTAGTTTTGTACGCAAGTGCCAGTGGCATGACTGCCCCCTTTTTATGGGGGATTGTCTGCTGTCTGACACTTTATACCGGGATTTTGCCAACTGGGCGTTCTTACTTCAAAAGCGTCCTGTATACAGCGGCGTTGTGCAGGTTGCGCTCAGGCGCGAAACAGGCAACGGGTTCACCTACAGCGTAGCCACCTTCAAAAAGCTCTATAACTTTGAGGGTGAAGAGCTGGCACAAATCAGCGCCATTGCAAAGACTTTCCGGGAACAAATGAAGCTGCTGCTGAATGACCGTGCATCTTATAACCGGGCTGTTGCCGAAGAATTGGCAGCAGAAATCGTTAAACCAAAGGCTTTGTCGGATAATAACGCACACTTTGAAGTAGGCAGTCTTGTTGACGGAGAGCGAGAACCCCTGCCGGCCTGATTTGCCCAAAGCCGGAAAAGCATCCAGGCTCATGCCGATGCACCCCGGATGCTTTGACTGAACAGCAGCGCCAGTTTGCCGCAGAGCAGCACGGTCTCATCTTTGCTTTCCTCAACGAAAACAGACTGGCGGCAAGTGAATACTACGACATTGCCGCTTTGGGGTATCTGCGCGCGGTCAGGCGTTATATAACAGACCCGCAGCTGCAGCGGTATGCCTTTTCTACCATTGCGTGGTGGGGTATGAGGCAAAGTATTGCCGCATTTCTCCGCACCGAAAGACGCAGGCAAACCGCAGAACAGGCCTACGCAGAAAACGCATATCAGCCGGTATGTTTCTCTACCGACCTTGATATGAAGCTCATTCTGCACGATCTCGCTGCCATCTCCAGCCCTGAGCAATACGCTGCCGCACAGCTGCGTCTGCAAGGCTACACCGTAGCGGAGACTGCCCGTATACAGGGAACAAGCCCCAGGCGGATAAAGCGGCTTCTTAAGGCGCTTTATCTTTCGTATATGTCCCTCATGTCACCAGAAAGTCTCAAAGGAAAGGAGTTTTGAAAGTGAATAAGAAAGCTTTGGCTATTTTATGCGGTTCGCTCGTTTGTCCTCTGCGCGTTGGACGCCGTGCATTGATTTTATGCCAGGGCCAGCTTATCCGCACTTCCCGCGTTGTTGCGATCCGATGCGACACCTCTGAAGAAGCGCGGTTTGAAACGCTGGACACTCGGTATACGTTGATTTTAAAGCCTGCGCCAAAGCCGGCTGCCATTCCGGTTGCACCACTGCCCTTTGCTGCATAAAAAGCACAACGCTCTTTACCTGCAAACTAATTGTCAGGTAAGGCAGGTACGGCGCATAACACATGCTAAAAGGACCGGCAGGATTTAAAGCTGCCGGTCCTTTCATTATTTTTTGCAGGAGGAACCTTCATGGATTCTTTATAAAAATAGGGGGCACTTTGCCACTGCTCGTTTTTACTGGTCCAGTTTGTCCCCACAAAGGTGGCGGAATAATTCTCCGCCACCCTGCAATCACTTATGCCTGCGGAACCTGCTGTTTGGCTTCATCCAGATAGCTGTACAGGGTGTATTTGGATATCTGGAAAGCGTCGCACAAAATAACCCCTGCCTTATGGATTTTAAAGACCCCCTTGCCATCCAGATAAGCAAGGGCTTGTATTTTCTCTTCCTTGTTCATCAGCTGAAGAGGCTTTCCCGCCCGCGCTTCAGCCATGGATATATAGTGCTGCATAAGTGAGTCGACATCCATAGCCTTAGTGGCCTCTTCGACGCTTGACTCTTCCGGCCAGTAGCGGACGCACTGGTTGATGGCATTATGGGCCAGGATGAGATCAGTGACGTCATAATTGAGGCACACAGCGCCAATGACAGCCCCTGTTTCATCTCGAATCAGGGTGGAGCATGTCTTACGGATGGTACCCTTTTCGCTGCGCCCGAAATAGACAGGACTGCTGTCAATACTCTCCGGACGGTTCATAACGGCGTCAATAAAGGAATCGCTGGAATTGTCCCCCACCTGTCTGCCGGACAAACTGCCCACAATGTCTACAACTGTATGATCAAACCCACCGCGGAAGTCATGAACGGCTATTTCACCCTTTCCTTCAAAAAACTGCGCCAGGTTTCTGATGAACTGTTTAAAGAATGCATTGTCGGTTGGCAGTCTGTCCATACGCGTCTCTTCCCTTTCTGCAGGTATTTTAATATCAGTATACTGAACAATCGTCTGATTGTCAACCAAACTATCAGTCATATTGAACAATTACCGGCAGTGACTTTTGTTTTCTTATACAAAATCAATAAATTTGCGTTGACAAATAAATCTAACATGTATAATATTAAACTAACAGTTATGCAAAATAACAAATAGTATGGTGCATTTCAAAAGGAGGAGTAAGGATGAAAAAATTGCTTTGCCTGTGTCTTGTCATTCTCTTGCTGGCAGGATGTAGCAACTCTTCAGATGAGCAGCAGACGCCGCCGGACAGCGAACAGAGTTCGTCGGACGGCCCTGTACAGAAAGAAATCATCATTGGTCGCAATTATGATGCCACAACGCTTGACGTCCATGAAATTAGCGGCGACGATTCCTATCTCATTATGAACCTGATGGGAGAAGGCCTGACCCGCAACGACGATGGCTTTGTCTCCCCGGGTGCTGCCGAGTCGTGGGACGTTTCGGATGACGGCACGGAATATGTTTTTTACATTCGCGAGGACGCGCGCTGGGGTGATGGTCAGCCCCTGACGGCCCATGATTTCGCTTACAGCTTTCTCCGCATGCTCGATCCTGACGCCGCACACTATGCCGCCGATTCTGCCTTTATATTTAAAAACGGCGAAAAATATTTCAATGGCGAAGCCTCCGCAGAGGACGTAGGCGTCAAGGTCGAAGACGAATATACCCTTCGCGTCACACTGGAAAACCCCAGCCTTGAAGCGCTGTACACCCTGGCACGCTATCCCTTCTTTCCTGTCCGGCAGGACGTTGTCGAGCAGCACGGCGTCTCATACGGTTCTGACGCTTCCATGGTTGTGACAAATGGCCCGTACAACCTGGTGGAATGGTCACGTGAGGACCGGCTGGTCCTAGAGAAAAATGAAGAATACTGGAACCGCGACGCCATCTCTCTTTCCCGTATTATCAACAAGGTCGGTATCACAGAAGACACGGCGGTCGATATGCTGCTGGCCGGCGAACTGGACATCTACGAATTTCTTTCCCAGGATAAGTTCTCGCCGCTCAGCGATGCAGGCTTTCACACCATGTCCTTTGTTTCGGGCTATCAGTTCGCCCACATGAACGCTGCCGGCAGCAGTGAGACCGCCAGGCCTTTTATGGAAAACGTCAATTTCCGTCGGGCTATCAATTATGCCGTCAATCGCGAGGGAATTACTCTCAGCGTCTATCCGGGCGCCGAACCGGCTACTCGTCTGACAGCACCGACAACCCCCGGTGTCGAGGGCCTGTTCAACGAAGAGTACCCTTATGAAGCCTGGCCGGCAGCCGGAGACCCCGAAAAGGCCCGGGAATGTTTAAACCTTGCCCTTGATGAACTGGGTGCCACGCTGGATGACGTGCCCGAGCTTTCCCTTTTATGCTATGAATCGCAGGGTAGTATGCTGGTCATGCAGGCCATACAGGACATGCTGCTCAGCACCTTGGGCATACAGTCCAGCATCGACCCGCAGCCCATCCAGCAAATGCAGGACAAAGCACGCCGCGGCGAATGGGATTTATGGTGGGGCGGACGCGATATGGGAGCGCTGGACTGGGCCAGCACTTCCGCCGTCGCACTGATTTACGACTCTGATGACACCACCCTTAACAACAGCTACCAAAATCCGCACTATACCGAGCTTTACCGGCAGTTGTTGGTTGCGGACACCATGCAGCAACGCAAAGATTTGCTGTTTGAGATGGAAAAAGAGCTGTGCGAAAACCCTGGCAGCGTGCTGGTCGGCTGGCGCACAACATGGTCTGTACAAAATCCGCGCGTCACCGGCGCACTGGTCTGCAACGACAAAATGAATTACACCTATGCTGACGTCGTCAGCTAAGCGGCCCTGCGCTGCGCCTGGCCCCCGCTTTTTGCTGATGGGCCGGGGCGCTATTCAACGGCATGGAGGTGCAAAATGAGCCGGTATATTGCAAGACGCGCCGTCATCGCGCTGCTTACTCTGTTTGTATTGGCGACGGCGACCTTTTTTCTCGTCAAGCTGCTACCTGGCAATCCTTTTCTCAACGATAAGGTCCCGCCGGAAATCCAGCAGAAACAAATGGAGTATTACGGCTTGGACAAACCGGTTGTCATACAGTACATCACTTATCTGAAAAACCTGATTCAGGGAGATTTGGGTACATCGCTCAAGTATATCGGGCGCAAAGTCACCGACGTCATTGGCGAGTCCTTCCCGACAAGCGCCGTTTTGGGGCTGATTGCCATCGCCTTTTCTCAGCTGTGCGGGCTGACCTTTGGCATTTTAAGTGCACAGTTCAAAAACCGCTGGCCCGACTATCTGCTCATGCTCATCGCTATCGCGGGGGTTGCCCTGCCATCCATGGTCATCGGGCCACTGCTGCGCTACGCTTTCGGTGTGCGGCTGCAAATCCTGCCCGTGTCCGGCTGGGGCAGCTGGCAGCAGGTCGTGCTTCCTGCCTTTGTCCTGTCGCTGTCCAACCTAGCTTCAACTACGCGCAATATGCGCGCCAGCATGCTGGGCGTCACGACGCAGGACTACATCAGGACGGCGCGCAGCAAAGGCCTGCCGCCAGGCAAAATCATTATGCGGCACGAGTTTAAAAACTCCATGATTCCCATCGTTACCAACCTGGGGCCCACCATCGCCACGATGATTATGGGTTCTTTCGTAGTGGAGCAGATTTTTGTCATTCCCGGTCTGGGCAAGCATTTTGTCAACGCTGTCAATACCCTTGATTACCCGCTTGTCATGGGCATCACCATTTTCTACGGGGCGTTTCTTGTCACCATGAGCCTGCTGGTCGACATCGTTTACGGACTGGTCGACCCGCGCATCCGACTGAGTTAAGGGAGGTAAAAGTGATGAATCGTTTTTTACCTGATGACTTTGAAGCCCTCCCCGCTGATTCTTTTGACAAGGAACAAATCGTCCGGCCGCCGACAACCTATCTCAAGGATGTGTGGCGCAATTTCAAAAAGCGCAAGACGGCCCTTGTCAGCCTTATCATTCTCGCTGTCATCGTTTTGATGGTCATTTTCGGACCCATGATGACCAAGTACAACTACTACAGCAACGACTACGGCGCCGTCAACCAGCCGCCCGGTGGCGAGCATCTGTTCGGCACCGACACGCTGGGGCGCGACATGTGGGCCCGCGTCTGGGTCGGCGGGCGCGTGTCGCTCATCATTGCCATCCTGGCTACTATTATTCCCTATGCCATCGGCATGGTCGTCGGCGGCATTTCGGGGTATTTCGGCGGCAAGGTCGACCTTGTTATCATGCGGCTTGTCGACATCATGCTGGGCATTCCCAGCATGATCTACAACATCCTTTTGATGATCGTGCTGGGCAGCGGCAACATTCTGACGCTGGTTATTGCTTTCACCATCACCGGCTGGCTGAGCGCAGCGCGGACGACGCGCGGCCTGGTGCTGCAGCTGAAAACCCGTGAGTTTGTTATGGCCAGCGAAACGCTGGGCGCTTCTCCGGGACGAATCATCCTGCGCCACTTAATTCCCAACACGCTGGGCATTTCCGTCGTCGGCATGACCATGACCATTCCCAACATCATCTTTTCCGAGGCCTTTCTCAGTTTTATCGGGCTGGGTGTCGCACCGCCCAACCCCAGCTGGGGCCAGCTGATCAAAGCGGCGAGCGAAACCTTTAAAAACTATCCCTATCAGTTCACCATCCCCTGTGCGTGCATCAGCATCACCCTGCTGTGCTTCAACCTGCTGGGCGACGGTCTTCGGGATGCGCTCGATCCCCGCCTGAGAACATAAAAGGAGGCTGCCTGACATGAGTGAGCAAACAATACTTTCTGTCCGCGACCTGGCCGTCTCTTTCGACACTTACGCGGGCGAGGTGCAGGCGGTGCGCGGCGTCACCTGGCACCTGAACGAAAAAGAAACCATTGCCATTGTCGGCGAGTCCGGCTGCGGCAAAACGGTCAGTATCCAGACCGTCATGGGGCTTCTGCAAAAGCCGGCAGGCCGTATCAAGCGCGGGGAAATCATTTTTGGCGGCCAGAATGTCGCCGATTTCACCCCCAAGCAGTGGCGCACCATTCAGGGCAACGAGATGTCCATGATTTTTCAGGACCCGCTGACCTATCTCAACCCCACCATGCGGGTGGGGGAGCAGATATCCGAAGCTTATCTCGAGCACAATCCCGGCGTCACCCGCGCACAGGCTAACGAACGTGTTTTATCCATCATGCGGCTTGTCTCCCTGCCATCGCCCGTGCAAAACATGCGTCGTTACCCTAACCAGCTTTCTGGCGGTATGCGTCAGCGCGTCATGGTGGCCATGGCCCTGATCTGCGATCCAAAGGTCTTGTTCGCAGACGAACCGACGACAGCGCTTGATGTCACCATCCAGGCCCAGATTATCGATCTGATGAACGGGCTGAAAGAAAAGGTCAATACATCCATCGTGCTCATTACACACGACCTGGGGGTTGTGGCCAATATGGCACAGCGCATTTATGTTATGTACGCCGGACAGATCGTCGAACACGGGGATGTCGACAGTATTTTTTCTTCTCCCAAGCACCCTTACACCTGGGGTCTTCTGGGATCAGTTCCCCGGCTGGACAGCAAGAACAAATCGCGCCTGTATTCTATTCCCGGCACACCGCCCGACCTTCTCGCCCCGCCGGCCGGCTGCCCTTTCGCCGCGCGGTGCAAATACGCCATGAATATCTGCAAGCGGCAAACCCCCGGACAATACCACTTCGGCAAGCAGGGGCAGTATACCTGCTGCTGGCTATACGAGCCTCAGGCAAAGGAGCGGCTGCATCAGGCGCAGCAACAGAGAGGATGTGCGCATCATGACTGAAACACTGCTCAAGCTGACCGATGTGCGCAAGCATTTCCCCGCCGGACGGGGGGCGTCCGTCAAAGCGGTCAACGGCGTCAGTCTGGAGATACGCCGGGGTGAAACGCTGGGGCTGGTAGGCGAGTCAGGCTGCGGCAAGACCACGCTGGGACGTACCATCGTTAAGCTGTACCGGCCCGACGGCGGCCGCATTGAATATGGCGGACAGGACGTTTGGAGCTTTGACAGAAAACAAAATCTCGATTACCGCAAAAAGGTACAAATTATTTACCAGGACCCTTACGCATCACTCGACCCCCTTTCTGTTGTCAGCACATCCATTGCCGAAGGGCTAAACATTCACAAAATGTATCGCAGCAGCAAAGAAAGGCACGAGCGGGTGCTGGAACTTCTGCGTCTTGTAGGGCTTAATCCCGAACATGCCAACCGTTTCCCGCATGAATTTTCAGGCGGGCAACGCCAGCGTATCGGCATTGCGCGCGCCCTGGCTCTCGAACCCGAGCTCATCGTTTGCGACGAACCTATCTCCGCCCTAGACGTCTCCATCCAGGCACAGATTGTCAACCTGATGATGCAGCTGCAGCAGGACATGGGACTGTCTTATATTTTCATCACCCACGACCTTTCCATGGTCAAGCAAATCAGCGACCGCATCGCGGTCATGTACCTGGGCAGCATCGTCGAGCTGGCTCCCAGCGATATGCTGTATGAGCATCACTGTCACCCCTATACCCAGGCGCTTTTATCGGCCATCCCCATTCCAGACCCCGAAACCGAGCGCACGCGTAAGCGCATCCTTTTGCAGGGGGACGCCCCAAACCCCACCGCACTGGGAGACAGCTGTGACTTTGCCGGACGCTGTCCCTGCGCTACCGACAAATGCCGCAGCCAGCGCCCCGCGCTTACGGAAATTGAACCCGGCCACTGGGCGGCCTGCCATTACAGTCAGGCCCTGTAACGCGACAACATCAAGGACGGTGAGCGAGAGATGATTAAAAAACAAGACGCCGCGCTGGCGCTGGAAGAAGCGCTGCGCGCCGGCGCCGACTTTGCAGAGTTTTTCTTTGAGGACCGGCACGAGCTCAATATCCGTTTCAATCGGGATATTAACAGACTTTCCAACATCCATGTACACGGTGCGGGGCTGTACCTTATCCGTGGCACGTGCAGTGTCTATGCCTATGCAAGCGACACTTCCCTGCCTTCACTGCTGCACCTGTGTCGCACAGCTGCTGGCCTGCTGCGTGCAGGCATCACATCATCACGCCCCATCTCCCCGTTTATGCAGACCAATGTGCGGGAGCCCAATCCGGTCCAGATTTACCCCGGGAGCGTCGACACACAGCGAAAAACCGCCCTGCTGGAAAATCTGCACCGCGCCATTTTGTCGACGGGCAGCGATGTTAAAAATCTTGACCTTGCCTACTTCGACACCGATCAGAATGTCATCATTGCAAACAGCGAAGGGGTGTGGGCCGAGGACCAGCGGGTGACATCCCGCATCCGCATGACCCCCGCCGTTGTCGGCGAGCGGGAGACCATCGGGTACTATACCGACTTCACCAGACCCGCCGGGTTTGAAGCCTTTGCAGACGGCGCTTATTTGGACCATGCTGTGCAGACAGTGGCGGAGATGCGTGCCTGCCTGACGGCCGACGAAGCACCGTCTGGCTATATGCCTGTTGTGCTGGCAGGCGGCGAGTGCAGCGGCACTTTCTTTCACGAGGCCTGCGGGCACCAGTTTGAATCGCAGACAGTGCTCAGGGGCAGTCCTTTCACGGGAAAAATCGGGCAGAAAGTAGCATCTGACCGGGTAACGCTGGTCGACGACGGTTCCATGCCGGGCGCTTACGGCTCGAGCAAATTTGACGACGAGGGTATGCCCCGGCAGAAAAACATTCTCATTGAAAACGGCGTGATGAAAAGCTATCTCTGTGACCGGCTGGGTGCGCTGCGTCTTGGCGTGCCCCGTACGGCAAGCGGACGGCGGCAAGGCTATGGTTTCGCCCCCGCGGCGCGCATGAGCAACACCTATCTGGCACCCGGCCCCGACGACCCGGATGAAATGATCCGCTCCATGCCGATCGGCCTGTATGTTACCCACATGGGCGGCGGTTCGAGCGGGCAGGAGTTTACACTGCTGGCACAGACCGCCTATCTTGTCAAAAACGGCGCTATTGACCGCCAGGTTAAGGGCGCGATACTGCTTGGCCGTGGCGACGAAACCATGAAAAAAATCGACCGCGTCGGCAACGTGCTTGAGCTGGAAAACGGCGGCGCTTTCTGCGGCAATGTCTCCGGTTTGTGCAATACGACGACTTCCGGTGCGCGCATGCGCATCGAGGGCATGCTCATCGGCGGGAAAGGGGGCAAACTGCTATGTTAAACTGCCTGAATCGATATGTAGACGCATTTGCGTCCCTGCCCGAAGGGATAGAGTGGGCCGAAGCCAATGCCGACTGCCGCGAGGACGTCACCCTGTCCATCCGCGGCGGCAAAGCAGCCGAATGTCAAAGTGCCGCCAAAACGGCTATCTATCTGCGCGTCAGTGACGGCCAACGGGAAGGGACCGTTTATACCGAAAACCTTGAGGACGATCCCCAGGCCTTACTTCTGAGTGCGTTGAAAAACGCCCGTCTGTGCGGCCAGGGCGGCAGCAGCCCCATCCATCGCGGCGGTACAGAACACCGGGGCGAGTCCCTTCGCGCCGATGTACAGACCATGCTCGAGACAGGGGCGTCGCTTGAACGAGAGGTCCTGCAAAACCAGGGGGTGCATGTGCTGGAACTGACGGTGCGTGGCAGCTCGGCCGAGCGGCAGGTGGTCAATTCGCGCGGGCTGAACCGCAGTCATGCCCACTCATACTATTTCCTTACCCTGACGGTGGAACTTGATCGTCCAGCCAGCCCCTATCCCCGCGCGCAGGTCAAGGCGAGCGCCCGGCAGCTGGATGACATCGACCTTGCGGCCCTTGCGGCCCGCGCCGTCTCGAAAGCCGCGCTCTCAGACGGCGGCGGATTGCTGCCGCGGGTGACACTGCCCTCCGGCTCATATGATTGCGTCCTCTCCGCCGCTGTGACGTGCAACATTCTGGCTACCGCCTGGCAGGAGTTTTCCGGTGCCGCCATGACAGCCGGTGCCGCCATTTATCGGCCCGAGCAGGGCGCGGTCATCGGAAGTGCTGCCCTCAACATGACTGACTCGCCCCATGTCCCCGGCTGGGGCTACAACCTTGCACTGGACAGTGAAGGCACCATCAACACCAGCAAAGCGATTGTCCGCCAGGGCAGGCTTGTCTCTCCGCTGCACACGCTGACAAGTTCAGATGGGGCAGCGGGTGGAAATGCCGGCCGTGCAGCTCTTTTGACAGGCGTTACCCCAGTCAGCATTATCACTATTCCTTCGATTTTTTATATCGAACCGGGCGATCAGCCCCCCGAGGCGCTGATCAGCGCGATGGGCAGCGGAGTTCACCTGACCTATTCGCTCGACGTTTTTCACTCCATCAATATCACGTCGGGAGAGTATTCCATCCCCTGTGGCGGTATTATATACCGGAATGGCTGTCCCATTGGTATCACCAGTCAGATGACCATGGCCGGCAACCTGCGGGATTTGTTCGGCGGCATTCTCGCCGCAGGAAACGACCTGACTCTGGATGAGTTTCAATACAAAAACTATTGCTATGGCGGGCCCAGTCTGCTCATTCACGGCCTGACCCTGAGCTGCATGGATTGAATGGAGGCGATTTCTTGCTGGATAAGGTATTGATCGATACGGAATATGGCTTTCTGGGCGATACCATTCATGTCAACTGCTGTTCAGTAGGTGTCCCGCCCCTGCGCGTACAAAGAGTGTGCCAGGACTTTTTGAGTGGGGAATACATGGATCTGGTCATGAATCGTCTGCCCGACGGGTATGAGCCCCAGCGGCAGCGCACGCGGCAAAAACTGGCCCAACTGATTTGTGCTGACGCAGCAAATATCGCCTTTACCGCCAGCACGGCGGAAGGGCTGGCCATCCTGGCGGCCGGGTATCCGCTTGGCCCGGGCGACAACGTCGTCACCACCGATCTTGAAAATCCGGCCGGCCTGCTGCCCTGGATTAACGCCCGTGATAACCGCGGATTTGAGCTGCGCATTGTCCGTACGCAGAACGGCTGCGTCAGCGCCGACGAGCTTATGCGGGCTGCCGACAGAAATACCAAAATCCTCTGTCTGTCCGCCGTACAGTACGGCACCGGTTTTTTATCCGATCTTGCAGAAATTGGGCGGCGCTGCCGCAGCCGCGGCATCCTTTTTGCTGTCGATGCCATCCAGGCCGTCGGGCGTATTCCCATCGACGTTGAATCCATGGACATTGATTACCTGTCCTGCGGCGGGTTTAAAGCGCTGGCCGCTTCCTTTGGCGTCGGTTTTGTCTTCTGCACGCCGGCAGTACGGCAGACCCTTCGCCCAGTTTATGCCGGCGCGGCCAGCACTCCCCGCTTTCCGACTGCCCCCGCCGTCTTTACCCCCGATTACAGCCTGAAACGCTATGGCGACGCCCGAGCACTGGAAACGGGGTCCCACAACACGTTTGGCATCCGTATGCTGGAAGAAAGCACAGATCTGCTGCTGCATCTGGGCATAGACAACATCCATGCTCACATCACTTCTCTGGAATCGCAGCTGCGCACAGCCCTGCGGGGCGTCTCGCTTGACGTACCGGCGCCGCCAGAAAAAAACCGCTCAGGCATTGTCGTCGCCACCTATCCCGAAGGCCTGTATGCCGAGGTCAACGCCATTCTGGCGCGATACAACATCATCCTGACCTCACGACCGGGATATATCCGACTCGCCCTTAACAGCTACAACACCGCAGAACACGTTCAGCGTATCGCCGAGGCACTGCGAACCGTCGCCTGCCTGTGCGCCGCATAAAAAGGAGGAAAATATGAAACTGATTGATCCTGCAAGCACCGTCAAGGCATCCGGCCATTACAGTCCGGGTGTGCTGTCGCACGGCACGCTGTATATTTCGGGCCAGCTGCCGAACGACCCCGAGACAGACGCCCTGCCCGACGGCATTGAAGCACAGACACAGGCCTGCCTGGACAAAATAGATGCCGTACTGCACGCGGCCGGGCTTACCCGGGACAACGTCGTTCAATGCAGAGCCTTTATTTCAGACAGCTCGCTGTGGGACCCGGTCAACCGCGTCTATGCTGAATTTTTCGGCAGCCACAAACCGGCGCGCATCATCGTCCCCACCTGTGACCTGCGTCCGGGGCTGCTGGTCGAAATCGAGGCTGTTGCCGAAGCAGAATAGGGAGGCTTTTATGCAATTAATCATCCCCCAGCTCTCTGACGGCGTAGACTTCACTCTGGCTGATATTGATATCGCAGACGGTAAAATCGCAGCCGTCCGCCCCGCGTCGGGCACGCCCGTACAGGAAGGCGAAGTTGACTGTGCCGGGCGCACCGTTCTGCCCGGTCTTTATGACCTGCACGTCCACCTGGTCAGTGAACGGGTGCCAAACGACATCTACCACGCCTTTGAGCTCTACAACCAGTACGCCACAGAACTGGGGGTTTTCCTGGACTGGGGCGTCACCACCGTACGCGACTGCGGCAGCACCATGTCTTTGGCCTGCCGTCTGCGTGAAGGGGTGGAAAAAGGCTTTTTTGAAGGGCCGCGCATCCTGTCCAGCGGACAGATCATTTCGCCTGAAGCCATGCGGCATAAAGGCGATGGGGGAATCCATACCATCGCCAATGGCGTTGATGAAGTCATCCGCGCTGCGCGGCGTCAGTTTGCCGACGGGGCTGACTTTATCAAAATTTATTCGACCCAGTCCATGCACCAGGTTCGTGGACAGGACCCCAAATGTATTTTCTCCCCCAACGAAATCTCCGCTATGGTGGCTGTTGCACGGGACAACGGCAGCTATGTCGCCTCTCACGCGCACAGCACCGACGCCATCAACACCTGCATCCGCTGCGGCGTGCGCAGCATCGAGCACGCCACCTATCTCGATGATGAGAGCATCCACCTGCTGCTGTCCACGCCGGATGTTTACATCGTTCCTACTTCCGCTGTGGCGGAACCCTACCTAGACGGAGACGGATACAACGATCCTGCCACGCTGCACTACTGGAATACCCCGTATATGGTAGAGTCAAGCCGCCGCTGCCGCGGACGTGAAAAACAGGCCTATCTCGCCGGCGTCAAAATGGGAGTGGGAACCGACCTTTCCACTGCCGACTTCATCAAGTATCCTTATGAATTTCGCGTGCGGAAACAGTCGTGCGACATGAACAACATAGACATTCTGCTGCAGGCGACCAAAGTCAGCGCCGAAATCGCCCAGCTGGGCGACATTGTCGGCGAAGTGCGCGAAGGCTATGTCGCCGATCTCATCGCCGTTGACGGCAACCCAGATGAGGATATTTCCGTCATGTACCGCAAACCTGTGCTCGTTCTCCAAAGCGGGGAAGCCAAACGCCGCGCGTAGTACATCGGAAAGAGCATCAGCATGCGCTTTGCGCCTATCCAGGTGGCCATACTGCGGCCAGAAACGCTTCCTGCGCGCTGCGCACTTTATCCCAAAGCCCGCAAACAGGTGCCGATGTCGCCGTGCTGCCGTAAACGTTCCTCCGGCATTTATTTCCCCTGTATGCGGGAGCGAGATTGCCCTTCCTATGGCATGGGCAGACCAATGCATGCCCCTGTCCATGCCAGATAAGCAGGGCGACAATCTTGTGGTATTTCACCAGTATTGTCTTTAATGCTGAGCCCCAGACGAAAGGGTTGCTTTTCTACCGCATACATGCCGTCACACGATATGAAATGCTGTTTGTGGATCCGGCAAAATTGTTGTCCACAACTGCCAGAGATGATGTTTTCACTCGTCCTTGATGGTGATAAACCGCACACTGTCTGTTCTACATGGCAGTACATATTGTAATTTCATCAGTTGCCTATAGCATTTCTGTTTCCCACATTCAATCGAGGAGCAACTGTCCATACAAGGTTAGTTGGCTTTATTAGATCCACCTTTATGCATTTGTTGTGCCAATCTCCTATTTCTCACCTACGCCGGCATGGACGAGATTTACAAGAAATTTGGCATTGACTACGATTTGCTGACGCTGCTCATGCGTTACGAAGAGGATAAAGAAGGGCACTTCCATATCCGCTGGGGCGAGCAAAAAATAGCTTAGGCGTATCTCTCTTCAAAATAGGTTGATTTTCACCTATTTTTTTGCATATAATAAAATAGAGGTGATGAAGATGACGATTGATACCAATGCCATTGTTACCATGACGGAAGCCAACCAGAACTTTTCCAGGGTGGCCCGGATTGCCGAGCGCAACGGACAGACTGTTATTTTTAAAAACAACAGGCCCAAATACATGCTCATTGACCTGGATGCCTCTCCGGTTATCGATATGACCGATGATGAGAAGATTGATGTTGTAGCCGCACGTATCTTGAAAAAGTACAAGCCGGCCTTTACTGAGCTTGCGAAATGATCTGGTTTTATACGCTATTCGTTCAAACATCTTTCCACACTGGCTTACGGCCATAAATAAACAAGGAACCGGCTCAGATAAAGCCGGTTCCCTTTTGCTTTTGTGATGCTATTTGTGGTATGCAGCCAGAAGCTGATGCCAATTATCGGGAAAGCCGATATGAAAAAGCAGAATGTCTTCTTGATATTCTTCCACAAATCTCTTTTTTGAAGCAGCATTATCTGTTCGTCAAAAGTGGTAGGCGGCTTTACGTCCACAGCACATCCCCCTAAGTAAAAAATGTCCCCCCTGGGACACATGCAATTCATGTCGCCATGAGCTTGCAGAGGTGCGGTGGGTCCTGTTATCTATGAAAATTTCTTTTTTTGTCAATACTTGTATTCTACAGGCTTTCTTATATAATGTCAATTTCTGGAATAAGCAGCCGGCATTAGTTCTATTTATAAAGATAAAAGGCCCGTCTTGTTTTCACAAGACGGGTCCTTGGCTCCCAATATTTAAAACAGCTTGAGGTCTTACAATAGAGTCTGCCATTCTCTTTTTGCATAAAGCACGCGGACGATGCTTACCGTTCCGGCTTCCTTATTTACGACATAGAAGATGATGTAGTTATCTACGGTCAGCATCCGTATCCCTTTGGATGACAGGTATTTGTCTGTAACTACATGATGCCGCTCCGGCATTTCCCGTAAGGACACAATGGCGTCTTTGATCCTCCCAACCTGTTTCAGCGCGATACCCGGTTCCCGCAGGTTGACCGCGATATAGTCCGCAATCCCTTCAATATCTGACTCCGCAGCAGCGGATATCATCAGCTTATAGTCATCCATTTTTCAGCCTGCCTTCAATACGGCTGAAAACCTCATTAGCGGGCTTTGCCGCCCCTTTATCAATGTCGTGCAAGCCTTTTTCCAGCAGGGAATACAGCTCAAACCGGCCAACCAGCCGTTCATATGTCTCAATGCTCATGACGGCCAGATCGCCTACTCCGTTTTTGGTGATATACACCGGCTCATCGTATTTATGGCAGAACTCCGAAATCTCATTGTAGCTGTTTCGCAAATCGGAACTTGGCCTGATATTTGGCATATAGCCCACCCCTTTCTCGATATATCAATATTATATCAAAATATTGATATAATATCAACTGCACAAGATTTTATGTCCGGCGGATCTTTTAATAAGATTGCCGGGATTACTTATAGGGTGTATGTTTGGAAGCACTTTGGATAAGGCTTTGTGTACGCTTTAAGGTGTAACAACGCCACGTTTAAAGCCTATTCTGTTTTTTTGAGCATATCCATCGTATTTCGTGCCGTTCAGTGCTGATAATACTGTTTTGGCAATCTTCATTTATAAAATATCGAAGGTTTTTTGAAAAATCAGAATATTCAGGAAACATATCCACAAATTTGACAAAAGCGGGTTTTTGTAATAAGATTTTTTATATAATTTTATGCAGTAAAGGGCTGGCAAGTATTATGAAGTTATGCGATATTCTTGCATACATAGTTGTCTTTTCGGCATTGCTAAAAAGATTTAGGAACACGCAATGCTTACGTTAGATTTATGCGTAAAGCTTGGCGTGTTTTTTGCTTTAAGAGCAATTTAGGGAAAAATAAAAGAGGGGGTATTTTTTATGAAACAACGAATCGCGTCTCTGTTCTTGACGCTGGTCTTATGCCTGGGACTGACCGCCCCTGCATCGGCCGACTCGACCGTTACGGTGAAAGTGGATTTAGAGGTGGACTACTCTGCGGCCTATGAGGCGCTGGATGAACTCAATGCGCTCCGCCGGGAAGCAGGCATTAGGGAACTAGTGATGGATGCGGCCATGATGGAAATGGCAGTGCAGCGTGCGGCCGAGTGTACCATTTCCCTCAGCCACACCCGCCCAAACGGGCAGAATTTTGATACCGCCCGGCCGTCTGGTGCGGCTTATGAAAAGAAAGATATGGCAGAAAATATTCACTATTCTTCAGGCAACTCAGATGCAGCATCCGCCACGGAAAGCTTGTACAACTCGCCCGGCCACAGAACCAATATGATGAACAGCACATATGTGTCGGTTGGCATTGCCTGTGTCCGCGATTTGGCGGGACATAGCTATTGGGTACAGACCTTTACTTCAGCTGCCGGTACGCCGGAACCAACCCCGTCTTCGGGACAGAAACGATTCTTCTTTTCGGTGGAAACGGCGGAACAATACATTGACCTGCAGCTGAGCGAGACTGACCTGTACCTGGCAAGCGGTGAAAAAGATGTTGTCTATGTCTGCAACGGCGAAACCCCTGTTGTGCCCGATATTATCCGCACCAGCGACGAGAGTGTGGCGTCTTTGAACATGGAAAATGGGGGCGTATGCGTTTCTGCGACCGGTGCGGGTACCGCAACCCTGACATTGGGCTTTGCCGGATACAGCGCCGAAGTGGCTGTGACTGTGGAACAGGGCGTCGCGCTGGAATATCTGTCATGGATAGTGCCCGAAGGTGGTTTTAATGTTCAAGTGGGCGAGAATCTCTACACCACCGTGCTTTTCATACCCCAGGGTGCTCCCGAATATCCGCTTATCTGGGAAATTGACGACCCTTCCGTTGCGACTATTTCCGGCCGTGGGAACAGCTGTACCATTACCGGCGTGTCCCCAGGCACAGCCGTCTTGATTGCAAAGACTGCTGAGCCTGTGAACGGTGGAATATTCAGCGCCATGGCCATTATAACGGTGTCTGACGAGGCTCCCGGAACTGAGCCGACGGGTATTAATTTATCCGCTTATTATGTGGAACTGATGCCTACGGAACAGGTAAAGCTGCTACCCTACGTACTGCCCCGTACCGCATCGCAGAGCGTTACCTGGCGCAGTCAGGATCCTTCCATTGCTACAGTAGATCAAAACGGTCGGGTAACGGCTGTTGCAGATGGTTATACGGAGATCTATGCTGAAAGCCAGACCGGAGACGTCAGCGCCCATTGCCAGGTAAACGTCACCAGCAGTTTTCTTGGTAAGCCCCTTTACTATTCCGATGTCAAAGAGGATGATTTCTATTATGACGCCGTTGCCTGGGCCACATGCCAGCTATTAGAGGGAAAGGGCGTGGATATATCCGGCCCTCTGGGCGTGGACAAGGGCTGTACGCGGATGGAAATCGTCGAATACCTTTGGAAACTTTCAGGCTCCCCGCAGCCTGCCGATATTAGCAGCAATCCCTTTGCCGATATTTCTGATTCCGTATCCAACCGCGATGCCCGCTGGGCGGTCCAATGGGCGGTGGAAACGGGCGTCACCAGCGGTACCAGCGCTACCACCTTCAGCCCCGATGATACAGTAACGCGGGCGCAGGCAGTAACCTTCTTATACCGGCTGGCCGGGGAACCCAGCGTGGCCGGCAGCACCGGCTTTTCGGATGTGCCTGCCGGGAACTGGTTTGCAGACGCCGCTGTCTGGGCCGTGAAAGAGGGCATAACCAACGGCACCAGCGATACAACGTTCACTCCGGATCAGGAATGTACCCGCGGGGAAATCCTCACCTTCCTCTACCGGCAGTTTTCTTAAATAGGTAAATAAACGAATCAATTGCAGGGGGTTTTTATGATGAAAAAGCGAATACTATCTTTCCTTTTGGCACTGGCTTTATGTGCGTGCTTCACTTTACCGGCTATGGCAGACGATCCATACGGGCCGCAGCAGATTGGATTTTATCTGGCGGAAAACTTCTACTCGTTTGACGAACCGTCCTCCGGGGACGGATGGAGCTATGACGGGAACTACACCATGACATTAAGCGGTATCCAGAGCACTTACGGTGAAACAGAATACGGCGTAAAGTTGGATCAAATCCAGTTGAATAACCCGGAAAAGGATTTCACTTTTGTGGTACAGGGCGGGACACAGAATAAAGCCGGGAATATCGGTATTATTTACGGCGGTGGGTTTTCCATCAAGGATTCCCAGAGGAAAGTTGTTACTTTTACCGGTTCGGGCACACTTGCCTGCAAAAGCGTCCTGCTGGATAAAGTCATTTTTCGGGATGTGACACTCAACGTAGAAGAAGGCTTTTCCTGCTGGGGACTGACGATGGAAAGCGGTAGCATCAAGGCAAGCAGCTTTTCCATGGGGCATACAGGGACAACGCTGGACGGCATGTACAGCCTGATGGATGGGAGCATCGAGTTGGAAAACGAGGAAAGCTATTCCGGCGTGATACGCATTGATGGACTGGAAGAGGATAAAATCCGGGAAATCATCGGTCTGTTCTGCGACAAGTCCGGACAGCCGCTGCAGCCAGATATACATGAAAATGAAACTTACGGTGGTTATTACGCCTTTGCAAAGGGCGATGAAACAGATGAACATGCGACCTACGCTATCTTTGAAGGGACGGGAAATGTAGCGCCGGGCGGAACCGCTTTTACCGATGTGGCCGCAGACGCCTACTATGCTGCCCCTGTGGAATGGGCGATCGCACAGGGTATCACCAGTGGTACCAGCGACACGACATTCTCGCCGGACGACACCTGCACCAAAGCGCAGATCATTACGTTTTTATGGCGGGCAGCCGGTTCGCCAGAGCCGCAGAACGCATCTGCGTTTTCTGACGTAGCGCCAGACGCCTATTATGCAAAGGCGACCGCATGGGCCGCCGAAAACGGCATGGCGGAAGGCAGCACTTTTAATTCGGAAGCGCCCTGCACCCGTCTGATGGCGGTAGAATTTATGTGGAAGCATGCTGGCAGCCCCAGTGCGGCACAGGCCAATTTCAGCGACGTTTCCTCTGATGCTGTCAACTGGGCGTTGGATCAGGGTGTGACCAGCGGTACATCTGACACCACGTTCTCGCCAGACGATACGTGTACACGTGGGCAGATTGTTACTTTTCTGTACCGGGCGTTTGCTCAAATCTAAAATTAAAGAGCGAATTTAACGGGTGGCAATATAAACTATTACTTTGCCGCTTTTAAGCCTCGAAAGCCGAATAAAACAGGGGGTTAAATTGCCCTAAATTTCCACACATAGCAAAAGAGATACAGGCTATAAAAAGCCTGTATCTCTTCTATTTTACCCCCTGTTTGTCGACAAACAGTAATAGTTTTCAATATTTTATTATCTTTTTCTTTACACAATTCATAAAGCCTTTCAATCACTGCGTCTCCAAAGCCCATATAATCCCCCTAACCATATTCGGTTAGGAAAATCATAGCATATTTGATTAGCAAACTTGTGAATATATGGTTGACTTTTTGAGCTATTGTTGATAAGCTGTATATGAGAAAAGCACCCGTCACCGGATGCCTTTAGGTGAACCGTTGTTTTGAGCGCGGATATGGCTCAAAGACGTCTGTACATCCCATTAAATAATCGACGCTGGTTCCATAATAATCTGCCAGTTTGGATATCAGCTCCAAGGGAATTCCACGCTCATTCGTTTCATAGCGCGAGTACGTATTTTGAGATAGCATACCTGATACAGCGTCAATATATCCAGTCGTAGGTGGCAAAAAAATCAAAAACCGACCCAAATTTATCAAAGAATATGTCTTTTCCATAGCTTTCATCAAGTAAGTTTTCCACGGCTTCATAACATTCCTGATAAATCAACTCAATATCTTTTAATGAATCGACCTTTTGCGGCTCATAGTGCGAGTTAAAGACGTCGCAGCTTACTTTGGTTAGGTCTTCAATCAGCATCTTGGCAGTCTTGCCGCTGTTTTCGCCTTCTTCGCTGAGGCGCAGATCCAGCGGAAACTTGGTGATGTAATTGGCAATATCGCTATAGAGCCGATGCAGCGCAGATCTATACAAATCATGCTCTTCCGGGTAGAAGGCACTGTAGTAATAGTCTAAATGTTCCATCGACTGGCTGATTCTGCTGTACCGCCGCGCAATTTCGGCAATATCATCTGCAGACAGGTCGGCTTTGGGGATCAGCAAGCCTGCGGCGTTTATATCCTCAACCATGCGATCGAGTGTACGGTCGATCTCATTGCGCAGGATTATCGTCACCTTGACGCCATGCCATACGGCCAATATGAGTACAGCCGCCGCACACAATGATAAAATAATAGCCGGTACTTTTGGCACACGTATGTATTTTGATTTATCCATACTTCCACCTCTTCGCGTTTACGTTTTTATAGATCAAAAGGCAAAATTGTTATAGCGGTTTACCCGTTCATATATAAATGGGTAAGCCGTTACTTGGGTCGAAGAATAAGAAAGAGAGCTGCGGTTTGCAGCTCTCTTTCTTAATATTACCGCAACAGGCCCCTTATTCTACATAACCTTGGGTGGCAATACGCGCTCATCATCAAGAAATGAAAACAGCTCAACAAAAAAAGATTGGTCTTCCACTTCATAGATCCGGCCGTTTGATGTAATCAAATAGGGCCTTTGATCATAAAAAAAGCCTGCTGTTTCAACATAATCAAAAATATCGGGATCTGCGCTGTTTTCCACATAATTGATTGTCAAATCAGCATATTGTGAGCTGGCATAAGTGTGCTCGTCCTCAGCGATACGGAGCAGATACCTGGGGGCTAGTTGCAATGATTCATCAATCTCGCATGTCCCCCGCCATAGCGGCAGATCTGCTTGTCCGAATCCGGACTCCCAGCTTCCCAGCCCTGCGCCTATCTTAAAGTCTATCCCTTTGTCCCTGGTGATTTCGCTGATTTTTGTACTGCCGCCATAATAAAAATATTCAAAATAGGACAGGTCTTTCATATCGCGAATTAAAGCATCCTGTTTTTGTTCATTGATGCGCGCTGACACAAACATAAATACAAAAATTCCTGCCAACACCACAAGGCAAAGACCTGCTACAAAGATTCGGTTAGAAAACAGAGCCTTAACGTGTTCCCGCAATTCCGTCAATCCTATCGCCCCTTTCAAGGTGTAGTACTATGAGTATACCATAAAGTCAGCTTTATTTCCACTATGACGACCTTCCCCTTGCCTATTTCTTGCACAAAATTCCCTTTGTCAACATCCCCACCGTGAGACTCTTTTTTCGGCACAAAAACAAAGCCCTGTAACATATAGCGTTACAGGGCTTTGCCTATCAGCGTGTACTTAAAACCCAATCAATGTTAAGCTCGCTATAAGCCAACATTGAGATTCAAAATCTCCAAAATAACCAACTCTAAAATAAGGGGCTTTCGCATAGAAAGCCCCTTATTTTAGACAAGCTAAGTCTCTGTAAACACTACAGTTTCCTCCCCTTCTTTCAGATACAGAATAAACGAATACAATCGAGAAGCGTCAGGCACAGTTCCTGATAGAGGTCTTCGTCCAAGTTTCCGTTGAGCAAGGATTCCTTTGTAAGCAGAGGCTTGTACATTTCTAAAATGGCCTGAATCGACTGAAGGTTTCCAGCTTGGGCGGATTCAATCAGGAATCGAAAATTCATTGGATGTCACCGCCTATTTCTTTCCTGATTTTTTGAATGGCCCGATAATAGGCTGACGCTATGGCACTATAGCTGGCTCCCCAGTATTGTGCCAATTCAGTAAAGTCCCTTTCGTCTAAGATATGTGCAAGCAGAACATATCGGTCTCGTTTGTTTAGACGCTTTATGGCTTTATACAATGCTGCATTTTCAAACCCGTCAAGCATGTCGGACTCAACAGATTTTTCAGGAAGAAAGCTGAACACCTCTGCATCTGCAAACTCAGTCAAAAGCTCGTACTTAGTAACCTTTGATCTTGCCCGTAGGAAAAAGCATCTGTCTCCACACCGGTATCCAAATCTGGATATGATTTTGCAGCAGCTTGAGCCGCACATCGGACCAATCAGCGCACGGACTTTTTACCGCAAGCGCAAAGAAGCTGTTTCTGCATTGAGTTCAGCTCTATGGGGGTATACAGCCCGGGATAGTCTGCGCATATGCCGTGATTTTCTGGACTGGTAAAACAGGTTCAATCTCCTATAATGCTACACATAGACATTGAAAAAAGATCAGCTTACCATGTGATGTTTAAGAGCTATCCCGATGTTGTAACTGTCAAAGACTTATCTAAAATGTTATGTATTGGCCGTAATAGCTCTTATAATCTCATCCATCAAAACCGTATTCGGTTTGTTCGTATTGGAAGAGATATTTTTGTTCCTAAAATCTGTATTATTGATTTTTTACTCAATGACTTTAAAGATGTAGAATATTAGAGAAAAAACTGATATAATGCAGATAGTTAATGGTGGGCTGTTTGTCTATGAGGAGGTATTGTCAATGACAGGCAGTTTACAGGTAAAAAACAACAAATATTATGTTGTACTTAATTGTAAAGATGGTAATAAAAAGCGTAAGCCTAAATGGATTTCCACTGGTCTTACTGCCGAAAAAAGCAACGAGCGGCGTGCAAAACAAAAACTGAAAGAATTGCTGAAAGAATACGAAAAATTAGAAGCTGAACAAGAGCATAACCGACAATCAGGCATATCGTTCATCGACCAAATACATACTTGGCTGGAACAAGCAAAAATGAGGGTTGATGAAGTCACATTCCAAGGATATGAATTAACGGCCACACAGCATATCTTTCCATACTTCGAGCCGTTAAAACTATCCCTGGCGGACGTCACCCCTCAAGTGCTGCAGGAGTATATCAATTTCAAGTATAAGTCTGGACGTATCGATGGTAAAGGCGGTTTATCCGCGCAAAGCATTCAAATTCATATGGTGATTATCCGCAGAACCCTTGCTGATGCTCTTCAAAAAAATTTAATCCAGTATAATCCTGCCGATCGTGTAACACTTCCCAAAAAAGAGCGATTTGAGTCGGATTTCTATTCTGTAGCCCAGGTCCACAATTTGTTTATGGCTTTACAAGATGATCCTTTACTGCCGATCATAAAAGTCACCACGATTTATGGGCTTCGGCGCAGCAAGGTGCTTGGATTGCAGTGGCGCAGCATTGACTTCGACAAAGGTACAGTAACGATCAGGCATACTGTAACGCGTTGCACAAAAACCGTGGCTAAGAATAAGACCAAGAATAATTCAAGTCGCCGGACTTATCCAATGCTGCCCGAGATTAGAGCTATACTTCTTGCGGCAAAGGAGAGTGAGGCTCAGAACAAACGCCTGTTTGGAGAAGAGTATATTGAAAACGATTATGTTTTTAAAAAGGATAACGGTGAGCCATATGGCGTCGATGCTATTACAAAACGGTTTAAAAAGCTTCTGGAGCAGCACCACCTTCCAGTCATCCGTTTTCATGATCTGCGGCACAGCTGCGCCAGTGTTTTATATGAGATGGGCTATGATCTGAAGGATATCAAAGAATGGCTGGGACATTCTGATATCAAGATGACCGGTAATTTATATGCTCATTTAGGTTTCCGGCAAAAGCAGGATATAACAATGTCTTTTGAAGCAAATTTCAGCAGCGCGTTAGAAAAAACGTTAGAAAAAGCGTTAGAAAAAAACCGGTGAAGTCCATGTCTAACATCAAAAGCACAGACATTTTGCAGACAGCAAAAAGCCTGTAGCTATTGAAACTACAGGCTTTTTGCCGACACATCCAACGTATCCCTTTTGGTGGAGATAAGCGGGATCGAACCGCTGACCTCTTGAATGCCATTCAAGCGCTCTCCCAGCTGAGCTATACCCCCAGATTTTTCCAATTGTGGAAATCTTTGGGATACGTCTTATAAACTATTAAGTTGTCGAACAATGGTGATTTTGCCTGCTCAGTGGGGGCATATTTTTAATGTTTCGGGCTCCCGGCTGAGCTTTTTTATGCCCCCAACTGTGACTGCCTAAATATAATACCACGGGTGCCGGTGCTTGTCAATACTTTCTTCCGGATTTTTGCTAAAAAATCAGACCCGCCTTTCTCGGGCGGGTCTGTAAACCGATATCGTTATGCCTTGACTTCAACCGTCAGGCCATCGTCGCCGCTCTCGACGACCAGCGTGCTGCCCGGAGCGATATCGCGCTCAATCATGATACGCGCGATGCGCGTCTCAACCTCACGCTGAATCAGGCGCTTGAGCGGACGTGCGCCAAACACCGGATCATACCCATGCTCGACAATATAGTCTTTAGCGCTGTCGCGCACCTCGAGCGAAAGCTGCTGCTCGCGCAGACGCTTATGCAGATCGGCCAGCAGCAGGTCGACAATCTTGCCGATTTCGGGCTTGGTCAGCGGCTTGTAGAATACAATCTCGTCGAGGCGGTTCAAAAACTCGGGCCGGAACTGTACGCGCAGCAGGCCCTCGACGCGCTTGCGCGACTCTTCAGACAGGCTGCCGTCAGGCTGAACGCCTTCCAGAATCTCAGATGAACCGAGGTTGCTCGTCAGAATGATAATGGTATTTTTAAAGTCAACCGTGCGGCCCTGGCTGTCGGTAATACGGCCGTCATCCAAAACCTGCAGCAGCACATTGAACACATCGGGATGGGCCTTTTCAACCTCGTCGAACAGCACAACCGAATACGGATGCCGGCGCACCGCCTCGGTCAGCTGACCGCCCTCTTCGTACCCGACATATCCCGGAGGCGCGCCAATCAGACGCGAGACCGAGTATTTTTCCATATACTCACTCATGTCTATACGCACCATGCTGCGCTCGTCGTCAAACAGCGCCTCTGCCAGCGCGCGGGCCAGCTCGGTCTTGCCGACGCCCGTCGGGCCGAGGAACAGGAAGGAGCCTATCGGGCGGTCAGGGTTCTGGATGCCCGCGCGCGAACGCAGGATGGCGTCTGCCACCTTCTGCACCGCTTCGTCCTGGCCGATGACCCGCTTGTGCAGAATCTCGTCCAGATGCAGCAGCTTTTCACGCTCACCCTCCATCAGCTTGGCCACAGGAATACCGGTCCAGCGCGCCACGATGCGGGCAATTTCTTCTTCGGTCACCTTGTCGCGCAGCAGATTCTGACCCTGGTCGTACTGCTCGGCCAGCGCTTCTTGCTCGTGCAGCTGCTTTTGCAGTTCGGGCAGACGGCCGTACTTGAGTTCTGCCGCGCGGTTGAGGTCATATTCGCTTTCCGCCCGCTCCATCTGGGCGTTGACCTGCTCAATCTCTTCACGCAGCTTCTGCACCTTTTCAATGGCCTTTTTCTCGTTTTCCCATTTGGCGCGCATGGACTTCATTTCTTCGCGCATTTCGGCCAGCTCTTTCTGGATTTCCTGCAGGTGCTCCTGCGAAAGCTTGCTGGTCTCTTTTTTCAGCGCCGCTTCTTCGATCTCATGCTGCATAATCTTACGCGAAATCTCGTCGAGCTCAGCAGGCATGGAATCAATCTCTGTGCGGATCATGGCACATGCCTCGTCGACCAGGTCAATGGCCTTGTCGGGCAGAAAACGGTCCGTAATATACCGGTTGGACAGCGTCGCGGCCGCGATAAGCGCGTCGTCCTGAATCTTGACGCCGTGGAAGACCTCGTAACGCTCTTTGAGTCCACGCAAAATGGATACCGTGTCCTCGACTGTCGGCTCGGGCACCTGCACCGGCTGGAACCGGCGCTCGAGCGCGGCGTCCTTCTCGATATACTGACGGTACTCGTCGAGCGTGGTGGCGCCGATACAGTGCAGCTCGCCGCGGGCCAGCATGGGCTTTAAGAGGTTGCCGGCATCCATGGCGCCTTCGGTCTTGCCGGCGCCGACAATGGTGTGCAGCTCGTCGATAAAGAGGATGATCTTGCCTTCGCTCTTTTTAATTTCGTTCAAAACCGCCTTGAGGCGCTCTTCAAACTCGCCGCGGAACTTGGCGCCCGCGACAAGCGCGCCCATGTCCAGCGCAAAAATCTGCCGGTCGCGCAGGCTGGCCGGCACGTCGCCGCGCACAATGCGCAAAGCCAGGCCCTCGACAATGGCCGTCTTGCCGACGCCCGGTTCGCCAATCAGACAGGGATTGTTTTTGGTCTTGCGCGACAAAATGCGGATGACGCTGCGGATTTCGCTGTCGCGGCCGATGACGGGATCGAGCTTTTGCGCGCGGGCCATCTCGACCAGGTCCTGACCGTACTTTTTGAGGGCCTCATAGGTCTCCTCCGGCGTGTCGCTCGTCACGCGGGCCGAGCCGCGCACGTCCTTGAGCGCCGACAAAAAGTTCTGCTCGGTAATATTGAAACGGGTAAACAGCGCCCGCGTCTCTGACGACGGCTTGCCCATCAGGCCAAGCATCAGGTGCTCGACTGAAATGTAGTCGTCGCGCATCCGGTCTGCGCGGGTTTCGGCCTCGTTGAGCGCGTTGTCGACCTCGCGCGCAATGTAAATCTTATCCTGCTCGCGCGCGCCGCCCGACACTTTGGGCAGACGATTGACCGCATCCTGCACGGCTTTGGAAAAGTCGGGTAGGCTGACACCCATTTTGCTCAAAAGCTGGGCGCACAGACTGTCTTTTTCGCCTGTCAACGCAGACAGCAGGTGTTCCTGCTCAACCTGCGGATTGCCGTATTCCACGGCAAGGCGCTGCGCGTTCTGGATGGTCTCTGCAGATTTCTGGGTCAGTTTTTGTACATTCATATCTGTTCACTCCTTGGAAGGGCCGGGCGGCATATTCCGCCTGTCCCAGGGTGTATTTTATAGTATTGGCTTGCCGGCCTGGAGCCATGCGGCATAACGCCGGCCGATTTCAGCTGCCGCGCTCTGCTCGTCATCAAGGTTTTCAAAGTACAGCCGCAGCGCGCTGTCAAACAAAAGCACATAATCGGCAATGCACTCGCCAAAGGCCTGTGCGTTCATTCCCTGCCTCTGCGGCAGAAAGAGCCTTGTGTAGCGCCCCGGCTCGATGGTCGACTCAACGCCGCTTCGCAGGCTGCGCTCCAATCCGTCCCACAGCGCAAAAAAACGCTCTGCATCGTGCAGCAGCATTTCACTGCGCGTCCGCAACTGCGCGCGCAGCCGGCCGGAAGAGCCCTCTGACGCGCGTGAAAGCTCAATGGCATAGCGCACTGTGGGATTGTATTTGTACCGCAGCGCCGAGCGCAGCACCATGCCGCCGCCCGACGGCGGGGTCACCAGCTGTAACTCTTCCCCGCCGCCCAGCAGATTCTGGACTGTGTCGAGCGCCTGCTGCATCTGCATTTCAGGCGTGACGACAGACAGGTAATCCGCCAGAATCTCATTGATCATCCCCGAGCGACTCAGTCCCCGTGTATAGGCAGCACGGTCCAACCGCTTGACCAGCTCATCAATGAGCACCAGACTATAAACGCTTTTGCTCATGCCTCTTCCTCTCACTTTCAAGTAAATTATATCACGTGCTAATAATTTGTCAATGATTTTATATAATTATTTACACACAATTTTCATTTGCTTTTTGCACATTATCGTGTTATACTGATAAGTACTGCTGAAAGGATGTGACGGTGATGCTTTTGGATTCCCAGCCGCGTATCCGCCTGATAGGTGGCGAAACTCCGCTCGAACCCGCCGAACGGCTCAGCCGTATGCTGGGCATTCCGCTTTGCTTTAAGCGCGACGATTTAATGAGTCTGGGCATGGGCGGCAACAAGGTGCGCTCGCTTGAGTTCTGGCTCGGCGAGGCCCTGTCCCGTGGCTGTGACACCATCCTGGTCGGCGGATTGCCGCAATCCAACCTGTGCCGTCTGACAGCGGCCGCCTGTGCAAAAGCAGGGCTTTCGTGCATCATCGTCCACAACGCCGCACAGCCGGCACACGGCAGCGTGCCGCAGGGCAATGCCCTGCTCAACCGGCTGATGGGGGTGCAGACCCTGTACTGCGGCCCGGTTGACGAGCACCGCCGCATGGACTTTATCCGGCAGCAGGCTGCAAGCCTGGGCAGCCTGGGCAAAAAGCCCTATATCATCGGCGATCCGGTAACCGGCGCGCTCGGCTATGTGGCCGCGGCGCTCGAGCTTTGTGCTCAGGCCGGCCGATTGACGCTGCAAGTCCCCTTACGGCATATTTTTATCAGCGCTTCCGCCGGCCCGACAGAGACCGGGCTGCTGTTCGGCCTGTGCCTGACGGGCGGCGTAACAGTTCATCTGGTCAGCGTTGAATATGACGAAGCGACGTTCTGGAGCATCGCAGATGAAATTTTTGCCGGTCTCGAGCAGCGTCTCGGTATTCGGCCCCCGCTCCGCCCGCGCGAGATTGCACGGTTTTACGGCCAATATCTCGGCAACGGATACGGCGTTCCGACGCCCGGCGCGCTGGATGCCGTCCGCACGCTTGCGCGCGCAGAAGGGATTTTTGTCGAAACCGTATACAATGCCAAAGTACTGCACGGCCTGCTCGACCAGGCTCACCAGGGCGCTCTGCCGCCGGATGAGGGAGTCTGCTTTTACCACACGGGCGGCACGCCCGCTTTGTTCGGGCAGGCTGCACAGTTTATGGAGGAGATTTGATGAGCCAGCTGGACCAGCTTACTCTTTGCATGATGGAGCACGACCGCGGGGACCCACGGCGCATTCAGCATTTTCTTAAGGTTCATGCCCTGGCCCGGCTCATCGGCCGCGGCGAAGGGCTGGACGAGCGCACCCTTTTGACACTTGAGGCCGCCGCGCTGACGCATGACATTGGTATTCGACTGGCTGAGCAGAAATACGGCACCTGCAGCGGTCCTTTGCAGGAGCAGGAAGGTCCCGCCCCCGCCCGTACGCTTTTAAGGCAGCTCGGTTTCGCAGACGATGTCGTCGACCGCGTCTGCTGGCTGATTGCCCACCACCACACCTATGACAATGTCCAGGGCGACGACTACCGTATTCTGCTTGAGGCAGATTTTCTGGTCAATCTTTATGAAAGCAGCGCCGACCGCGACGCACTGCTTTCTGCGTATGCACGCATTTTCCGCACTGCGACCGGCCGGCGTATTTTTCGTATGACATTTAATGTTGATAAATAAAATATAAAAATATCAATTTATATTATAGATAAATTCTTAAAAATTTTCTTATAAATTTAAATTTTTCGAGCAAAAAATACCAGCCGTATCATCTACAATATCCTGCAAGTGAATCGGGTCAAGTTCCCCGCATGTACACAGCTCTGCCAGCCAAATGGCATGTGCGGCGTTGTCAGTGATATCCGCTATTTCCACCTTACAAACCCATCCCTGCGCAGTCGCTGTCAGCGCGCGGATGCCGTATCTTTTGTGTTCCCTCGGCACAGCGCTCTCAAAGACCTGATACAAAACTTTCATGTTTTTTCTCCTCTCATGCCAGATTTTTTGCGATGGTTTTTCATTGCTGTATATCCGAAGTCCTGTTTATCCGACATCAATCATAACATAAATAATATAAAAATTCTATAATAATTTATTTTTTTCATGATTTTATTTTGTTGTAATTTATCAAGACGATTATTTGACATATTTTTTAAAAAGCCGCCCTGCAGCAGGGCGGCTTTGCCTGTTTTTTTAACGAATAGCGGCGAACATATAAACGACGTCTTCGGCATTGACGTATTTTGTTGTACTGAGCTGTTCGCCTGCCAGAAACCCGTAGTCAGTCACTGTCAGCAGCGTTTGCCCATCTGAAGAGAGTGCAGGCACGTCCCGGACTGCAAGAACGCACTGACTGTCTGCACTCACCGCCCGGGGGCGCACCAGCACAGCGCGAGGCATGAAGCCCACATCGACGGCCTGCCCGCCGCCGCTGTCTGATGCGCGTTTTCCGTCGCCGGTGTAAATCCCGACAACGGCGGCACCGTTGTGTTCGCCAAACAGCGCACAGTCTGCACCGTCAATCCTGACGCTGACCGCATGTCCGGCGTCAGCCGGCCCCTGCAGCAGCAGAACTCCCTGGGCGCAGATGCCGGCCGGCTGAACGCCGCAGCACAGAGCCGCCATGCCGCCCGAGACGGGCGCGGGCGTTCCCTCCCGCCAGCTGACGCCGTCGGGGCTGAGCAGAACGCGGTTTTTCTCTCCGCTTTCAGCGGCAATGAACTGCTCGCCCGTCCAGCAGGCACTCTTCAATGCAAAGACCTGTCCGCCGGGCAGCGGAGCGCGGCTCCAGGTCAAGCCGTCCGCCGAAACCAGCACATAGCCTGCTGAGTCGCCGACAATGATGGTTTTTCCGCTCCCAAAGCATATTTTCCGCCACTGTCCTGTGCTGGGGAGCTGGCTGTAAGACCAGGTCTGACCGTCAGTGCTGTAGGCCGTCACCTTGTTCCCACAGGTGACTGTGCGGAAGGCGGAGCCGTCATAGATGAGATCGGCCCATCCCGCCGTCTGCGGCACGGCCGACGACTGCCAGGTCTGGCCGTCTGTCGAGCGTGCGCCATAGCCGCTGGCGCTGCCGATGGCGACAAACTGTCCACCGCCGTAGCAGATGTTCGTCCAGGTGTCAGCGGACGGCAGTGTGCCTTCGACCCAAACGACGCCGTCAGCCGACGACAAGACTCGGTTGGAGTTTTCCAGCCCCAGAACAACGTAACGTCCTCCGCCGCAGCAGATACGCTGCCAGCCTTCCGCCGCCGGCAGTGTCATGGCCACCCAGCTTTGTCCGTCAAATGACCACGCCGCCTGATTGGTGCCGCCCGCCAGCGCCACATACCGGTCGACACAGAAATCAATATATGTCCACGGCCCCTGCCCCGGCAGAGCGCTGACCGTCCAGCCGGTGCGGTATGCAGGGCTGTGCTCTGATGTTTGCGGCGACGACAGAGGAACCTGCGCGGCCGCGAAAGCGCTTCCGCCTGCGGCGAGCAGCCGGCTGCCGCCCATGCAGACTGACCGCCACTGTGCCGTTTCGGGCATGGCGGCGCTTTGCCAGCTCTGTCCGTCGGCTGACACCCTGACCATACCGGCGCTGCCCGACGGCAGGGCGACCAGCAAGCCGTTGATGTTCTCCAGCGCACAAAAGCCAGTGCCATCGGTAACCGTCATGCTCTGCCATGTCATCCCGTCAGCCGAAACAGCGCCCTGCGCACCCGACTCTGCCAAGGCCACAAAGCCGCATGTGCCGTGCCCCACAGCGCTCCACGCCCCCTGCTGCGGCAAATCGGCGCTCTGCCAATGCAGGCCGTCCAAGCTGAATGCGGCCGTCTGGGATGGGTTGGATGCAGTGCCTGAAACGGCAGCCAATCTTTCCCCGCTCCAGCACACCGCTGTCCACGGCGCGGCCGGCGCATCGGCCTGCTGCCAGACCCGGCCGTCCCGCGACACGGCAATGACCGCAGGCTGACTGGCCGCGGCAACATAGCGTCCGCCGCCAAAGCAGACGGCCTCCCATTGTGCGCTGACCGGCAGCGTGATGGCTGTCCAGCTGCGGCCGTCTGTCGACAGCGCGGCCGATGTACTTCCGGCCGCCAGCGTGACAAAGCCTGCGCTGCCCCAGCACGGCTGAATCCACGCGCCGCTTGACGGCAACGCGGCATCCTGCCAGTGCAGGCCATCGTTCGACCACTGCGCCGCGGTGCTCTGCGTCCGCACGCGGACAAACCTCCCGCCGCCGCAGGCAACCCAGTCCCACGCCCCGTCGACAGCGCAGCTTTCAAATGTCCCCAGAAGCGATTGCTGTCTTGTGAACGCGCCTACCTGCCCCGCCGTGACTGCGTGCGGATTCTGGGTATTCTCCAGATGGCCGGGCAGCTCGCTCAGGCTTTGCGAAAAATCCTGCTCCGTGCCGCTGAATCCGGCGTCACAGGCCTGGTCATAGGCGCTCTCACCGGCAGTGCCCGGCGGACCCTGCACACCCTGTATACCCTGCGGACCCTGGACTCCCTGAACGCCCTGCGGACCGGGCGGCCCCTGCAGCGCACCGACATCCTGCCAGATGAGCGCGTCGGTGTCCCACAGGTAAATGGTGTTGCTTTGTGCCGTGCCGACCGCATAGGCGTCGCCCGCAGCTCCCGTCGGGTGCGCCGACTGCAGGCTGTAAAGGTCGGGATACAGCCCCAGCACCTTGAAGTCGCGTCCGTCCGCACCGGCCGGACCTCGAGCGCCCTGCGGACCCGCCGGCCCCTGAACGCCCTGCACACCCTGCGGACCGGCCGGTCCCTGCGGGCCCTGGGTCCCCTGCACGCCCTGTACGCCCTGCGGACCGCGGATGTTGACCGGCGCCGGCGGCGTCTGCGTGTCCGACAGCGAAAAACGCAGCGTGCCGCCGCTGTCGACCGACGGCAGCCACGCCTTGCCCTGTTCACCGCGAATGCCCTGCTCGCCCCGGTCGCCCTTGTCTCCCTTTTCCCCCTTTTCGCCCCGGGCCCCGACAATGGCCGACACAATGGTCGCGCCGTTTTCGTCGCGCACGCCGGTGTTTTCAAACTGCAGGCGGCTGCGCTGCGGCATGGCGCTGCCCTGCGCGTCTAAAATCAGATGCCCGCCCGACCCCGCCGCCTGCCACGACTGGCCGTCGAGCGAGACCTCAATAAAGCCGTCGTCGTCCACGCGGATGGCTTTGACGCCGTCGCTACGGACGCAGGCATCCAGCGCCTGCTGAACCGTGCCATCGCGTTCGCCGAGCTGCGCGGCCGCGCCGGAATCCAGCAACTCGTCAATGACGCCGTTGACAGACGACATCACCTCGTCGTCCGTGCGGGCGTCAAACATTGCCTTGAGCTGATCGGCCGATACGCCGTCGGCGCTCGGCGTGTCGGACAGGTCTTTGATGCTGACCTCATAGCTCACGATTTTTTTGTCAGATAAGGCCATGGTCTCCTCCTTTTATTTGACTGTCCGGCCCAGATAGAACCGTTTTTCGATGCCGTAAACGCCAAAACCCTGATTGAGCGCGTCATTCCGGCAGATAATCTGCATGAGCTTGTACTTTTTCACCTTTTGCCCAAAGGGCACGACGTTTTCCGGCAGCGTGTTAAAGGTAAAGTCGCTGAAGTCGATGTCCGCAAATGTAAAGATGCTGGCATTGCCGTGCGTCAGCTCCCGGCCAAAATCGCTGTCCGTGCGCGCAATAACGCGCACGCCCGAGCGGGTGTAAGTCTTGAGATACACGCCTGAACCGCGCTTTGGCATGGTCTTGTACTGCATAAAGTCGCCGTCATCATCGAGCTTGGTTGCCCAGTCGGCGACAATGGCCTGACCGTCGTCATTGTAGGCGTCCATGCGCACATTGCCCTCGCTGTCGATGCGGTCGTCATTCATACGGCACAAACGGCCGTCCTGCGTGCCGAAGTACAGGCTGCCGGCGTGCTCGCACAGCACCCGGGCCGGGATGTTGGTCCAGTAGTACCACTCGTACTCCCATGTGCCGGTCTCGTTGCTGCGTGACGCGCGCTGCTTGGCGTCGGCGACATAGCAGCAGCCGTTGACGCACAGAACATAATACCCCTTCCACACGCAGGCGACAGCCTCGTCAAGGTCCTGCTCACGGCACAGCCGCGCATCGACAAAGCCCGAACGCTGCTGCAGCGTCCGCTCGAGGGTGACAACCTGCGATGCCAGGGCATAGACGCCGTTTTTGCTCAAAAAGAGCGGGTCATCGACCAGCGACGCAAAGCAGTGGCGCGACACGGCTCCGCCGCCCGACACCCCCTGCTCGACCGGGAACAGGTCACCCGAATCCAGGTGCTGCACTGTGCGCAGAAAAACCGACGCATCCTGCTCGTTGTCCTCCTTGATGATGGCCAGCGCCTCGCCGGCGCGCAGATAGCCCATGACCTGCGAGTCGTCCGAACCGATCTGCGTGTAGGACGTATCGGGAATATAGGCCGCTGAATCGGCGCCCGAAACATCGAGCTCGCTGTGCCAGTCAACACCGGGGTAATCCGGATTCCCCGACAGAAAAACGCGGCCCGCGTACAGCGCACAGCAGGTGCAGTGCGCAATGCGCTCTTCAGCCCCGGCTGTCGTGTGCTCAAACTGCACCCGGACATTGGGCGTGCCGGCCGGCACGCTGGCGGCCGGGGCCTGGGCAAAGGTCACGGTTGTGCCGCTGGCCGTCACGCCGGTGACCTCGACCTCGTCGACCCATGCGCGCACTTCTCCGCCGGGATCGCTTGCGGCGTCCAGCGTAAAGCTCTTGGTCTCGCCGTCGCCGATGAACAGGTTTTTGCGCTTTGGCGTCAGCAGGTTGACCGGCTGATAGCTGACCCGCTCGGTCGTTGACGACGGCACTGTTGTGACGGGTACATAGGCGAGCTCCGACGCGTCGCACACTGTCTCGCCGTCAAAGGCAAGGTATTCGCCGCCCGTCAGAATCCACAGCTTGCCACCCATGGGAAAAGCGCGGCTGCGGCCCTGGTGCAGGTCCGAACGCAAAAGCTGCGGCGCATCACCGCCCATCAGCCACAGCTTGCTGCCCGCGTGACACAGCTGGTAGCTGCCCGACTGATTTTTGAAAAAGAAAATTCCGTGCACCGGCCCGTCAAAGGTGTGCACCGTGCGCCAGCCCAGTCGCTTTTCGGGGAATCCTCCGGCGTCCGAAATCAGATTGGGCGCCCACGGCGAACGCCGGTCGTCGACCTTGGACGGGTCAGATGAAAAGTCGACGCCGCGGAACAGGCTGTAGTTTTTGACGTGGATTTTGGGCCCGGACGGCGCCGAGCGCATGGTCAGGGCCGGCATGATGGGCTTCCTCCGTAACAGTCGGTGACGCTTTCACCGTGGCACAGCGCCGCTTCGCGCAGCGCCAGAATATAGCGGCCGCGGTAATCCTGCGAGCGGTAATCGTTCATCTCGTCCTGAAAATACCATGACGCCATGCCATAGGGCAGAGCCACCTGACAGATGAGGTCGCAGCAGGGGATCTCGTCATCCATGCCCGTGACGGCCGGGGCCTTTTCCAGCAGCGGCTGGCCCAGCGTCTCGCGCCGTGCATTTTCATACGGCAGCGCTTCCTGCAAAAGCATGGTGACCAGGCTGGGAAAAAAGGTCTGAAAGTCCGGGTCCAGCCCGGTCTTTTCAAACATGATGGCGCACGCCAGCTTGTAAACAGTCTCTGCTTTCATAGCATTCCTCCCTTTTGCGGACGGGGGCTTTGGCCCCCGTCCGGTCTGTGACAGCGGCTATTCCGCCGTTCCCTCGCCGACGCCCGAGGGCAGCATGCCGTCCTTTTTGGCATAAGCGCGCAGAGCCTGGCCGCTCTCCAGCGGCACGGCCGCTGTATAGGTCTGGGCCGATTTGCTGTAGCGCGGGTCCGAGCCGTCGGTGGTGAACAGAATGGTCGCGCCCGTCGTTGTGCTCGACACCGAAGCCGACCCATCCGACACGCTGACAGCCGGCACGGCGGCGATTTTATCAGACGCGGCGGCGACGTAAACGCCGTCGGCCTTGGCGCCGATGACAAAGGCGTCAAAATAATTGCGACCCTCAAGCACAGCGCCGTCGATGCCCTGCACGTCGGTCAGGATACGCGCTGTCTTGAGTTTGCACGGAAAGATGACCGAGCCGCGGTAGGCGATGATAAAGTACACCCCATCGGGGAAGTAGCGGTCGGGCACCTTGATGCACTTCATATCGGCAATGGTGCCCACACAGCCCTTTTCCAGCGCGCGGTCGGCCAGCGTGTCGACACCCTGGAACTCGCTCGACAGGCGCACCATGTTGTAATAGCAGGCCGGCAGATACAGAACGCGGCCCTCGTCGGGCGCGAGCGCGTTGTCGAGCGCATAGGCGCCGTCAAAAATCATGCCCACAATGGTGCTTTTGGTCGGCTCGCTGACGCCGACAATCTGCCCGGCCTGATGGGCAAAGGCGTTGAGCGCATACTGGTCCATAAAGGGCACGACACGTTCGGCGATCTGCATGTTGAGCATCCGGCCGGCGTTTTTGACCATCATCTGGTCCGAGTTGTTGCCCCGGTCGATGGTGATGGAAAAGCCCTTGTCCTGGCTCAGGGTCAGCACCTGCACCTCGTCCTGCATTTCGCCCGGCGTGCCAAATCGGTTGAGCCCCTCGCGGACATAGTCGTTGATGCCGACGGTCTGCGGTGTGTAGATGGAGACCGAACGCACCCCCTCAAAGCTGTAATCGTCTGACACATTGGGGGCGACGAACGAACTGCGGGTAAACCGCTCTGCGATCTTTTTTTCATATTTTCCTGCAAGGTTAATGGCCATCAGTGAATCCCTCTCTTTCAGTTTTTATGGTTAAAACCTGCCAAAAACGCATCTGTGTTTTGCGGGCCGCCGTCGCCGGCCAGTGAGCCTACGGCGCGCTGCGCGCTCTGCCGCGCTTCGCTGTCTGCCTGCATCTGCCGCATCCTGACAGTCTGATAAGCCTCAGTCGGCGTCATGCCGCTTCGCACGCCGGCAAAGACCTCGGCGTCAATCTGGCCGCTGCGCGCCTCCGGGTACCGGGCGAACAGCTGGTCCCATCCGGCTCCGCCGCTGCGCCTGCCCTGCACGGCGGCAATGCGCTGCGCCGCGCGTTCAAGTGCCGATGGTCCGGGCGGCTGCGGTGCGTTTGCTTCGGCGATTTCACGCGCTTCGTCGCCTGTAAACAGGTCGTTTTGCCGCATATCCTGCATATTTTGCTCGTCCATGCTTTTCCTCCTTTATTCGCGTGCCTGCAGTGCGCGCCAGTAGGCTTCCATGGCGGCAATCTGCTCGTCACTCAGCCCCAGGGCGCGGTAGCCATCAAAAATGCCGTATCGGGCCAGCAGCTCGGCCAGCGTTTCAAGCTGGCTGCGCTCTTCCTGCTCCATTTCATAGGTCAGCCGCCGGTCCTCCTGTTCCATGTCGTAATCGAGCTCGCGCCGGGCCAGGTCGGTCTCATACGCCAGACGGCGCTGCGCCAGCCCCATCTCATAGGCAAACTGCTGCTGCGACAGTCCGAGCTGACGGTCCTGCACAGCGGCGTCGAGCAGCGCACTGCCCTGATTAAAGCGCTGCTGCGCGATGAGCTTGGCAAACTCCGCCATCTGGTTGGCTTTTTCAATGCCGCCTTCCAGACGGGTCTGCTCACGCGCAAGGTCGATTTGGCGCAGCGAGTCGACGCGCGCCTGCTCGTTCTGGCCGACCACACTCTGGTAGGTATTGCCCAGGCTGGCCAGACTGCTTTCAGAATAACCCGAGTTGAGCAGCCCGAGCTGTGATTGCCGCTGCGCTGCGGCGCCAAACGGATTGGTCGCGCGCAGCCATGTCTCATACGCGGCGGCGTTGGCGTCAGCTGCCGAACGCTCAATGCCAGGAATCTGGGCGCTGAGCGCCAGAAGGGTGCGGTCGATCTCAGCCTGCAGCGCGCGCTGCTCAGCCTCTCGGGCGCGTTCAAGCTCGGCGAGCTGCTGTTCGTACAGCGCCTGCGCCTCAGCCTGGGCCTGCGATACGCCCGACGAGCTGCCCGCACCCCATCCCGACGTGTCCCACATGGGCTGCTGTACAGCAGGCTTATACGCCGGGGCCGTCTGATACGGCACATACAAGCTGCCGTCCTCGCCGCCCGAATAGCCGAATTGGGCGCGAATCTGTTCGGCCGTCTGGTGAGCGCGCGCCATGCCGGCGGCGTCGCCGGCCGCCTGCGCGCGGGTGTAGTCCTCCTTGGCCTGCTGAATCAGATTCCAGCTCTGCGGACTCTTATTGCGGATTTCCTCGTCAGTGTTGGCGCCCACAGGCGTATACCACGACGCCGACGAGCTCTGCCCCAAGCCACTCGACGAGCCGGATGATGTCCGGCGCGAACTGCCCGAGGACGACGAGCTCTGCGCCGCGCTTTTGGCCGCCTGCTGCGCGGCTGAAATGGCCTGCGTCAGCTGCTTCTGCACCAGCGCAAACGGATTGATGGTTGCCACTTTGCTTCTCTCCTTTTATCTGGTCTGTGCCGCGTCGGAAAGAGCGTTTTGCCTTTCGCGCAGCTTTTCCAAAATGCGGCTCTTGCCGCGCACATACTGGTCCGGAATGCCCTCAAGATAGGTGACGGCGTCGGTGATGATGCCCTTTTGAAACAGATTGTCCAGCGTCTCAATCTGCATGAGCTCGGAATAATACGCCGCCGAGCCGATGTCCACCCGCGTCGACAGGTTGGCGCGGCGCAGCATGCCAAAATCAAACAGCTCGGTTTTCCCGTCGCCGGCCGAAGCCGGGCGCACTCCGTAGTGCACGGCCATCATGTCGGTCATGATGCGCACGCAGTCTTCCGTGAACCGGTAAAATTCCATGCGCTGCAGCTCGAGCGGCATGGCGCTCGCCTTCTGCGTGGCGATAATGGCCGATGTGTTGTCGGGCCTCACATTGCCGAGCGACGCGTCAGACGCGCCCATGAACTCCAGCGTGCGCTGGGTCAAAAGCTCGATGAGCTGCACCACCTGCCCGGACATGTCGCCGCCGCGCACGCTCTGGGCCAGCACCTGCTCTGACGGGCTGCCGACAACGCCGATGGCCTCGCCGACGCGGTTGCTCCACCGCGCGATGCGGCTTTTGTCGTACAAAATCTTGGGGAAGGCGTTCATTTTGACCGAGCGGATGCCCATGGCGAACAGCTGGTTGATGGCAATCTGGTTGGGGATGACGGCAGTCAGGGCCGCCTGCCCGTGAAAGCTGTGGCGCACTTTGTCCCAGGGCATCCACGCCAGCGGGTACAGGCGGTAGCCGGTGTCCCACTCGCCGCGCACCAGTCCCGATGCTGTCGTGCGCACCGCGTGTACAGAGCCCCTTTCCTTCCACAGCTTGACGAGCACCGTGACCATGTCGTCATCCGGCTGGTCGCCTTCGCGCACGCCGTCGGGCAAAATATCGCCGCCGTCAAAGCCGTTTTCCTCCGCTTCGCGCCGCACTGCGTCGATGTGCCGCCGCGCAGTGACAATCACATAGGGCTGCTTCTGCACCGACTGGACCCCCGGCATCCCAAAGTGTACCTCTGTGTTGTCGATGACCTCGGCGCACACCTGGGCGCTCTGCGGATCGTAGTAAAAGTACAGGCATCCGTCTCCGTCCACAGCCGCGTTGCGGATGACGTCGCGGCTCAGGTCCTTGAGTCCGGTCTGCTCGATGATGCGCGCCGTTTCGTGCGACAGCACGCGGCAGGCGTGGTCTGACTGCTCGTCCGGCTCAAAGGGTGTAAAGGACGCCGAGACGTCGTCTGCCACAATCATGGAAATAAAATAAGACACCACGCGCTTTAACACGTTGATGACCGGCTTGTCCAGGTCAGGCGCATACAGGCCCTCCCACTGCTTGCCAACGTAAAACCGTTCGTTGACGCGCACCTGCTCGTAAAGCCCCAGACTTTCGTTGTAGCTGACGCCTTTCTGGTACTCGGCCCAGATGCCGGCCGGGTCAGTCCTCATCGTGCTCATCCTCTCCCGGGTAGCCGGTGTAGCTCAAAAAGTCCTCCCACTGCCGTCTAAGCCCTGGCGGCAGCTCAGCTTCCGGTTCCGTCCCGGTTCCCTGTTCCACCTGCCGGGCGTGCCGGTACCCCGCAGCCAGCGCGCCCAGCACAAAAGCACCCAGACACCCGGTCACTGCAAATAACACTTCCATCATGTTTCTCTCCCTTCGCTCTGCCTCAGCGTCCGCTGTAGTGCAGAAAATCATCAGCCTGCCGGTCAAAGCCCGGCTCTTCTTCCGGCTCGTCCACACTTCCCGGCGCCGGGCGGCCGGCGACAAAATACCGGATGGCGTCAGGCGCGTGGGTCAGTTCGTGCGGCTCGCGGGCCGCGTCATTGGGGTTTCTGTCGTCATACCGCAGCGCCGGCAAGGTGCGGATCAGGTTGGGGCAGCAGTCAAAGACCCGCAGCGCCGCCGTGCGCTGCCCTTGCTCGTCCTCAAAGGGCCGCAGCCATTCGGCCAGATCGTACCATCCCTGCACGCGGTCATTTTTCGCGCGTGTCAGCCCGATGCCGTGGAGTGCAAAGATATCCGCCGTGCTCCTTCCGGTGTCGCTGTGGCGGTTCCACATATCAGGGGGCGCATACCACGCCGAAACGTCCTCCTGCGTCATACCCCGCACCAGCTCAGCTGCCTCGCCGGCCAGCAGGCCGGGCCTGTAAACCTCGCGGTAGACGACCGCCCTGCCGTGTTCGTCAACGGCCAGCCAGAAGGCGGCCAGCATGTCCCGGCCATAGTCCATGGTAAAATACCGCCGCCAGTGCCCCGGAATGACAAATGGCCGTATGACATGCACCTGCCTGTCCCACATGGAAAAATACTGCCCTTCAAAAAGGTCCCAGTCGCCGTACAGCAGCGCGCGCCGCTCGCGCTCAGGCAGGTTTTCGAGCCGCCGCACATAATCAGGGTCCGCACGCGTCAGAAAGCCGTTGTCCTGCACGCGCGACGGCAGGTACAGCCGGCTTCCGCCGGCAAACCGGTGGACCATGTCGGGCGGCCCGATGTCAATAAACCGGCTTTTGACCCACTGGTGCCCCACGCCGCCCGGGTTGGTCGCGCTTTTGACGGCTTTGGGAAAGGGATTGGCTCCCCGCAGCCTTGAGAGCAGATACAGGTACATGCTCTCGGTAAAATGTGTCAGCTCGTCAAAGCGAATGACGTCATACTCGGCCGACTGGTAGCGGTAGACGTCGCGTTCCTGGTCGCAGTAGCCGAAATCGATGAGCGATTTGTTGTGAAACTGTCCGACATGCTGCGCTGCGTTGTAGCGGTACAGGCTGCGCGGAAAAATTGACAGCGACGCGCGGATAAGCGATTTTTCCAGCTCGGGCAGGGTGCGGCGCAGCACGAGCTGACGCGAACCGGGGTAGCGCAGCGCGTACAGCAGCGCGTCGATGAGCTGTCCGTAAGATTTGCCGCCGCCCGCCGCTCCGCCAAACAGCACCTCATCTGCCTGCGCCTCAATAAATTGACGCTGTCTGCGCGTGACGCTGAGTTCCATCAGTCGACGACCCGCACGGTGATAACGGTGTCCTGCCCTTCAGGTGTGTTATCACCGTATCCCAGCGCCGTTTTGCCGAAAAACTGTGCAAACGAGCTGTTGTACCCGCCGGCCAGGCTGTTGACCAGCCAGGCGTTTTCCTGCATCTGCCTGGCGCGCTCATACGCCGTGTCAAAGTCCGGGTGCTCTTTTCGCCACCGCATGAGCGCCGACACCGGCACGCCGATGCTTTCGGCAAAAGCCTGAAAAGTCGGCAGCGGCGCCGGCAGCAGAACCGGCTCTTCCGACTTGACGCCGCCGTCGGGGTAATAGGCCACCTTCTTTTCAACGCGCTGCGGCGGCTGCGCAAAGTATTCCAGCATCTTTTTGCAGTAACCGGGTCTGTACCCCGGCTGTTTCATGGGCTTTTCCTCCTTTCGGCTCATCGACAAGTTCATGGTACTACGGCAGGGCGCGATATGCCTCTCACTGTTTTTGCACGGTTTTATCCTGTAAAAACCCACATTTTAGCGTCCCGCCCCGGGCTGTCCGTTGTTTTCTGCGCCGCAATATGATACAATACCCTCAGAATCGCCGGCACTTGCCGTGCCGGCTATCCGAAGGAGAGATTGCGATGGAAAATCTGAAAAAGCTCGGCTTTGGCTGCATGCGCCTGCCGCTGCTCGATGAGGACGTCACCCACATTGACTATGAGACGCTCAATACCATGTTTGACCGCTTCCTGGCCGAAGGCTTCACTTATGTTGACACCGCCTTCCCCTATCACCAGGAGCACAGCGAAGAGGCGGTGCGTGAGTGCCTGGTCAAGCGCCACCCCCGCGACAGCTTCCTGCTGGCCGACAAAATGCCGGTTTTCAAGATCACCAAAGCCGAAGAATACCCCATGTACTTTCAGAAGCAGCTTGAGCGCTGCGGGGTCGAGTACTTTGACTACTACCTGCTGCACAATCTGTGGAGCGAAGCCTACGACCTGACCACCAAGCTGGGCGGCTTTGAATTCATTCAAAAGCTCAAGGCTGAAGGCAAGGCCAAAAAGGTCGGCTTTTCCTTCCACGATACCGCGCCGGTGCTCGACCGAATCCTGACCGACCACCCTGAAGTCGATTTTGTCCAGCTGCAAATCAATTACTCTGACTGGGAAAGCGCCAGCATCCAGTCCCGCGCCTGCTACGAGGTCGCGCGCAAGCACAAAAAGCCCATCATCGTCATGGAGCCTGTCAAGGGCGGCGGCCTGGCCAATCCGTCTGATGAGGTGCAGAAACTGCTCAAGGGCCACAATCCTGACGCTTCCTGCGCCAGCTGGGCCATCCGCTTCGCCGCCTCGCACGAGGGTGTCATGATGGTGCTGAGCGGCATGAGCAACCTCGAGCAGCTCGAGGATAACATGTCGTACATGAAGAGCTTCCAGCCTCTGAACGACGCTGAAATGCAGATTATCGGCAAAGCCGCCGAGATTATCGCCGCGTCGACTGCCATTCCCTGCACCGGCTGTCAGTACTGCGTCGACGACTGCCCCATGCAGATTAACATTCCGCGGCTGTTCTCCATCTACAACTTTGTCCAGCAGTTCGGCACCAACAACTTCCCCGCCATGCACTACAACCGCGCCGTCGCCGGACGGGGCAAACCGTCCGACTGCATCGGCTGCGGCATGTGTGAGAACCACTGTCCGCAGCACCTGCCCATCCGTGAGAATCTCAAGCTGGTCTCGGCCATGTTTGAGAAGAAATAAGCCCTGAAAGAAAGGAAATCCACTATGAACCTGAAAAAACTGTTCGCCGCGGCGCTGGCTGCTCTTATGCTGGTTGTCCCCGTTGCGGCGGCCGAGCCGTCTGCCTGGGCGCTCGGCGAGCTGACCGACAGCGAGGCCCTGGGCATGCTGACCCAGGCTGATATGGAAGTGTTGCAAAGCACGGTCACCCATGAAAAGCTGCAGGTCATCTGCAATGCCCTTGACAGCCGTCTGGCAGCGGCCGGACTGGAAAAGCGCGCCGACTATACGCTGGCTCCCGTGGCTGCCGAGCTGACGCGCGGCGCTGTCATGAACGCGCTGGCTGACATTGTTTGCAGCTACGCCATGCCTGATGGCGTGCTGCCCGAAGCCGCCGATGCCGCTCAGCTTTTGCAGGCGCTTGGTGTTGTGCGCGGCTACAGCGACGGCAGCGTGCAGGCCGACCGCCTGTGCACCCTGGAAGAGGCCTTTGTCATGGGCAGCCGCTGTGTCACCGCCCTTGTCGACCTGCTGGACGACGGCTCAAACGGATTCTTGTGGAAGGCTGAAAAAGACGGCACCACTGTTTATCTGCTCGGTACCATTCACATTGACCGCGGCAGCATCTATCCGTTTGGCAGCCAGCTTCGCGGTGTGATGGCCGACGCTGACCGCGTGGTGTTTGAGGTCGACTTCGGCAATGAAGAGGGTCTTGCCGCCTACGCTGCCATGCAGGTCTACAGCGACGGTACCAGCCTGAGCGACCACATCGACGCTGACCTTTATCAGCAGGTTGTCGAGCTGCTGGCTCCCTACGGCTATGACGAAAGCATCGTCAGCACCCTGAAGCCGTGGGTCGTGGCCAACCTGGTCACATCACTGCAGGCCAGCGATGTGCAGGAGGCCGATGTTTCGGCTCCCATGGTCATTGATATGTATGTCTACAGCCGCTCTCTGGTTGACGGCAAGGACATCGCCGAGATTGAAGGCTACGCTTACCAGGCCGAGCTTTTTGACTCTCTGTCTGCCGAGTACCAGAACGAATACCTTCGCCAGACCGTCAAGCTCTTCCTGGCCGGCAGCGAGACTGAGAGCGCGGCCGAATCGGTGAACAGCGTCTATGACGAATGGATTGGCATGTGGATTGACCGCGACATTGACGGCTTTACCGCAGCTTATCCCAAGGATGAGGCCGCGATGACTGAGGACGAGCTCAACAGCAAGCTCTTTGGCGAGCGCGACGATAACATGTCTGCGTACGTCAAAAACCTCCTCGACGCCCAGGACGGCACAACGTCCCTTGTGGTTGTGGGCGCCGGACACATGATTGGCGAGACCGGAATTGTTCAGCAGCTGCTCGACGCCGGCTACACCGTCGCCCCCGTCCCCGTGGAGTAAGTAGTTCAAAAAATAGAAGCAGGCAGCAAGATTACTTGCTGCCTGCTTCTGTTTTTAATTTGCCATATTTATTTTGTCAATACGGATTTTATAGAAAACTCTGATATAGCTGACATTATTTGGCTGCTTCAATACACCGGCACGGTTGTGGACTGCGGTGAAAATCCGTCAAGAACAGCGCTGATAAAAGGCTGAAAATGCCGCACAAGGGTCCAGTCACTGTCATTCCACTCTCCATTTTCGCCTCGCCGAAAGGCACACAGCTCTTTCCAGCGCAAACCGGCGGCCTCGAGAGAAAGGCCGCACAGCTGCTGCAGCTCGCGTGCTGTCCGCACGCCGCACATGCTGACGACCGGCAGCGGCGCCAGTAAATCGGCTGTCAGACGGTCTGCCGCCAAATCGCGCGCTTCGGCTGCGCCTTCGGACAGTTCCCCGAGCAGAACATGACTCAGCTCGTGAACAACATTCCAGCGCCGTCGTCCCGGCGGTTTCTGGCGGTTGTAAACGACGACTGGACCATCCGACAGCATATGTGTAAAGGCATCCGGATTGTGGCTGCGCAGCAATGTGAGCAAATCAGTTCCCGTGTCGCGGCAGAACTTTTCGTAAGTGACCAGGCCGCAGCCCAGGATGCGCGCAAGCTGACCAGGGTCAAGCGGCAGCCTGTCAATACCGCATTTTTGATACAGGGCAGATAAATCCATCGTTATTCCCCTTTCAATGACCTCTATTATATAAAATTAACTGATATATTTTAACATTAAATCATGTCTTGTGCAACAATTGGGGCTTGAAATTAGAACAAATGTTCTTTATAATAGAAACATAAAAGCGATTTTTGGGAGGCCGCAGATGAAAGATTGGAAAAAGCAGACCGTGCAGGACTTAAAGCATTACCGCCTTCTCCGTGCCAGTCTGGAGACATTGCCCCGAAGAGTCGAATTGCTGCGCGACGCAGCGCGTGAAAATCCGCGCGTTTCCAGGGATGTAGATGCGCTGTCGCGCAGCATGGAGCTGGCACAGCAGCAGTGCGACGCCATTGACTGCGGTATGGCCTGTCTGACTGACGAAGAGCAGTGGGTGCTGCAGCGGTTTTTTATTGACCGTGAACCTGGCTGCGCCGACCTGCTCTGCGAAGAGCTGGGGTGCGAACAGGCACAAGTTTACCGTGTGCGCGAAAGGGCATTGCAGAAAATAACGACCGCCATGTATGGGGCCTGGGATGACCCGCAGCCGCTGTGATTGACGCCGCACAGGCTGCTGTGAGAAAAAGAAAAAGGGATTATCCCGAGGCATCTTCTCGGGATAATCCCTTTCACAGAATCAGGCTGTTAATTACACCAGCTCGATGATGGCCATTTCGGCGCCGTCGCCGCGGCGGGGGCCGATGCGGGTGATGCGGGTGTAGCCGCCGTTGCGGCCCGCATACTTGGGCGCAATCTCGTCAAAGGTCTTTTTGACGACTGCCTCTTTGGTGATAAAGGCAAAGGCCTGGCGCTTGGCGTTCAAATCGCCGCGCTTGCCAAGAGTGATCATTTTTTCGGCCAGCGGACGGACCTCCTTGGCACGGGTCACAGTCGTCTCGATGCGGCCGTTCTCCAGCAGATAAGTGACCATGGCGCGCAGCATGGCGCGGCGATGATCAGTCGGTCTGCCGAGCTTGCGGGTTCCGGGCATGATTATACCTCCTCAGAATCCGCCGTCCCTTGTGGGGGGCGGAAGATGTGTAAAAAGTGGTCGCGCTGCCCGGCGCCGCAGCGCCGGGCCACGCCGGGCTCAGCTCTGCGAGCCGTCGCCCTTTGAGAGCAGCAGGTTGAGGTCAGCCATTTTCTTGATGACCTCTTCAAGCGATTTTCTGCCCAGGTTGCGCACCTTCATCATGTCCTCCTCTGTCGTGTTGACGAGGTCGGCCACTGTGTTGATGCCTGCGCGCTTTAAGCAGTTGAAAGAACGCACCGAAAGGTCAAGCTCTTCGATGCTCATTTCCAGCACCTTATCCTGCGTGGTCTCGCTCTTTTCGACTACCGTCGACTTTGAGCCGATTTCCTCTGACAGGTTGACGAACAGGTTGAGGTGGTCGGTGAGAATCTTTGCTCCCAGCGACACGGCGTCGCGCGCCGAAATGGTGCAGTCGGTGTAAACCTCGAGCGTCAGCTTGTCAAAGTCAGTCATATTGCCCACACGGGTATTTTCAACCGTATAGTTGACCTTGTAGACCGGCGTGTAAATGGAGTCAACGGGAATGACCCCAATCACAGGGGTGGCAGGCTTGTTGCGGTCCGCGGGCACATAGCCGCGGCCGTGGTTAAAGGTCAGCTCCATTACCAGCTTGCTGTCCTCCATCAAAGTGGCAATGTGCGCCTCGGGATTGAGAATCTCAATCTCGCTGTCGCAGTGGATGTCGCCGGCCGTCACTTCGCCGGCAGTCGTCGCTTCCAGCATCACGACCTTCTCGCCCTGGCTGTGCAGCTTGGCGATAATTCCCTTGACATTGAGGACGATCTCCGTTACATCCTCCTTGACGCCCGGAATGGTGGAAAACTCGTGCTGCACGCCGTCAATCTTGATGGCGGTGACAGCAGTGCCGGGCAGGCTGGACAGCAGGATGCGGCGCAGCGAATTGCCGAGGGTAGTGCCGTAGCCCCGCTCCAGAGGCTCGACCACGAACTTGCCATAAGAGCCATCCGCGGCTGTATCGACACATTCAATGCGGGGTTTTTCAATTGCGATCATTCATTACCCTCCTTGATATATTGGCGCGCCCCAGCGGGCACGCGTTGCGAGTCCGGTTGAGGGCTGGTTATTACTTAGAATAGAGCTCGACGATGAGGTGCTCTTCGACCTGCAGATCAATTTCGTCGCGGGCCGGCAGGTTGACGATGTTGGCGACACCCTTCTGGCGGTCAACACTCAGCCAGTTGAGGGCAGGACGCGAGGCATTGGCCTCGATGACCATTTTGAACTTGTCCGAGCTCATGCTCGATTCCTTGATCGCAATGACGTCGCCCGGCTTGCACAGGTAAGACGGGATATTGACCTTCTTGCCGTTGACGGTAAAGTGAGCGTGTGAAACCAGCTGACGCGCTTCCGGGCGGCTCATGGCAAAGCCGGCGCGGTAAACGACGTTGTCCAAGCGGCTTTCGAGCAGCTTGAGCAGGTTTTCACCGGCCATGCCGCTCATCTTCTCAGCCAGCTCAAAGTAGTGAGCAAACTGCTTTTCCAAAAGGCCGTAATACTTTTTGGCTTTCTGTTTTTCACGCAGCTGCATGCCGTACTCGCTCAGTTTCTTGTTGCGGGCCTGGCCGTGCTGGCCGGGAGCATAGCTGCGGCGCTGAATCGCGCACTTGTCGGTGTAGCACCGGTCGCCCTTCAAAAAGAGCTTGTCGCCTTCTCTGCGGCAAATGCGGCATACCGCGTCTGTATATCTTGCCATCTAAAGGTTCCCTCCTGTTAAACTCTTCTTCTTTTGGGCGGACGGCAGCCGTTGTGCGGAACAGGGGTGACGTCCTTAATCATGACGACCTCAAGTCCTGCGGCCTGCAGGGCGCGGATAGCGGCCTCACGGCCCGAGCCGGGGCCCTTGACATAGACCTCAACGGTCTTCAGGCCGTGCTCCATGGCAGCTTTGGCAGCGGTCTCCGCAGCGGTCTGCGCGGCAAACGGAGTCGACTTTCTCGAGCCGCGGAAGCCCATCTCGCCGGCGCTGGCCCACGAGATCGCGTTGCCCTTGATATCAGTGATGGTGACAATGGTGTTGTTAAAGGACGAACGGATATGCACCGCGCCCTTTTCAATGTTCTTACGTTCGCGGCGCTTGGTTCTGACAGCGCCCTTTTTCGGCTGTGCTTTGGCCATTTATCGTCCCTCCTTTATTTCTTCTTGTTGGCAATGGTCTTCTTGGGACCCTTGCGCGTTCTGGCGTTGGTCTTGGTGCGCTGTCCGCGGACAGGCAGGCCGCGGCGGTGACGCAGGCCGCGGTAGCAGCCGATTTCGGTCAGACGCTTGATGTTGAGCGCCGTGTCGCGGCGCAGATCGCCCTCGATGGTGTACTCGTGCTCGATAACTTCGCGCAGGCGGGCGGTCTCGTCTTCAGTCAGGTCCTTGACGCGGGTGTCAGGGTTGACACCGGTCTTTTTCAGAATATCGTTCGAGAGCTTGCGGCCAATGCCATAGATGTAAGTCAGGCCGATCTCCACTCTTTTTTCGCGGGGAAGGTCAACACCGGCAATACGAGCCATTTACTTTTGCACCTCCTGTGTGTTTTAACCCTGCTTCTGCTTGTGCTTGGGGTTCTGGCAGATGACCATGACGCGGCCTTTTCTGCGGATGACTTTGCACTTTTCGCAGATGGGTTTCACCGACGGTTTTACTTTCATTCGTGGTTCCTCCTTAATCTGCCCTTAAAGCCGCGCGGCTTTAAAGGATTGGGGGTCCGGCCGGGCGGCCGGGTGACAAAAATCGGGAAAATCGGGGGCGCAGGGCTGCGCCATCCCTGTTTGTTATTTCGAGCGCCATGTAATGCGTCCGCGGGTCAGGTCATACGGCGACATCTGCAGCGTGACCTTGTCCCCGGGCAGAATCTTGATAAAGTTCATGCGCAGCTTTCCCGAAATATGGGCCAGCACCTTGTGCCCGCCGGGCAGCTCAACATTGAACATGGCGTTTGGCAGCGCCTCTATAACGGTACCTTCGACCTCGATCATATCTTCTTTTGCCAAATCAAAATCCCTCCTCGGTCATTCAATCGGCTGCGGCTTTTGCAAGTCCGACAGCGCTCGTCTGATTTCGCTGTTTGACAATCGCTCGCCCGCGCGGAGCTTTTGGGCAGCCTGGCAGTCTGTATGGCAGACCAGCCGGATGTGCCTGAGCTTTTTCCGTTTGGGCTTCTCGATTTTTCGCAGTCGGCCGTCGCATAAAAAGGCATAGCCTTCGCTGTCCAGCCCGACGACCATCATGAGCGCGCCTTTATCGCGCCCGCACAGTGAAGCGACAACATCCGATGTGACAATGTCACTTCGCATCGTGCTCTCCTCCGGTCACTGTGAGAATCTCAGGGTCGCCATTCGTAATGAGAATGGTGTTTTCATAATGGGCCGAAAGCTTTCCGTCCGCTGTGACGACGGTCCAGCCGTCCTTTAAGCGGCGGACTTCGTACCCGCCCACATTGACCATCGGTTCAATGGCCAGCGTCATGCCGGCCACCAGGCGCGCGCGCGCCCGGGGCGAAACATAGTTAGGCACCTCGGGCTCTTCGTGCATATCGGTCCCGATGCCATGCCCGACATAATCCCGCACCAGAGAGTATCCCCGCTCTTCATTGTACACCTGAATGGCGCGCGAAATATCAGAGATTCTCTGTCCCGGACGGGCTTGCTTGATACCTTCATAGAAGCTCTGCCGGGTCACCTCCACAAGCCGCTGGGCTTCGGGCGAGATGTTCCCCGCACCGTAGGTCGCGGCGCAATCGCCGTGATACCCGCGGTAGATGGCCCCGACGTCAATCTTGACCAGATCACCCTCTTTGATTTTGCGCGGACCCGGAATGCCGTGAATCACCTCGTCATTGACCGAGCAGCACAATGCGGCGGGGAACCCGCCGTATCCAAGGAAAGAGGGCGTGGCGCCGCAGCTTTTCAAAAACCTGCGGACCTCGTGGTCGATTTCCTTTGTCGTAATTCCCGGCTGGACCAGGCTGCCCGCCAAGGCGCGAGCCTCGGCGGCCAGCCGGCCAGCCTCACGCATGAGGGCAATCTCATGCGCAGACTTGATTTTGATCATAGTGCAACTCCCAACGCTTCCGAAACCAGCCGGACTGTGTCAGCCAGCTTGGGCTGACCCTGCACGGTTTTGAGCTTGCCCTGCGCCCGGTAATACTCCTTGATGGGCTCAGTCTGCTTGTGGTAGACCGCAAGGCGGGCTTTAACGGTCTCGGGCTGGTCGTCATGCCGGATGGTCAGCGCTGTGCCGCATCTGTCGCACACGCCCTCAACCCTGGGCGGGTTGTCGGCGACATGATAGCTGGCCTGGCAGTTCGGACAGGTGCGGCGGCCGCTCATGCGGTGCAAAATGACCTCGTCCGGCACCTCAAGGTTGAGCACCACATCGATCTTCAGCGCTTTGTCCAGCGCCTCAGCCTGATGGATGGTGCGGGGGAAGCCGTCAAAAATGACGCCGCGCGCACAGTCCGGTTCGCGAAGCCGCTCAGCGACCAGGCCGAACACCAGCTCGTCGGGCACCAGGTTTCCGCCGTCAATGATCGACTCAACCTTTTTGCCCAGCTCAGTACCGGCGGCGATGGCCTGCCGCAGAAGATTCCCGGTCGACAAAATGGGAATGTCCAACGCTTTCTGGATTTTTTCAGCCTGCGTGCCTTTCCCGGCGCCGGGGGCGCCCAGTAAAACCAGATTCATAGCAAACTTCACATTCTTCCAGTTTATTCAAGGAAGCCCTTGTAATGGCGCATCAGCATCTGGCCCTCGATGGCCTTGACCGTCTCAAGCGCAACGCCGACCAGAATGAGCACCGACGTACCGCCGATGGCCAGACCGCCCATGCCTTCGATGTTACTCATGATGAGCGGGAAGATGGCGACGACAGCCAAGAACAGAGCGCCCATCAGGGTGATCTTATTGAGCACGCGCTTGATGAAGTCGCTTGTCGGCTTGCCGGGACGGAAACCGGGAATAAAGCCGCCGTTCTTCTTCAGGTTGTTGGCCACTTCGATGGGGTTGAACTGAATGGTGGAATAGAAGTAGGCAAAGCCCAGAATGAGCAGGAAATAAACCACGATATAGAAGATGCTGGTGGTGTCGAAGATCTCCAGGAAGGTGTTCCAGCCGGTTCCCTCCTGCTGGGCCGACGGCACGAAAGCGCCGATGG
>DVMR01000047.1 GCA_018714845.1 Candidatus Ventrousia excrementavium
CGCCTGCGGCGGGTCCCAAGGACTCTTAGGCTTCGGTATTAGCCTGAACCTCTTCCCCGCGCCGGCGCAAATCACAGGGCCCTGCGTCATCCTCGCGAAGCGAGATTGACGCCCCAAGTACATCTCTTCAGCAGGGAAAGGAGTCAGCGGTACAGTCGCCGCGCGCGTCGCGACGCCGCGACAGGCCGGCACGCGCCGGCAGGTGATTGGCTCCGCCGGTCTCCGAAATTGGTTTGGTCAATTTGGGCGGCGAGCGGAGCGCAAGCGCGGCAAAGGTTACGCAAAGGGCATTTTTTGGTACTTTTTGTTGCTCGTGACAAAAAGTACATCCGGCACATACCGGCAGGTAATTGGCTCCGCCAACCTTTGACACGGGCCGTGTGGAGCACAAACATTCCTGCGTCCACAGGCGCAAGGGTCTTGACGGGGAGCAGCTGCTGTTGATGTCAGCGCGATGCCGGAAGTCAGCCTGTCTCTGATTGTTCTTTTTGTTTGGCGACAAAAAGAACCAAAAAGCGCCTTTGGTGTAACCTCTGCCGCGCGAACGGCGGGCTGGGCCGCCTTAAGTCGCGCGACGACTGTACCGCTGACTCCTTTCCCTGCTAAAGACTTGTGCTTGGGGCGTCAATCTCGCTTCGCGAGGATGACGCCGGACCCTGTGGCTTGCGCCGGCGCAAAGAATATAGCCAGGCAGATGTCGAAGACTGGCGTAGCCCGGTGCCTGTCGGCGCTGCCGACCCGGCCCGGAGCAATTTAATGCACGGGGCCCCCGGCGCAAACCAGCGAAACGTTTGCGGTGGGGCGCGCAAGCCGCCGGTTACTTTTTCTTTCTGAGCTTTGTCTTGTTTCCCTTTTCGTCCTGAATATAGGTGTTGTCCAGCACATTCATGACGGTCAGGCGCATTTCATCCAGATACTCCTGCCGCAGCGCGTGCTGCTCCTCGGCCTCGTCGTGGGTGAGCCCCTCGTCGCTTTTGGCCTTTCTGGCCAGAAAATTGATGCGGTCAATTTTTTCCTTTTCCATGCTGCCTCCGTCAGTTGTGCACTGCCTCTTCAATAATATCGTTCATATCAGCGCTGTAGGGCACGTTGATGCGGACAAGCAGCTCAGGGTCATCGAACTGCTGCCCCTGCACCAGCTGAAAGCTGGCGCCCAGATTGCGGTATACGTCAAAGACCGCGCGGTCATAGTCACCGTAAGGGTACGACATGCCCCAGATGCGTTTTTCGCCCAACTCTCGCTCGAGCGCCGAGACCGAAATCTCGAGCCAGTAGCGCTGCTCGCCCTCGGACAGCGACGTCGCTTTTTCGTGCGTGTTCAGGTGGGAATAAACATGCACCCGGCCGCTTGCTTCCATTTCACGGCACATGTCCCACGTCAGATGACCGGCCTGCCCCATCATCTCGGTGTTGGCGAAAATGTCTGCGTAGACCCCTTTTTCGACCAGAACGGGGTAGGCGATTGTATAATTGGTCTCGTATCCGTCGTCAAGCGTGAGGATAAAGTATTTTTCTTCCGGGTCAAACAGCCCCATGCGGTAGGCCCACAAGGAAATGGAGTGATAGCCCGCCTGCTGCAGCTTGTCGATGTCCTCGGCCAGCTTGTCTGCCGTGGTATACAGGCTGTCCTGCTCGGCGGTCGGCTCGCCCTCTTCCACAAAGGTATGGTACATCAAAATGATGGTGTTTCCGCATTTTTGAAAGTTGTCGCCTGTTTCAAAGCTGTGCTTTTCTATGTACCGCTGCATTTCAGGGCTGAATGCCTGGGTAAAAAAGCCGTTGCCAAAAAACAGAAACAGCGACAGTGTCATAGAGAGGATGTTGCTTGCGCTCATGGATGGTTGCTCCTTTTTTCGCGGGAAAGTATTTGAAAGGCCGCGCGCTCAAAGCCCTGCAGGGCCGACGGCAGGGCCATGTCGCGGCGCAGGCGGTCCCAGTCGACCCACTCAAAGGGTCCCCCGGACCCTTCGGCTATGACCAGAAAGCCGTGCATATCCCATTCACGATGGGTAAAAATGTGGCGGTAGGCGGGCAGCGGCTCAGCGCTCAGAGGGGTCAGCCCCCACTGCCGGGCCTGCTGCATCGCCTGCTCGGGGCTGACATGCCCGGCACAGGCCGGGAACTCCCACAGCCCGGCCAGCAGGCCGCGCGGCGGGCGCTTCTGCAAAGCGGCGCAGCCGCCGGCACACAGCACAAGCACCGTGCGCTGCTCAATTTTACGGGGCGCCTGCGCCTTTTTGACCGGCAGCATCGCCTGGCGTCCCTCGGCACGCGCCCTGCACAGTCCGGCCAGCGGGCAGGACCCGCACTGCGGCTGCCGCGGCAGGCAGACCAGCGCCCCCAGCTCCATCAGCGCCTGGTTGAAGTCACCTGGCCGGTCGGCCGGCTGCTCACGCATGACGGCCCGGGTAATGCGCCGCCGGGTGTCGGGCCGGGTAATGTCTCCGTCGTCACCCAGCACACGGGTCATGACGCGCAGGACGTTGCCGTCGACCGCCGGCACCCGCTCGCCGTAGGCGATGGACGCCACGGCCCCGGCCGTGTACTCGCCGACGCCGGGCAGCTGCAAAAGCTCACGCGCCGTTTTGGGCAGCCTGCCGCCATACTGCTCGACAATGACCTGCGCGGCGCGGCGCAGATTGCGCGCCCGGCTGTAATAGCCCAGGCCCTCCCACAGCTTGAGCAGGCGGTCCTCAGGCACGGCGGCCAGAGCCGCCGCGTCGGGCAGCTCGGCGATAAACCGCAGGTAATAGCCGGTCGCCGCTTCCACGCGGGTCTGCTGCAGCATGATTTCGGAAATCCATATTTTATACGGGTCACTCTGACCGCGCCACGGCATTTTGCGCGCCGCCGCGGCATACCACTCAAGCAGCGCCGCGGCCAGCGCGCTTCGCGGCATGTGCGGCATGATCATCGTCCTTCCTGCGCTTTGCGCACAAGGGGATTATATCAAATCCTTAAAGTAAAAACAACTCCTGAGAAATGGAAAGCCGGACCGAAAAACCCCGGTCCGGCAATGTTCAGCTGTCCGAGCACTGCGCCGCGTCGATGGCCAGCGCAATCATCAGCACATACAAAGCGTTTGACGGGTCCTGAACGTCGAGTACATAGGTGTCAGTCCAGTGAAACAGCTCTTTTGAGATGGTGGCCACCAGCCCGCCCTGCGCGTCGCGCACGGTGTAATCCCACTGCATAAAGTCGCCGTCAATCTGCCAGCCCATGCAGTCCAGGGTATAACTCGGGCGGAACAGCGTCAGCTCACGGCGGACCGCGCCAATCTCTCGCTCTCCCAGGTACAGAGCAAAGCGGGGCAGAAAGGTCAGCACCTCTTCGCGCACTGTGCCGATCTCGGCGCCGTCAGGCGAACAGATGACCAGCTTGTGCCCCCAGGCCAGCCTGCCTTCGACCGTGTAGGCGACGCTGCCGTCCTCGTGGTAAATGTCGTAGCTGTCGAGCCACGAGAAAAAACGCTGCTTGAAAAGAAGCCTCATGATTTTTTGACCTCAGCGCTGCGCTGTTCGACCGCGTCGACCGCATCGATGAGCGCGGCGCGCAGCCCGGCGCGTTCGAGCGCGGCCACGCCGGCAATGGTCGTGCCGCCCGGCGAGCAGACGGCGTCTTTCATGGCGCCGGGGTGGGTTCCAGTTTTGAGATACAGCTGTCCGGTGCCCGCCATCATCTGCGCGGCCAGACGATAGGCCGCAGCGCGCGGCAGACCGTGCTTGACGGCCCCGTCGCCCAGCGCCTCGAGGAACATGCTGGCAAAGGCGGGGCCGCAGCCGGCCACTGTGCCGGCCGCCGACGCCTGCTTGGGCCCCAGCACCTCGACAAGCGCCACGCTTGACAGCAGTCCGTGCACCTGTGCATACTGCTCCGCGCTCAGCGAATGGCGTTCTTCGGCAATGACAATGCCCTCGCCCACGGCGATGGGCGTGTTGGGAATGACGCTCCAGTGCGGCGTGCCGGGAAGCAGGCTTTCCATTTCGTCAAAGCCCCAGCCCGACGCGACCGACAGGGTCATTTTGGTCCTGAGCACGTCGGCCAGCGGCCCCGCGACCTCGGCGACCAGCCACGGCTTGACGGCAATGACCACAAGGTCCGCCCCTTCGGCGACCTCGCGGGCTGTGCGGCAGGGGACCATGCCCCGCTGCCCCGTAGTGCGCTGCAGCTTTTCCCAGTCGTGGGCACAGGCCAGCATCTGCGCAGGCTGCACCGTCTGTTTTCCAATCAGGCCGTCGGCCATGGCCTGCGCCATGTTGCCAAAGCCGATAAATCCTATTTTCAAATCGCTTTTCATGCTTTCCTCCTGCTGTTCTGCGGGCGCGCGGCGCCACGGCGGTCCGGCCATGCGCTGTACAGGCCCGGTCTTTTTTGCGTTTGTTCTGCTTTTCTTATACTGCGTTCCACAGGGCGTCAGCGCATCAGTCAGCCTGGCTATCAGGATCCCACTCAAAGTGCTCCATCTCATCCCAGGTCTTATACCCATCATCTAGAAGATCATCCAGGGAATAGTCAGGATTATCGACTTCCAGAGCGCTGTCTGGGGCTTCATCGTAAGAGCTGCCCGCTGTTTGGAGTTCTTCGCCGCTGTCCCCCTGCACGAAAAACGGCGAGGGACAGCTGTAAAGGTATTCCCCGTCTTCACCGTAAAACTCAATGTTGAGCAGATACATGGTGCCATCAGCCTTCAAGGTGAAGTCATCCAAATCGTCCTCCATGTTCGGCTCGCCGCCGTCATTTGTTCCAAAAATAAAACTGGCTGGATGGCCGTAGCTGGCGGTTGGAAATTCTCCGCCCTGATCCCCGAATGCGATGTTGTGAATTTCTCCGTCAGCGAAAAGCCTGTGATACGGTGTGTTGTCCCCCTCAGTCAAAAAGTACACCCCATCCTTCTGCTCATAAGCCACCAAATCAATGTATGTATAGCCTGCCAGCTCGGAAGGTTCAATGATGCAGCTGCCGCCAAGCCCCACATTCCAATACACCCAACTTTGAGCTTCTCCATCCGCAAAGGCAAATTCATCATTTTCAGTATTCAGCCAGCTGGTCAGTGTAATGGTGCCGTAAACCGTCCCGTCTTCATCATCTATAGTGATGACTTTTTCCGACCCGTTGCTGTTCTCGGGCTGGCTGGGAGTGGTGTCGGCAGGCTCAGGGGTGCTTTCCGAAGTGCCGGCCGGGTCTGTGTTGACAATCTCTGTTTTGCCGTCCTGCTCACCGCAAGCGGCGAGGAAACAAACCAGAGCGAGGACAGGGCAAGTATGAACGTTTTCTTCACTGTATTCTCCTCCTGTATGGCCGTAAAGCCTTCTCAACTGTCTTTTATTGGCTGCAAAGTAATGCGGCGGTTTCGACATTGGCCGTGCGCGGGAACATGTCAAAAGCGCGTACGCGCGTCAGGCCATAGCCGCCTTTATCGCACAGAATGGCCGCATCGCGCGCCAGGCTGGCGCAGTCGCAGGCAATATAGACGACGCGCGCCGGCGCCATCTGCAAAATGGCGTCAATGGTGCGCCCGTCAATCCCCTTGCGCGGCGGGTCGACGACGATGACATCAGGGCGCAGGCCCTCGCGCGCCAGCTGCTGGGCCGCCTGACCGGCGTCTGCACACAGAAACCGGACATTGTCCATGCCGGCCCGGCGCGCGTTTTCCCGGGCGTCTTCCACAGCCTGCGGCACAATCTCGGCGCCGATGGCGCGCCCGGCCCGCTCGGCCAGGTGCAGCGTGATGGTGCCGATGCCGCAGTACAAATCAAGCGCCGTCTGCGACCGGTCCAGCCCGGCCATGTCGACGGCCTCACGGTACAGCGCCTCGGCCTGCGGATGGTTGACCTGATAAAAAGACAGCGGCGACAGCGCAAAACCCCATGTCCCCAGCCGGTCATGCAGGCGCTCCTCGCCCCACAAAACCGACGCCGTCCGTCCCATCAGACGGTTGGTCCGCTCGGGGTTGACCGAGACCAGAATACCCCGCAGGTCCGGGCAGGCGCCGCAGCACTGCCCGATGAGCTGCCCCGGGTCGGGGACCCGGCCCGTGCGGGTGATAAGACACAACTGGCTGCCCTGCTCGCCGGTGCGCACAAAGATGCTGCGCAAAAGTCCGGTATCGCTCGTTTCGTCATAGGGTTCGACGTGGTTCAGGTCCGCCCAGCGGCAGACGGCGCGGGCCAGCGCGCAGGCGCGCGGGTCCTGAATAAGGCAGCGCTCAATGGGGACGATGTCGTGGCTGCGGCTGCGGTAAAAGCCAAAGACCATCCGGCCGTCCTTTTTGCCGACGGGAAAAATCGCCTTGTTGCGGTAGCCGGCAAGCTGCGGCGACGCCTCAACAGGCGGCACCTCGACATCGAACCCGCCGATGCGGCGCAGGGCGTCTTCAACCCGCCTGCGTTTGAGCCACAGCTCTTCTTCATAAAACAGGTGCTGAAAATCGCAGCCGCCGCAGCGGGGAAAAACCGGGCACTTGGATTCCGTTCGGTGCAGCGACGGCTCGAGAATCTGCTCGAGCCTGCCGTAAGCGCGGTTTTTCAGCACCTTGACAATGCGCACGGTGCAGCGGTCGCCGCGCGCCGTCTCAGGCACAAAAACCGGCACTCCATCCGCGCGCAGCACCCCCAGACCTTCCGAGGTATAGCCCTCGATCACACCGGTGACGAGGTCGTTTTTCACAAGCCCGCTCATGATGGCATCCACTGCTCGTCCATGCTGCCCGCAAGCTCGTCATAGGGAATGTCAAAGCGCTGAACGCCGCTGACATAGGGGCCGATGGTATAGGTCTGCCAGTACAGGGTCAGGCCGGAATCGGTCAGCGCAAAGCAGAGCGGGTCAAAGGAGTCCATGAGCAGAGTCTCGTAATTTTCAAAATACAGGTCCGGCTGCGCGTCGAGCTTGCGCTGCGCAATGTCCAGCACCTTTTCGCGAATCAAATCGAGCACCGCCTGCTCGTCCATGGACGAAAACAGGGTAAAGACCGACATGCGTCCGCCATTCTGGGCGTCAAAGGTCTCGGCCAGCATGGCGTAAGACGGATGGATGCCGCCGGTCGACTCGTACTGGTCGCGGATGACCGAAAAAACGGCGTCATCCATCCGGGTCAGCTGATAATCGCTTTCCAGCGCATAGGGGCTGAAGACCCCGCCGCTTTCTTTGGCCCACGCCATGCCCTCGCGCGCTGTTTCGGTCAGCATGGTCTCGCAGTAATACCGGATGTCCTCAAGCCAGACATCATAGTAGGCGGCGATCTGCTCCATGGCCTCGCTGCCCGATGGGCTGGGCGCCGTCACGCTGACACGCAAAAGCTCTTCGCCGTTTTCATCCGTATAGGTTTCAGACAGCGTCAGCTCGTCAACTGTCACCTCAGGCTCGTCGTCGGGCTGCGGTTCGGGGTCGGGCTGCGGGTCAGGCTGCGGCTCTGGGTCCACGACCGGGGGATCGGGCTCGGGTTCTTCCTGCCTGTTGCAGCCGAACAGCGACAGGCACAGCAGCAAAGCCAGCAGCAAAGCGGTCAGCTTGTGGGATTTTTTCACGTAGAGAGCTCCTTTCTGTTGCGGGGAAAACGGCCTGCCCGGCCAGGCAGGCCGGGCAGTTATTTCAGGTGTTTGTCAAACCAGCCCATCATCTCGGTGTGGCGGCGGATGCGGTGGCTCGGCTTGCCGCGCATAATCATGACGTGGCTGTCGCCTTCAAACAGCACCATGCGGGTCTCAACGCCGAACGACTGCAAGGCGGCGTACATCTGGATGGCCTGGTCCATAGGGCAGCGGTAGTCGGCCATGTACTGCAGAAACAGCGTGGGCGTCTTGACCCTGTCTGCGTACTGCAGGGGCGACGAACGCCACAGGGCGTCGTAGTTGCTCCACGGCGTGCCGCCCTGCGTCGTCTCGACAAACCAGGGAATATCGCAGCAGCCGTACATGGTAATCCAGTTCGAGATAGAGCACTGGGCCACGCCCGCTTTAAACCGGTCGGTGTGGCCGATCATCCAGTTGGTCATGTATCCGCCGTAGGACGCGCCGGTGACGCCCAGGCGGTCGCCGTCGAGCTGGGGATAGGCCTTGAGCGCGGCGTCGACAAAGTCCATCAGGTCGTCAAAGTCCACCGTGCCGTAGCGGCCGTTGATGTCGGCAAAGGCGCGGCTGCGGCTGCTGCTGCCGCGCGGATTGCAGAAGATGACGGCATAGCCGCCCGACGCCATGACCTGTGCGTCAAAGGACAGCGTGCCCTGATACTGTCCGCGCGGGCCGCCGTGGATGAGCAGAATGACGGGCACCTTGCCCTGCTCTGCCTCGGGCGGCAGCATGACCCAGCCGTCCAGGTCGACGCCGTCGCGGCTGTCAAAGGGCAGGTACTGCGGCCGGACGAGCTCGTATTTCTGCATCGTGGCGTCATTCAGATGGGTCAAAACGGCGCTTTTCCCGTTTTCAACGGCAAAGACTTCCATCATGCCAAAGGCGGGCAGTCCGGCGCACAGCACGCGGCCGCTCGGCTCGACGGCAAAGTGGTTGACCCAGACATGCTCGTCGCTCAGGCGCTCGGGCGCGCCGCCCGACGCCATGCGGAACAGATGGGCCCCATGACGGTCGCTTTTGACAAAGTACAGGTAATCGCCGTGGCCCGCAAAGGCCGTGCCGCCGCCGCGGCAGGCGTCGCCCGAGTTCTGGAACCCGAGGTCCTCTTCAACGGCGAGCTCGAGCGTGCCATGGCCGCCCGTCCTGGGCACCGACCAGATGTCCGTGTCAAAGGTGCTGTTCATGGTGGTAAACCACACGCGGCCGCCGGCTTCGGCCACGCCGCCGACCTGCAGGCCGGGGCGGCACAGCTCGTGGGTCGCGTTGTCCGCAGCGGCATAGGCGTAAAGCCCCTCGTCAAAGGTCTGGGCCACCGAATAGCTTTCGCCGGCGTAGTAGACCGTGCGTCCGTCCTGCGAGACGCAGAAAGCCGTCACGGCAAAATGCGGCTCTGTAACAGCCTCGAGCGCGCCGGACGCCATGTCGTATACATACAGGCGGGTGCGGGTTTTGTTGATGTAGCCCGCGCCGTCGGCGCGGTAGGGTCGCTCGTCGCACACCTCGTAGTCGCGCTCGGCGCGGATGCCTTCAAGGGCCTTTTGCAGCGCCTCGCCCTCCAGGCCCGTCAGGTCCGGGCGGGACAGGTCGTGCTTTGCAACGAGCAGCAGCCTGTTGTCCGCCATGGCGCACACCTTGCCGACTGAAAGCGGCAGGCGGAACAGCTCTCGCGCCTCGCCGCCCGCGAGCGGCAGGCGGTAAAACGCCGTCAGCTCCTCGCCGTTTTGCACGCGGTCGCGGTCCTTCTGCTCGCGCAGCCCGGGGAACAGCAGAGCATCCCCGCCGTCAATAAAGCAAAAGCTGCTCTCGCTGCCGGTAAAGGTCAGCTGCTCGATCTCTCCCGTTTCGGTGTTCATGGTGTGCAAAAAGCAGTCATAGCCGTCCTTTTCCACATTGGGGCGGTGGGTGACAAAGGCGGCCAGCCCGCCCGCAGGCGACAGCGTCAGGTCGGCGATGCTGACAATGTCGCCGATGCAGTCCTTTTGAAAGCGTTTCATATCTAAAGTCTCCTTTGTCATGATTTCAGATGGCTGTCAAACCAGCCGGCCAGCTCTTCGAGCCGGCGGACGCGGTGCCGGGGCTGGCCGGTGCGCGAAAGGCCGTGGCTCTCGCCGTAAAACAGCACCATGCGCGTCTCGACGCCGTGGGCAATCAGGGCCTGATACAGCCCGTATGCCTCAGGGGATGTGCAGCGGTGATCTTCAAAGGAATGCAGAATGAGCGTCGGGGTCTTGACTTTGTCAAGGGCAAACAGGGGCGAACGGTCGCGCAGCTGCTGCTCGCCCTTCCACGGCAGGCCGCCCTGCTCGTGCAGGTCGGTCCAGCAGCCCAGGTCGCTGACGCCTGAAAAGCCGGTCAGATAGGTGATGCTGCGGCAGGTGACGGCGGCAGCGAAGCGGTCGGTGTGACCGATAACCCAGTTGGTCATGTATCCGCCGTAGCTGCCCCCCGTGACGCCCAGACGCTCTTTGTCAATGTCCGGATATGCGCGCAGCACCTCATCGGTAAAGGCCATCAGGTCGTCATAATCAATGGTGCCCCAGCGGGCCGCGACATCGGCAAAGGCGTTGCCGCGCGTCGCGCTGCCCCGCGGGTTGCAGAAAAAGACAAAATATCCACGCGCGGCCAGGACCTGCATTTCGTGGCTGAAGGTCTCGCAGTAAGCGCCGCGCGGCCCGCCGTGAATGGACAAAATGCCGGGGTATTTTTTGCCTTTCTGATAATCCGCCGGCTTTAAGACCCATCCGTCAATGCGCACGCCGCCGCTGTTGACAAAGGACAGCGGCTCGGGCACGGGCACGCCGTCAAAGGTCCCCTGATTGACGGATGTCAGCGCGCGGGCCTGTCCGCCCGTGACGTCATAGACCTCCTGCAGCCCGCTGCCGGTAAATCCGACTGCGAGCAGGCGGCTGCCCACCTGTTCAAAGGACAAAACGCAGAGCGTTTCCGGTGAGATGCGGCGCAGGGCGGTCTCACCCGGCTTCCAGGCGCTGAGACGGCCGCGGTATTCGCTGCCCGTGACGAGAAGAATGTCGCCGCCGACCGTGCGCATCGGCTCTCCGCCCATACTGGCCTCACAGGTGACGCTGGCGCCGAGGTCCTCGTCCGGGTCAAAGGCCAGCTCCATACGGTGCGACTGCACATTATATGTATAAAGCTTGGACGAGTTCATATCCATTTTTTCGCCGCCCACACTGCCGGCAATGACCAGCCTGTCCTGCCAGAAGACCAGCCTGTCAAAGCTCTGGCCGCCCAGCGGCACCAGCGTTTCGGTCTCGCCGCCCGGCAGACTGACCGAGTAAAGCCCCTCGTCAGAAATGCGCCAGCCCTTGACGTCGTTGCCGGCAAAGACCACGCTCTTTTTGTCCGGAGCCAGGACATAGGCCCCCACGTCCATTGCGGGCGTCGTCAGCGGCACCAGGGCCCCGGTCTGCTCGCTGAACACCGACAAACAGGTACGCTTTTTGTTGACAAAGCCCCGCCCGTCAAACCAGAAGGGCAGCTCGTCGACAACATGAAACTCTTCCGATTCCTTTTTCCAGCGCGCCAGCACCTGCGCCCGCTTGCCCGGCTTGAGGCCGGTCAGGTCGGGGCGCGTCAGGTCGCACAGGTGGCTGACCAGCCACTTTCCGCCGCCCAGGCTCTCGAGCTTTTTGACCTGCGCCTCAATGCGGAAGGCCTCGCGCGCTTCGCCGCCCGCCAGGGGCAGCCGGTAAAACACCGTCAGCTCTTCGCCGCTTTCGACCGCCTTTTTGTCCGCAGGGTCGCGCAGAGCGGGAAAAAGCACGCTTTTGCCGTCGTCGGCAAACACATAGCCCCTGCCGTCGGCCGCCGTCAGCGGACGGGTTTCGCCCGTCTCGACGTCGAGCAGCTCAAGATGGCTTTTGTAGCAGTTGTCCTGAATGTCAGCCTGTGTGACGCAAAAAACGGCATGTCTGCCGTCCGGCGCCGCACGCAGCTCGGACAGTCCCTTGATTTTTTCAAAATCCCTCACAGTAACAGGGTTCATCGACTGCACCTCTTTCTTTTTATTCTTTTCTTTCTTCCTTTTATGATGAACTTCACGGGGTTGTTTCATGGCCGGCGCGCCAGTGCAGGTATTCCTGCGCCAGCTTCCACTCGGCGGCGCTGCGCCCCTCGTCCGGGTACAGCCGCAGCGCGCCGCCCGGCGTCTCAATCTCAAAATAAGCGCCGGGCACGCAGCGCATGCCGGAAAGCGTCCTGTTGGCCAGGCAGACCGGCTCGCCGCACCGGGGCTTGTAACACAGCTGATGCTCGTCCAGCGTGGCGACTCCCCCGCCGTCAGGCGCAAAGCGCCGGCCGTCCCACCGGCGGCAGCGCACAGGACTTTTCATGCAAAAGCTGCCCGCGCGCAGGCGCTTTTCCCAGTCGCGGCGCAAAAGGTCATGCCACTCGACAAGGGTCTCGGGCAGCACGCTGCCTTCGTCAGCGTGCAGACGCATGTCCGATCCAACGGCGCCGCTGTTGCCGCACACGTCGCAGCGCACCCGGTTCCCCCGCGCGCTGTAGGATGCGCGCGCACCGCAGCGCGGGCACAAAAGCAGCATGTTCTGGTATCCCTTGGCGCGGTGACGCGACGCAAAGACCGCCCCTGTCTCCCGCTGCCAGCGGTATTCGTCATAGTCAATGGCGCCGCAGACACGGCGGTAAATCTCATCATCTGTCAAGGCTCCGGGCTGCCCGGATGCAAACAGCAGCCCGAGCCGGGCGTCGATGCGTCCGCGGTTGAGGCCGCGGGCAAAGCGGCTGCGGGTGAAAAAACCGCCGTGCAGCTGCAAAAAGGCGACACTTACCCCGCACTTTCTGACCAGCCGCGCAATGGCCGGTCCGACCTCTCCCGGCCGGCCGGTCATGGACGTCTGCCCCGCAGGGTACAGGCAGACCGCTCCGCCCGCGCGCAAAGTGCGGAGAATGGACGCAATGCACCGCGGGTCGGCGGTAAACTGTACCTTGGGAATGACCCCCATGGCGTAAAGCAGCGGGGCGAGCAGCGGCCTTTGGAAAAAGCTCTCGGAACAGACAAAGTGCAGGCGGCGGGGCAAAAGCGCGGCCGCCGTAACGGCAAAATCGAGCATTCCCTGATGTGAGCATAAAACGAGCACCGGTCCGCTCTGCGGAACCTGCCCGTCTGTCTGCACGCGCAGTCCGCACGCCTTTTTGAGAAACAGCGACATGACCCCGGCCGCGGCGTCATACAGCGAGCCCAGCGGCTCTCTGATTTTACGATACTGTTCCGGCTTCACACGCGCCTCCAAAGCTCCCGCGCGGCGGGAAGTGGTGATACCCTTACTATACTTCATTTTGTCCCCTTTGTAAATCAAAATCGCAGGCCGTGCCAAAATGGCGGGCATTGGCGCTTGCGCCGCCGCGTCCGGTGTATTATAATAAAAGGCATATGTGTCGTTTTCTGTCAACTTTAAGAGAAAGGAAGCCATCATGAAACTCGCCAAACGCGTCCTGCCCCTGCTGCTCTGCCTGCTCCTGCTTGTGCCTCAGACTGCTTTTGCCGCCGCGCCCACCCCCTCGACGGCGTCCAGAAGCGTCCAGACCGTCTACCTGTACGGACAGCCGGTCACCCTTTATACCTATCTGCTCAACGGTGAAAATTATGTGCGCCTGCACGACCTGGCCTGGTACTGCTCGGCCGGCAGCAGCGCCTTTTCCGCCCGCTGGTCGGGCGCCGATTCGGCCGTCTACCTGACGACCGGCGGCATTTATATTTCCGGCGGTACCGAAAACCTTGTGCACACGCCCGGCGCCATTTCCACCAGCCTGATTCAGCCTGACCCGTACACCCTGTACGTCGACGGCGAGCCTGTTTCCGTGCGTTCGTACACCATCAACGGCTACGGCTACTATAATCTGCGCGAGCTGTGCGCCGCCCTCGGCATGTCGGTTGAGTGGGATGCGTCGCTTCGCACCATTGTGCTGCGCGAGCAGCAGTCCTCAGGCACCAAGACCATTCTGGTCGACGCCGGCCACGGCGGCTCGGACCCCGGCGCCATTTCGTCCTGGCTGGGCAACGAGTCCGGCATCAACCTTGACGTCGCGACCCGTCTGGCCGAGCTGCTGCGCAGCGCAGGCTTCAACGTCGTTGAGACGCGCACCGGGAACCAGACCGTGACCCTGGCCGAACGCCAGGAGCTCATCAAGTCTCTGCAGCCTGACCTTGTGGTCAGCGTACACCACAACGCTTCTGAATCGCGCACCGGCTCGGGCGCTACTGTGCTTGCACAGATTGCCGACCAGTACGGCGGCCCGTCGCGCCAGCTGGCTGAACTGCTCAACAGCGAATACGCCTCTCTCGGCCGCCCGATCAACAGCATCGTCTTCCGCCGCGGCTGGCGCGGGGACTATTACGCCATCCTGCGCGCCGCGGCCGAGGTCTCGGTTCCCGCGGTCATCAGCGAATACGCCTTTATCGACAACGCCAGTGACTGGCGCGCCGTCGACTCTGCGCAGGACCGCGCAGCCGAAGCCCAGGCCATTTACCGCGCTGTGTGCGACTGGTTCGAGCTGCAGTCCCAATAATCCGCCTCATTGCCCCGTGCCTGACCTGCCGTGCAGCATGGGGCTCTTTTATTCCACAACAAGGAGAGATTGCGCGTGGACATTTTACACTCTGTATTAAAAGCCGTCTCCGGCCTGACGCTGTCGGGGCTTTTTCAGCTCCTGCTGACCTTTGTTCTGGGGCTGATCGCCGTCAAGTATATTGTCCGGCTTTTTGCCCGCGTTCTGTCGCGCACCACGCTGGACCCCAGCGTGCAGGCGCTGGTTGTCAACGCCGGACGCGGACTTTTGTGGTTTTTGCTCATTCTCATTCTGGCGCCGCAGCTCGGCATCCAGGTCACCAGCCTGATTACTCTGCTCGGTGTTTTCGGCGTCGCCATTTCGCTGGCCCTGCAAAACAGCCTGTCCAACGTGGCGGGCGGCATTTCAGTCCTTGTCAGCAAGCCCTTTTCAACCGGTGACTTTATCGAGGTGACCGGCGGAGCTTCCGGCACAGTCGACTCGGTCGGGCTTTTTCACACCGTCATCAAGACGATGGATAATCACCGCGTTTATATCCCCAACGGCATGCTCTCGGCCGATCAGATCGTCAACTATTCAGTCGAGACTGAGCGCCGGCTCGAAATGACCTTTTCCGTCACCTACGACTGCGACGCCGGCGAGGCGCGCGACCTGATTGAGCGCACCCTTCTTGAGGACGAGCGCATTATGCGCGAGCCCGCGCCCTATGTCCGCGTGTGGAACCTGGGGGCTTCGGCTGTTGAAATTCTGTGCCGCGTCTGGGTGCCAAACTCTGACTACTGGGAAGTCCGCTCCGCCGCTCTTGAGCGGGTCAAAAAGGCCCTTGAGCTGGCGGGCGTCAACATTCCGTATAATCAGCTTGATGTTCGCCTGTATGACATCAAAAGAAAGGGGAACTGAACATGCGCATCCTCGTCATTGGCGGCAAGCGATTTGCCGGCTACTACATGGTCCGCGAAGCTCTTGCGCGCGGACATGAAGTCACGCTTTTCAACCGCGGCATCACCCACCCCGAGCTGTGGCCCGAGCTTCCCTGCATCACAGGGGACCGGCTGACAGACCTGCACAAGCTCGACGGGCTGTCATTTGATGCTGTCATCGACCCGTGCTGCTATTTCCCGCCGCAGATGCGCGCAAGCGCCGAATACTTCCGCGGCCGCGACGTCTTTTATGCCTTTGTCTCGACGCTTTCCGTCTGCGACCTGAGCCGCTCCCCCGTGCGCGAGACCGACCCGCTGCCCCTTTATGACGACTCTGGTTCATTCACCGAGAATATGGGCAATTACGGCCCCCTCAAGGCTGGCTGCGAGCGGACGCTGCATGAAATTCTCGGGGATCGCGCTGCCATGATCCGCCCCGGCTTTATCTGCGGCGACCGGGACTACACCGACCGCTTCACCTACTGGCCGGTCAAAATGCGCTTCAGCGACCGCATTCTCGTGCCGGAAGGCGACTTCCCCTTCCAGTTCATCGATGTGCGTGACCTGGCCGCCTTTACGCTGACCGTCGTTGAAAAGCGGCTGTCCGGTCCCTTCTCCGTCACCGGTCCGGGCGCCGAGTATCGCTTTTCAGACTTTCTGCAGGACTGCCGCCAGACGGTCAACCCCCGCTGCGAGCTGGTGCGCCTGCCCGACGAAAAGCTGAACGAGCTGGGGCTGCTGCAGCCCGACAAAAGCGTGTACTTCCCCCTGTTTTACGGCGACACCCCCGGCTTTGCCGGACTGTATCGCGTCGATGTCAGCCGCGCGGTCAGCGCCGGGCTGACCTTCCGTCCGGCGCGCGACACCATTTTGTCGGCTGTTGACTGGTTCCTGTCCCGCACAGACGACCCCGACGGTCTGGCGGCCGGCCTCAAGGCAACGCTTGAAGAGCAGATTTTAAGCCGGCTGTAAACCGATTTTTCCAGGCCGTTGTTATAAAGACTCCGTTTCCGACCCAAAATAAGGGAAAAGGGTCTGCCCGCCCGGCCGTGCAGACCCCGGAAAAGGAGTCTTTTTTCATGGCCATCCCCTATCGTCTGATCGACAATCCCGATGGCTCGGTCGATATTCTGCTGTTTCCCGGCGGTGGTGAAGAACTGGCGCGCGAGCTCTTTCCTTTCCGCGCGCTGCGTTCGCCCGAAGCGCGGCGCGTGCTGTACGTCCGCGCTGTCAAGGTCGTGCTGGCCGGCGGTCTGGCCGTCACGCTGCCGCTTTCGTCCCTGGCCTTGCGCAAGACAGGGGACAACTATGCCATGTCCTATATTTATTTCGGCACGGCCGAGCAGCAGACGCAAAACGCCCTGCGCGCCGCCGACGTACTCGACGTCATTTCGCCCAGCTATTTTGACCTCAACGCGGACGGCTCACTCAAGCTCAATGCGGTCAGCCAGAGCTTTGTCTCCAGCATGCACAGCCGCGGCATCCGCGTCGTGCCCTTTCTCAGCAATCACTGGGACCGCATAAGCGGCGTGGCGGCGCTGGAAAACGCCGAAGCGCTCAGCACCCAAATCGCGCAGGCTGTTGAAAAATACAACCTGGACGGCGTCAACGTAGACATTGAAAACGTCACCCACACCCACCGCGCGCGGTATGTCGAGCTGGTGCGCCTTTTGCGGCAGAAGCTGCCACAGGGCAAAGAGGTCTCGGTCGCTGTCGCCGCCAACCCCAAGGGCTGGTCGACCGGCTGGCACGGCTCGTACGACTACGCCGGGCTGGCACGGTATGCCGACCATCTGTTCCTCATGACCTATGACGAGCACTACAGCGGCGGCGACGCCGGCCCGGTGGCCAGCTACTCCTTTGTCGAGCAGTCCATCGAGTACGCGCTGCGCCATGTTTCGGCCGACAAGCTGGTTCTGGGCATTCCCTTTTTCGGCCGCATGTGGAACGAAGCGGGCACCGTGGCCGGCCAGGGCGTTTCGCTCGAGCAGGTGCGGTCCATCAAGGGGGAGTTCGGCGGCAGCGTCGGCTACGACAGCGAGCGCCGGTCCCCGGTTTTGTACACCACGCTGACCCGTTCCATCAAAGTCAGCGGACACACGCTGCCCGCCGGCAAGTACGAAATCTGGTACGAAAACGCCGATTCCATCAAAGCCAAGCTGGCACTGGTCAACCGCTACGGCCTCAAGGGCGCCGGCAACTGGAGCGCCGGTCAGGAGACGACCGACGTGTGGGATTATTACGAGCTGTGGCTCAACGGCACCTATTTCTCTGATATCTCCAATCATTTTGCCAAAGACGAGATCATCCGTCTGTCCGGCGAGGGCGTGCTCAAGGGAGTGTCGGACAGCCAGTTCGGCCCCGAGCAGCGGCTGACGCGCGCCCAGGCCGCGGCCATTGCCGTGCGCACCCTCGGTCTGCCGCTCAGCGACGAGCAGGCCCCCTTTTCCGATACCCGGTGGCACTGGGCCAACCGCGAGATTGCGGCCGCCGTCAGGGTCGGGCTGTTTGAGGGCTACCCTGATGGAACCTTCCGTCCGGACGCACCGGTCACCCGCGCTGAAATGACAGCTGTACTCGCACGGATGCTTGAAGCGTCGCTCGAGGGCCGCGGCGCCGGCTTTTCTGACCTGACCGATAGCCACTGGGCCTATCACGAGATTATTGCGCTGTCCCAGATGGGGATTCTGAACGGCTACACCGACGGGACCTTCCGTCCGGACGCGGCCATTACGCGCGGCGAGGGCGCAGCCATTCTCGGCCGCGCCTGGGATGAGCTGCAAAAATAGAAAAGAGCCGCCCGGCACGATGCCGGACGGCTTTCTTATGCTCTCAGGATGCCTTACTCGGCCAGCGCGCGCCACAGGAAAGTGGCAATCTGGCCGCGGGTACAGGCCTCATCCGGTGCGAACTCCGTGTCAGTCGAGCCAGTTGTGATGCCCTGCTCGACCGCCCACGCGACGGCCTGCGCATAGGACGCATCCGGCGCGACGTCGGTAAACTGGGTCGTCACAGCGGTTTCAGGGCTGCCCGCCTGCTTCCACAAGAACTCGACAGCCATGGCGCGGGTGCACGAGTAGTCGGGGTCAAAGAACCCTTCGTTCGCCATGCCCTGCTCATAGGCCCAGACCGTCGCGTCAGTATAGAAATTGTCCGGTCCGACATCGACATAGGGAATGGGGCCAGTCGGCGCGGGACTGCCCGATGCACGCCAGATAAAGGTGATGATTTCGCCGCGGGTACAGTAAATGTCCGGCGAGAAGGTCGTCCCGTCGCCGGTGCCTGTCGTGATGCCCTGCTCAACGGCCCATTCGACGGGCTGCGCATAGTAGGCGGCGTCAGGCACGTCGGTAAAGGTGCCGGTTGCGGGGCCTGCCGGAGCCGGCTCTTCAGGCACCTCGCCGACCATGACATAGGTCAGGGTGGTCTCCTGAGTTTCAAAGTTCAGCACATCGAACACAAAGACCTCGCCGGCCTCTTCGCTTGTGGGCTGATAGAAGTTGTCCATGGCCACAAGGCTGCCAGGGGCCATGTAAAACTGCTCGGATGTCTCTTCGCGGTCTTCCCAGCTGAAGGTCGTCCCCACGGGGTAGACATACACGGTGTTCTCAGTCGTGTTGACTTCCAGGTCACGGCTGACATAGATGGTGGTACCGATGGACTCATTGGATGCGGTAAGACGGCCGTCCGAGCCGGGGACTTCGGCGGCCAGCGCCGGGACTGCCAGCAGACCCAGCACCAGCACGGTCGCCAGCATCATGGAAACTTCCTTTTTCATGCGGCTTGTCTCCTCTGTCGATATATTTCGGAAAGCCGGCGGATCTGCACGCCCCGCAGGCCATATCCTTCTGTGTAACCGCCTGTTTCGGATGATTATTCTTATTGTAGCATATTCACACAGAAAACGCCACACGCATCACGATTTTTTTGCATCGTGTACGCAGAGTCTGCCAAAGCTTTGGCATCAGGCAAAATTCCGCGGCCTTTGCGCGCGGTCCGGCCAGACATTTTCGGGCAGCGCGCACACCCGCCAAATTTTTTTAGTTTTTCACGCCGTTTTTGTGCGCATCCCCGCCTGAAAAGGCTTGACTTTTGAGGCATTGCGATTTATGATAATTACGGAAGCCAGAAAAGGCCACCATTTCCGTCAAAACGGTGGAAAATTGCAACCCAACAACAATAGTGGAGGTAGCAGAGTCATGAATGCTTACATTGAAGAAGTACTTGCCAAAGTCAAGCAGCGCGACGCTCACGAGCCCGAGTTTCTGCAGACCGTCGAGGAGGTTCTCAAGTCCCTTGAGACCGTCATCGACCAGCACCCTGAATATCAGAAGGCCGGCCTGCTCGAGCGCCTGACTGAGCCTGAGCGCGTCATCGAGTTCCGCGTCACCTGGACGGACGACGCCGGCAAGGTTCACGTCAACCGCGGCTACCGTGTCCAGTTCAACAGCGCCATCGGCCCCTACAAGGGCGGCCTGCGCTTTGCTTCCCACGTCAACCTGTCTGTCATGAAGTTCCTCGGCTTTGAGCAGACCTTCAAGAACAGCCTGACCAGCCTGCCCATGGGCGGCGGCAAGGGCGGCTCGGACTTTGACCCCAATGGCAAGTCTGACGCCGAAATCATGCGTTTCTGCCAGGCCTTTATGACCGAGCTGCAGCGCCACATTGGTCCCAACATCGACGTTCCCGCCGGTGACATCGGTGTCGGCGGCCGCGAAATCGGCTATCTGTTCGGCCAGTACAAGCGCATCCGCGGCGCTTATGAAAACGGCGTCCTCACCGGCAAGGGCCTGTCCTACGGCGGTAGCCTGATCCGTCCCGAGGCGACCGGCTTCGGCGCTGTCTACTACCTCTGCGAAGTCCTCGAGCACTTCAAGGACACCATCAAGGGTAAGACCATTGCCATTTCCGGCTTCGGCAACGTCTCCTGGGGCGTCTGCACCAAGGCCTCGCAGCTGGGCGCCAAGGTCATCACCCTGGCCGGCCCGGACGGCTACATCTATGATCCCGACGGCGTGAACACCCCCGAAAAGATCGCCTACATGCTCGAAATGCGCGCCAGCGGCCGCAACGTTGTCAAGGACTATGCCGATAAGTTCGGTGTCGAGTTCTTCCCGGGCAAGAAGCCCTGGGGCCAGAAGGCCGACATCTGCATGCCCTGCGCCTATCAGAACGAGATTGGCATGGAAGAGGCCAACCAGATCCTGGCCAACGGCACCAAGTACTACATCGAGGTCGCCAATATGCCCACCACCAACGAGGCTCTGTTCTTCCTGCAGGAGAAGGGCCTGGTCGTCGCTCCGTCCAAGGCTGTCAACGCCGGCGGCGTCGCTGTCTCCGGCCTCGAGATGAGCCAGAACTCCGAGCGCCTGGCCTGGAGCGCCGAAGAGGTCGACCAGAAGCTGGTCACCATCATGAAGAACATCCACAAGGCCTCTGTCGAAGCTGCCGAAGAGTGCGGCCTGGGCTACAACCTGGTCGCGGGCGCCAACATCGCCGGCTTCAAGAAGGTCGCCGATGCCATGATGGCTCAGGGCTTGGTATAATCTCTGACCGTTTAAAAGCACATAGAAAGAGCGTGGCCATGCGGCCACGCTCTTTTTTCATTGTTTTTCTCTTGTCACGCGGCGGCGGCACATCCCTGTTTGCCCGCACACAGGGCAGGTCAGCCTGCGCTTTGTAAAGGTATGATATGCCTTGATATACGCATCCATCTGCGGCACAAAGAGTGTTTTGCAGTGCGGACATTCAAAATAGCCCGCCTTTCTGTCCAGCACGGCAGCCGCTCCGATTCCCGCCGACGCAGTTGCCATAGCCAGCATGATGAGCACCACCCGCACAATGGTCGGCAGCTCGAGAAAGGACGCGATGGCCGTAAGCGCGCAGACTGCTATAATTGTGATGGCACCGCAGATGACAGCTAAAGCCATTTGCTTTCTGTTTTCCGCATTTTCCTTCATCAGTTCCATCATATTTCCCTCTGCTTTCTTTTGATAGTCGGCCGGTGAAACCCTTTCCCCTGAAAGCAGGTCGCACACGGTAATGCCCAGTATATCGCACAGCGGCAGCATCAGCGATACCTCGGGAAGTCCCCTGCCGGTTTCCCATTTGGAAATGGTCTTGTCGCTGATTGAAAGGGCGTCGGCAAGTTGTCTTTGGGTCAGTTTTTTTGATTTTCGTGTTTCGGCTATAAACCTGCCGATTCTAATCTGGTCCACCAGACTTCCTCCTTTCTGCCTTTATAATCGCTCATACGGAGCCCAAAATCCACACACAAAGCGTAGAGTCCGTGAACTCTGCGGAGCGCAGAGGGCCAAATAGGGCGTCGGCCGAAAGCCGACGCCCTTTGCTGCCTGAATGAGCCGTTTGTCAGGCTGATTCCGAATCGGCCGCGCTCTCTTTGGGCGCCGCAGGCAGGCAGACCGTCATGCGCGTTCCGATACCCACACTGCTCGTCACCTCAAACCACCCGCCGTGCTTTTCAACAATCCACTTGGCGATGGAAAGCCCCAGGCCCGAACCGCCGGTGTCGCGGGTGCGCGAGCGGTCGGCGCGGTAAAACCGGTCAAAGACGCGCGGCAGCTCGTCGGGCGCAATGCCGCAGCCCTCGTCCTGCACCGACAGCCGGACGGTGTTTTCCTCCTGCCGCAGTGTCAGCGTGACGCGGCCGCCTGCGGGCGTATATTTGACGCTGTTGTCGACCAGCACGCGCAGCAGCTGCTTCATCAGCCCCGCATCGGCGTACACAATGCCGTCTCCCACAAGGTCCGAGACAAAAACATGCGTCTGGTCAATCATTTCAATCTCGCGCTGCACCTCAGACGCAATGGCCGCCAGACTGACGTTTTCCAGCTCCAGGTGCATGGAGTCGTTGTCGCCGCGGGCCAAAAACAAAAGCTGCTCGACCATTTCCTTCATGGCCGCTGCCTCGGACCGGATGGCTGTGATGGACTCGCGCATGGTCGCAGGGTCCTCGGTACCCCAGCGCGACAAAAGGTCGGCATAGCCCTGAATGACCGCGATGGGCGTGCGCAGCTCATGACTGGCGTCAGATACGAACCGCATCTGCGACCGGTAAGCGTCGTCAACGCGTTCGAGCATCTGATTGACGGCCTGTGCCAGCGGGCGCAGCTCGGCGTTGAGCTTGGCCGTCGGGATGCGGGCGTCAAGGTGCCCGGCCGTGATGGAATCAAGGGCCGAGGACAGCTTTTGCAGCTCTTCAGGCGTCAGCTTTTCGCCGGCCGACAACGCGCGTGTCGTTTCGGTCAGCTCCCACAGCGGGCGCAGAATTCGCGAATAGGTGCGCGACGCGCCGATGCACGCGCCGAGCAGCGACAGCCCCTGCCAGCACAGAATGATGACCAGGCAGACCCACGCCGCCCACAGCACCGGGCCGATTTCCGCCGTCAGGACGATATATCGTTCGCGTCCGGTCTCGCCGGTGTCGAGCGTCAGGGTGTACCGCGCCCCGCGCAGGCGCTGTGCCAGCGATGGCGAAACGCCCCATGAAAGACGCCGCCCGGCCTGTTCCGACTCTTCCGGCAGCAGCCCCTGCAGCCACTCCGGAGGCGGCTGGGCCCCGTCTGCGGCGCTGCGCTTCTGCACGCTCCAGCCGCCCAGCTCCACAGCCCCCGTCCATTCGGCGCTCTGCGCATCGGCCAAAATGCCGGCGGCCCTGGTTTCAACGACCCACAGCCCGGCACCCGCAAAGAGCACGCACAGCAAAAGGTCGAGCGCCAGAAACAGACTCAGGCGCTCTAAAAAACGCTCGACGCCCAGGCGAAAGATAATTGAGCTCCCGCTTTTCCGCCGTGCCATAGGCTCCCCCTATTCCGCTTCGCGAATCTGATAGCCGACGCCGCGCACTGTATGGATGAGCTTGATGCCAAACTTTTCGTCAATCTTGGCGCGCAGAAAGCGCACATAGACGTCGACGGTGTTGGTCTCGCCGCTGAAGTCATAGCCCCAGACCTTTTCAAGCAGCATGTCGCGCGTCAGCACCTGTCCCTTGTGCTCGAGCAGGCACTGCAAAAGCTCGAACTCGCGCAGCGTCAGCTCAACGCTTTTCCCGCTGACGCGCACCTCGTGCTTTTGAACATCCAGCTCGACGCCGCACGCTGAAAGCACCTGCGGCGTATTGCCCTGCCGCTTGCGCAGAGCGGCGCGCAGGCGGGCCAGCAGCTCTTCAATGGCAAAGGGCTTTGTGATGTAGTCGTCAGCCCCCGAGTCCAGGCCCGACACCTTATCCATGACAGCGTCGCGCGCTGTCAGCAGAATGACCGGCACATTCGAGGTCCTGCGCAGACGGCGCAGGACCTCCATCCCCGACATGCCGGGCAGCATGATATCCAAAAGCACCAGGTCAAAGCCGCCCTTTTCAGCGCGCTCCAGCCCGGTGACGCCGTCAAAGGCCTTTTCGACGGCATAGCCCTCGTGTCTGAGCTCAAGCTCGACCATACGGGCCATTTTCTCTTCATCCTCGATGAGCAGGATTTTTTCAGGCATCGTTGTTTTTATCCTCGCTGACTGCTTTTTTAATGTCTTCAGCCGTTTGGGCGGCTGTGTCCATGGCCTTATTGACGCCGCTTGCAGCGCCGCTGCCGTCAAGGTCGGGGCCGGTGAACCGATAAGTGCAACCGAAGAACAGTCCGACCACCATGAGCGGCACTGTCACCCAGAAGAAAAAGATGAGAAAAACAACAAGCAGCGTCACAGGGAAGTTGATGGCGCAGCGGCCGTCGCGCCAGACCTCGAAGTCGTTTTCATTGCCTTTTCGGACCAGACGGCAGAAGCCGTTCCACAGGCGCCGCATCTGGCGGCTGAACTCAGAGGGCCCCTGGTGGCCCTGGCCGTACTGCCAGCCCGAACTATTGCTCTGCATGGGGACCGGGTTAAGGGTGCTGTGGCTTGCCGTGTGGCTGCGGGTCTTGCCCTCTTTTTCCAGGCGGATGATGGCTTCGAGCATGTCTCCGCCCGTGGCCTCGAGCGCGGCGCGCGCGTCTTCGTAGCTGACATTGGCATGAGCGCGCAGCTTTTCGACCTGCTCCAGAGTGATATTATTGTTTTCGTTCATAACAAAGCTCCTCTCGCTGCGGCGCGGCCTTTAGCCGCACCATCCCTTTCATTGTGCCCCTATTTTAACAAAAAAAGCTTTGCTTTCTATTGAAACAACATTAAAGGTGCATTAAAAAGGCCGCCAGGGGCGGCACTTTTTCAATCTTTTTTCTTTTTGGCTTCGCGATATGCTTCCAGCGTCGGCACCTTGTTTTTGACCATGTACGCCTCAAACAGCCCCTGCTGCTCTTTGGGGAAAAGCAGCACCAGCTCGCGCCGGGCACTGTTGATGCGCATACGGACGTTGGAATCATTGGTTCCCTGCTCAACAGAATAATAGTTAATCTTGCTGTACGACATGACGCTGCCGTTGTTGGCGACGCCGTACTCGGTCAGGCCGGCGCGCACCAGCAAAAACAGCAGCGTGACGCCCAGAAAAACGACACAGCAGATGATGTTCAGCAGCGTGGCACCCCAGCGGAAGAGATAAAAGATAGAAAAAACAACGCACACAACAATCATGACCGGGCCGCGGTAGGGCACGCTGCCCCGCACTTTAATGGTGCGGTTGACAAAAATCAGCGCGTACAGCTCCCACAAAAAGATGGCGGCCAGCGCAATCATAAAAAATTCCGTCGTTGTCACAAAGCATCTCCTCCTTACTGTTCTTCGGCCTGCAGCTCGTCGAGCGTCAGGCCAAAGCCGGGCACAAATTTTTCCATAAAATAGTCAGCCTCCGGCAGGTGCATGGACAAAACCGCGTCATAAAGCTGCCGCGCCGCCTGGTCGAACTCGCGGTTGCCCGAGCGCTGCTCTTCCAGACATTTTGTATAGGCGCTGATTTTGTCCGCCGCCTTGATGTAGGCGTAAAACTCCGGACGGTCGACGTCAAAGGAAAACAACGTCCGGTACGACGGCCGCAGGGCGGGCGGAAGCATGTCCAAAAGCCGCTCGCGCGCCGCGCGTTCGACCGAATGAAAGGCATTTTTGATATCCGGATTATTGTATTTGACCGGTGTAGGCATGTCGCCGGTCAAAATCTCTGAAGCGTCGTGGAAAAGCGCGGCCGCCGCAATTTCGCCGGGGTCAATGTCACGCCCGTACTCTTCGCGCCCGATGACGGCCAGCGCGTGCGCAATAACGGCTGTGTCAAAGCTGTGCTCGCTCAGGCTCTCGCGCATGGTGTTGCGCATCAGTCCCCAGCGGGTGATGTGCTTCATGCGGCCCAGCATGGCAAAAAAGCCGTTTTTGCGCATCCAGCTCCCCCCTTTTCGACACCAAAGCGCCTGATTGATTTATTGTATCATATCAGGCTGAAGAAAACAAGGGATGGACGGGCTTTTAATAAATGCTCCAGTCAAACAGCTCGGACAGGTCGTGCAGCAGCATGATCCCGGCCAGCGAATTGCCGTGTTCGTCCAGCGCAGGGCCCAGCACACCGACGCTGCAGCGGCCGGGCACGACGCCCATGATGCCGCCGCCGACCCCGCTTTTGGCGGGAATGCCGACCATGGCCGCAAAATCACCCGACCCGTCGTACATGCCGCAGGTCGCCATCACAGCCTTGATGAGGCGGCAGGTGCCGGGTTCAGCCAGCCGCTCGCCCCCGGCCGTCACGCCGTTGCGGGCCAGAAAGCACCCCAGATGGGCAATGTCATGACAGTCGGCCTCGAGCGAGCACAGGCGGAAGTAGGCGTCGAGCAGCGGCTCGACAGCACATTCCAGAATGCCGGTGCTTTTCATGTAATAGGCCAGAGCCCGGTTGCGGTCGCCCGTCTCCTTTTCCGAGCGGTAAACCGCCTCGTTGACCGCGATGCGGGGGTTTTGGGCGATGCGGCGGAAAAGCGCGAGCACCCGCTCAAACTTGTCTTCGGGCCGCTCGCCGGCCACCATGGACAGCGCCGCGATGGCGCCTGAATTGATAAAGGGATTGAGGGGTTTTTTATCGCTTTTGGTCTCAAGGCTGACAATGGAATTGAAGCCGTCGGCCGTCGGCGAGATATTGATTTTTTGAAACAGCCGCTCCAGGCTGTTGTCCAAAAGCGCGGCGAGCAGCACCGGCACCTTGACGATGCTCTGCACCGTGAACCGGCTGCGGTCATCGCCAAAGCTCAGGGTCTGTCCGTCTGTGTCCATCAGACACAGCCCCAAAAGGGACGGGTCCTGCTTTTTGAGCTCGGGAATATAAGATGCGACGACACCCTGCGCCGTGTGCCGGGCGTTTTTGCGCATCAGTTCTTCAATGCTGCTTTTGTCCATTTTCTTTTCCCCCTGATGTGTTCAGACGCGTGCGGCAATGGCCCGCGCAGCGCGCACGCCCGACGCCCCGGCCTGTGCCAGACCGCGGGTGATGCCCGCGCCGTCGCCAATGGCAAACAGCCCGGGCAGGTCGGTCTCGAGCTCGCCCGAAAGCGCAATGCGCGAAGAATAGAACTTGACCTCAACGCCGTACAGCAGCGTGTCGCAGTTGGCGGTGCCCGGCGCGATTTTGTCGAGCACGTTAATCATTTCAATAATGTTGTCCAGATGACGTTTGGGCAGCACCAGCGACAAATCGCCCGGCGTAGCGCTCAGCGTGGGGCGCACAAAGCTGTGGCTCATGCGGTGCTCGTTGGAGCGCACGCCCCGGACAAGGTCGCCAAAACGCTGGACCAGCACGCCGCCGCCCAGCATGTTGGACAACGCCGCAATGTGCTTGCCATAGGCGTACGGCTGGTCAAAGGGCTTGGTAAACCGGTTTGAGACCAAAAGGGCGAAGTTGGTGTTCTGCGACCGCAGCGCGGGGTCGGCATAGCTGTGGCCGTTGACGGTAATCAGGCCGTCGACGTTTTCTGACACCACATGGCCGTAGGGATTCATGCAGAAGGTGCGGACCGTGTCCCCATACTGCTTGGTGTGATAGACCAGCTTGGACTCATACACAACGTCTGTAATGTGCTCAAAGACTTTGGCCGGCAGCTCGACGCGCACACCGAGGTCGACCTGGTTGTTGGAAAGCGGCAGGCCCAGCTCTCGGCAGCAGCCGGCAAACCATTCGGCGCCGCTGCGGCCGGGCGCTGCGATGCAAAAGGCGCAGTCGGCGCTTTCGCCGTCGCGCAGGCGCACGCGGTAGCCCCCGCCGTCGAGCGGCGTGATGCCCTCGACTGGCGTGCGGAAGCGGAACTCGCATTTGTCCCGCATGCTTTCGTAAAGATTGGTCAGAATCTTCACATTGCGCTCGGTGCCCAGGTGCTTGCAGCGCGCCTGCAAAAGATGCAGGTCATGCGCCAGCGCCTGCCGTTCAAGCAGACGGGCCTCGGGTGAGTCGGTGGTAAAGACCTCGGTCGTCGCGCCGAAGCTGACATTGACCGAGTCGACATAGTCGATCAGCTCCATCAGCTCGCGTTCATCCATATAGTCGCTCAGCCAGCCGCCGAATTCAGTGGTGAAGTTGTATTTCCCGTCAGAAAAAGCGCCCGCGCCGCCAAAACCCGACATGATAGAGCACGGCTTGCACGAGATGCACTCGCGCACCTTGCCCGCGACGATGGGACACACGCGGCTGTAAATATCGTTTCCCATTTCCAAAATGAGCACTTTTAAATGGGGCCTGAGCTTCAAAAGCTCGTACCCCGCATAAACGCCGGCCGTTCCGGCGCCGATGATAACGACGTCATAAGTCATGAAGATTCTCCTTTTGCCGAAGCTTTCGAGCTGCATACCTGCTTATTATACCAGAAAACCCGCCGCCGTACAACGCCCAGTCCCGGCAAGGGCATTTGAGCGGGGCATGTCTTGCCGCCCTGCGCGGCACGGTGTATAATGAGGGTATTCCCGCCGCAAGGAGGTTCAACCATGCCCGACCTTTACATCAAAAATGTCACTGTCTTTGACGGCACCGGCGCTCCCGCCTTTATGGGCGATGTCGTCTGCGCAGACGGCAGGCTCCGCCTGGGCGTGCCCGACGGCCCGTGCGACGTCATCGACGGCGCCGGTCTTTCGCTGGCTCCCGGCTTTATTGACACCCATTCCCACGGTGACAGCTGCCTGGGCAGCATGCACAACAGCCTGTCGCGCGTGTCGCAGGGCATCACGACTCAGCTGACCGGCAACTGCGGCGACTCGGCCGCCGTGTCCAGCGAAGAAATGGTCTGTGAAATGCGCAGCGGCCTGACCCCTTCGCCGGGGCTCGACGGACCGGAGCATTTTGCGGCCTTCGGCCCTTATCTCGAGTACGCCCGCAGCCTGCCGCTCGTCGAAAACAGCGCTTTTCTCATCGGCCACAACAACCTGCGCCGCATCGTCATGGGCTATGACGACCGCAGGCCAACGCCTGACGAACTTGCGCGCATGCAGGCGCTGCTGCGCGACGCCATGCGGCACGGCGCCCTTGGCCTGAGCTCGGGCCTGTTCTACACGCCCGGCGCCTATGCCGACATCGACGAAATGACCGCTTTGTGCACCGTTGTCGCCGAGTACGGCGGCGTCTACGCCACGCACATGCGCGGCGAATCCGAGACTGTGCTCGACTCGATGCGCGAGGCCATCGAAACGGCCCGGCGCAGCGGCTGCCAGCTCATCATCTCGCACCTCAAGGTGTGCGGCCGCCGCAACCACGGCATTGCCGCAGACATACTGCGCCTGATTCGCAAGGCGCGCCAGTCCGGCGTGCGCGTCGCCGCTGACCAGTACCCCTACGAGGCGTCGGCGACCACCCTTTTAAGCTGCATCCCGCCCTGGCATTTTACAAGCGGCAATGACGCGCTGGTGCGCAGCCTGCGCACGCCCGATGCGCGCCGGATCATCCGCCGCGAAATTGAAGAGGATGCCGGCGGCTTTGAAAACCTGGTCTGCGGCTGCGGCGGCTTTGAGGGCGTCCGCATCGCTGCGGCCCCCCGCACGCCCGAAGTGCTGGGCAAAAGCATTGCCGACATTGCCCGTGAACGCGGCGCCGACCCCTTTGACACGATGTTCGACCTGCTTGTCCAAAACGACGGCGATGTGCAGGCCATTTACTTTGACATCGGCGAGCCCGATCTGATGACCATTCTGTCCGACCCGACCATCATGGTGGGCACCGACGGCGTCGCCGTCACGCCCGACGCGCTGTGCCACCCCCGCGCCTTCGGCTCGTTTACCCGCGCGCTGGGCCATTACGGCCGCGACCGCGGGCTGCTGCCCATGCCCGCCATGATTCGCAAAATGACCGGCCTGCCGGCCACGGTGCTCGGGCTTTCGCACAAGGGCCGCATTGCCGACGGCTTTGACGCCGACCTTGTGCTGTTTGACGCTGCGGCGGTGTGCGACCGCGCCACCTTCGCCGACCCCCACCAGGTGTCGGCCGGCATCGAAGCCGTCATCATCGGCGGCGAGATTGTTTACCGCGGCGGCGCGCTGACCGGCCGCACGCCCGGCCGCCTGCTGCTGCGCGGCCGCGTATAAAGGGTTTCCCCGCGCTTTGACATAAAACGATTTTACTGGAAAGGGTGAAAGGTCCATGCTATTAGTAAAGAACGGAAACGTGTACCTGGGACAGGGCCGGTACGAGGCCGGCTGGGACGTTTTGTGCGACGGCCCGGTCATCGCCGGGGTGGGTCCCGGCCTCAGCGCCGCGGGCGCCGACGTCATCGACGCTTCCGGGCGCAGCGTCTATCCCGGTGTGGTGCTCGGCCTGTGCGCCGTGGGCGCCATGAACTTCAGCGACCGCCCGCGTGACATCAACGAGGCCGCTGAGCCGGTCTGCCCGGAAATGAACATCCGCCATGCCTTTGACATCCGCGAGCTCAAACGCCAGCGCTTTGCCCGCGACGGCATCACCTCTTACGGCCTGTGCCCCGGCACCAATGCCCTCATCGCCGGGCAGATGGCGCTCATCCACGTCGCCGGCGAGCGCACTGCCGAGCTCTTCCTCGCCGACCGCATGGCAGTCAAGGCCAACTACACCCAGGCCGTCAAGGACACCTTCAAGGACAAAAACGGTCCCGCCACCCGCATGTCCATGTATCAGCACATGGACGAGGCCTTCCGCGCCGCGGCCGAGTACATGGGCAAAAAGGACAGGGACTATGACGAGGGCAAAGAGGTTCTCTGCCGCGTGCTGAAAAAAGAGATCCCCTTTGTCGTGGCGGCCGAGACGCCGCTCGAAATTGAAAGCGTCATCGATATCGGCAAAAAATACGACCTGCGCATGGTCATCACCGGCGCTTACGGCATCTGCGACTTCGCAGACGAGGTCATGGCGCGCGGCTGGCATGTCATGCTGGGCGACAGCACCTATAACATGGCGGGCATCAAGGGCCATGTGGACCTTAAGCGTCTGGTCGGGCTGTACCGCAAGGGGCTTTCGCTGTCTCTGTTCTGCTCGGGCGACGTCGGGTATCCCCCGGCCTATGAGCAGGTGTGGTGGACGGCCGCGCTCATGAGCCAGGCCGGCGCCACGGGCGACGAGCTCATGGACATGCTGACGCAAAACCCGGCGCGTGCCCTCGGCGTCGAGCACCTGGTCGGCGCGCTGGAAACGGGCAGGCAGGCCGACCTCATCATCTGCCGCGGCAACCCGGCCGTGCGCTTTGACAACTACATCGACGAGACCATCGTCGCCGGCCGTCCGGTCTTTGCAAGGGAGGGGAAGTAAACCATGCTGCTCATAAAAAACGCCACTGTTTACACCATGGAAGAGGATGCTGCGCGCGAAAACTGCGACATCCTGCTCAAAGACGGCAAGATTGCCGAAATCGGCTGCAGCCTTTCGGCCGACGGAGCCGAGGTCATCGACGCTGCGGGCATGGTCGCCACGCCCGGCCTGATTGACGCCCACGTCCACGCGGGCGGCTTTCTCAACGGCGACCTCAACGAAAAGACCGACCCCATCACTCCGCACGTCAGCGCCCTGCACTCCATTGACATCCACGCCGACGACTTCAAGGCCATTCACGAAGCTGGCGTCACCACCTGCTGCTTTATCCCCGGCTCGTCCAACGTCATCTGCGGCACCGGCTTTGTCGCCAAAACCGCGGGCAAGACCAATCTGCACGACCTGGTCATGCTCGACCCCGCGGTCATGAAATGCGCCATGGGCGGCAACCCCAAGGGCTACGGCAAGCGTGGCAAGGCCCCGCAAACCCGCATGGGCGTGGCCGCTCTGCTGCGCGGCGCGCTCAAAAAGGCTCAGGATTATCTGGCCAAAAAAGAAGCCGCGGGCAATGATCGTGAAAAGCTGCCCCCCTATGACGCCAAGTGCGAGGCGCTCATTCCCGTGCTGCGCCGCGAAATCCCCCTCAAAATCCACTGCGAGCAGTTTGACATGCTGACCACCATCGAAGTCGCGCGCGAGTTCGGCTGCGACTACACCATCGAGCACGGCTGGGCCTGCGACCTGTATGTCGACGAGCTGGTCGAAGGCGGCGGCACCATCTGCTTCGGCCCCATCTCCATCGCCGAAGGCTACGGCGAGCTGACGGGCGGCGATGTTGCCAACGTCAAAGAGCTCGACAAGCGCGGCCTCAATGTCTGCCTTATCACAGACGGCCCCATCTGCGGACCGCAGATTCTGCTCATCTCGGCCGGTGACGCCGTTCGCTACGGCATCGACCACATGCGCGCCCTGCGCATGATTACCATTAACCCTGCCCGCGCGCTGCGCGTCGACAGCCGCGTCGGCTCGCTGAAGCCCGGCAAGGACGCAGACGTCGTGCTGTGGAGCGGCGTGCCCGCCCTCGAGACCAGCGCGCGTCCGCTCTACACCATCATCGAAGGCAAAATCGTCTATCAGGGCTGAGCGCCCTTTTCAGGCCGGTCTGACGCTGTCAGGCCGGCTTTTTTTGTTAAGAATCCTGCCGGCCGACCGATAAAATGAACAGAAGACTTATCAGGGGGTGAAAGCATGGATCTGCGCGTAACCTGTCAGGCTTCGGCTGAACTCCTGTCCCGCACCGCGGCGCAGACTGCGCCGGAAGCCTCTGTGCAAGCGCCGGCCTTCGGCGCGGCCCGGACCGACCGCGCCGAGCTCAGCACCGGGCGCCCAGCCCGAGACAGCGAAGCCGAGCGTCTGCACGCCCTTGCACAGGCCCAGAAGCAGGCCGAGCTCGTCCGGCAGCAGGCCAGGGAAGAGGCCGAACGGGCCCGCGAGACGGCCGAGGCCATGGCCGAGTGGCTCGATGCCAGGCTCAAGTGCCTCAAAATCGCATCCCGCATCATGTCCGGCGACAAAGTCCCGCCCGAAGATTCCCGCTTTCTTCTGGAAAACGACCCCAAGCTTTATCAGATGGCCGTCACCGGCCGTCTGCCCAAAGAGGACCCCAAAGAACACAAAAGCGTTTTGGACGAAGAGGACCTCGGGGGCCCGGAGTCTGCGGACGCGCAGACGCAAAGCGCTTCCGAGCCGGCGGCGTCCGACCGCTCAGACACCGCCGCGCCGGAAGATGCCCAGCCGGCACAGTAAAAGCCGGGGACAGTGTCCCCGGCTTTCTGTTTTTCTGCCGCTTTAATACCGCGCAAAGACGCCGCAAAGGTAGTCGCGTTCGGATGAAACGGTGAGCGCCAGCTGCAAAAGCAGGCGCGATTTCTGGGGCGAAAACCCACAGCTCGGCACGGTCCCGTTTCTTGCGTCGCGCTCGCCGCTGTAATCGCCGACAAACCCGCCCGGCACGCGCGATGCGCGCACAAACGCCGGCTTCTGCCCCGGCCATGCTCTGTACATCTCGTGGATTGCCGGGGGAATCGAGCCGTTGCCCGAGCCTGCCACCACAATGCCCGGGCACCCGCTTTCAAGCGCGGCGCGGAACATCTGCGTCCCGCAGCCGATGTGGGTGTAGACCACCTCGACCCGCGGCAGTGCGGTCAGTTCGCGCGCGTCAAACTCGCTGCGCACCGTGTGCGGCCGCAGCGGCGCGTACTGGTACCGCACCACGCCGCCCATGACCGTGCCCAGGCATCCGCCCTCGAGACACTGAAAAGTCTCGACCTTATAAGTTGAGGTCTTCATCACGTCGCGCGCGGCCAAAAGGTGATCGTTCATGCACACCATGACCCCCATGCCCCTGCTCTGGGGCTCGGCGGCGGCCAGAATGGCGTTCATCAGGTTGAGCGGCCCGTCGCCGCTCAGCACTGTGGACGGGCGCATCGACCCCGTCAGAATGACCGGCTTTTCGCTGTGTACCGTCAGGTTGAGAAAAAAGGCGCTCTCTTCCATGGTGTCGGTGCCGTGTGTGATGACGACGCCGTCGACCGTCTCGTCGTCCAGAACGTCAGCGACGCGCTGAGACAGGCGCAGCAGGTCGGCGTCCTCGAGCGCCGAGCTTGCGGTCGCCAAAAGCTGCTCGGTCGTCAGCCGGACCCGCGTCTCGATGCCCGGAATGCCGGCGACCAGGTCGTCGGCCGTCAGGGCGACCTGCGAATAACCTGTCGTCTGGGTCGGACTGACCGGACGGGATGCGATGGTTCCTCCGGTCGCAATGACGTGTACATGCGGCAAATGCTGCTGTGACATAGCCTTTCCCCCTGTTTTGCTGCAAAATCAGCGATTTTTCGTGAAAATATTCCTTCCACATTCAGTATAACACATTGCCCATGCTTTTCCACCCCCTTTTTTGCCCCCGCAGGGGCGGACTTTTCTTGACACCGGCTCGCCAAACATGTAAGATAAAGATGTCAATTCACAGCGGCGCCAGGCAGTGGCGCCGCCTTGTCAAAGCAGGTGAAGCCATGCAGAACCCTGACGCGGAGCGCAGGATTGAAAAGCGCGTTCCCTCTCCGTTTCCCCAGTACGCAGTCGGCCTTTTCTGGCTGCTGTACGCCTTTGTGTTCCCCCTCTACCGCATCCGCGACTTTGTATTGGCCGCAGCGCTGTCTGTGGTCGTCTATTTTGTGTGCAAGCGGTTCTTCCCCGCCAAAACTGTGTGGGTCCCCGTGCCCGAAGCCTTTGCCTATTCCGGCGACGAGGCGGTCGACCGCCTGCTGCGCGACGGGCGGCAGGCCGTGGCAGACATTCAGGCCGTGTGCCGAAAAATCAGCGACGAAGACGTGCGGCGCGAAGCGTCCCGCGCCATGACGGCCTGCGGCAGGATTTTTGACTACGTCGCCCAAAATCCGTCCTCGGCCCCTGAAATCCGCCGCTTCGTCAGTTACCATCTGCCCACTGTGCTCAAAATGCTGACCTCCTACGAAAATATGGAAGAGCAGGGCGTGGCGGGTGAAAACATTCAAAGCGCCATGACAAAGGTCGAAAACGTGCTCAAAACAGTGGCCGACGCCTTTGAAACGCAGCTTGACAAGCTGTTCGCGGGCGAAGCCCTTGATATTTCCACCGATATCACCGTGCTGGAGGGCATGCTGACCCAGGAAGGTCTGTCCGGCAGCCAAATCAACGACAGGAGGAACGCCAAATGAATGAAAATCCAAACACCCAGTCCCAGGAAGTGACGCTGCCCGAACTGACCCTGACCCCCTTTGCCGAGCCCGAGGCAGAGAAAAAGCCCGAGGCCGCCCCCGCACAGCCCGCTGTGCTCGACGAAAGCAGCCTGTCTCCCGCCGAGCAGCAGGCGGTGGCTGAGTTTGCCGAAAAAATCGACATCACCAACACCAACATGGTGCTGCAGTACGGCTCGGGTGCGCAGCAGAAAATGGCTGATTTTTCTGAAAGCGCGCTCAAAAACGTCCGCACCAAGGACCTGGGCGAGGTCGGCGACATGCTCTCTGACCTGGTCACCGAGCTGCGCGGCTTTTCTGAAGAGGCCGAAGATGATAAAAAGGGCTTTCTGGGCCTTTTCAAAAAGGCGGGCAACCGCATTGCTTCTCTGCAAGCCAGCTACAGCAAGGCCGAGACCAATGTTGACAAAATCTGCGCCGCGCTTGAAAGCCACCAGGTTCAGCTGTTTAAGGACATCGCCATGCTCGACGAGATGTACAACAAAAACCTCGTCAATTACAAAGAGCTGTCCATGTACATTCTGGCGGGCCGCAAAAAGCTGAGCCAGATGCAAAACGAAGTGCTGCCCCAGCTGATTGAAAAAGCCAAGCAGTCCGGTCTGCCCGAAGATTCGCAGGCAGCCAATGACATGCAGTCCATGTGCACCCGGTTTGAAAAGAAGCTGCACGACCTTGACCTGACGCGGGTCATCTCCATTCAAATGGCGCCGCAGATTCGTCTGGTGCAGGGCAACGACAGCCTGATGGCGGAAAAGATTCAAACCACCCTGACCAACACCATTCCCCTGTGGAAGAGCCAGATGGTGCTGGCGCTCGGCCTGGCCCACTCGCAGCAGGCCATGGAAGCGCAGCGCCAGGTGTCTGACATGACCAACGAGCTTTTGCGCAAAAACGCCGAAAAGCTCAAGATGACGACGGTCGAGACCGCGCGTGAGAGCGAGCGCGGCATTGTCGACATCGAGACGCTGACCTATACCAACCAGCAGCTCATCTCGACCATTGACGAAGTCCTCAACATCCAGCAGGAAGGGCGGCAGAAGCGCCAGGCTGCCGAGCAGGAGCTGGGGAGAATCGAGGGCGAGCTCAAGCAGAAGCTGCTTGAGGTCCGCCGCTGATCATGGCTGAAAAACTCAAAAGTCCCCGCCTGGCCACCGTCATCATGGCCGTTATGATTGCGCTGGCCGTTATCCTCGGCAGCGGCCGCTCCCTGCGCGCTCTGCGGGCCGATGTTGAAGAGATTTTCTGGAACGGCGTGTCCGGCGACGGCATCGGCGTTGCCTCTGACTTGAGCCGCAACCGAGACGACGCCTACAACCTGCTCAGTGTTGCACGCGGATACGCTGTCGACAGCGCCCTGCTCTCGGCGCTCGAAAATGCTGTGGCTGATTTTGACGCGGCGGGCAGCGACATCGAGGCGTTGTTTGACGCCAACACAGCCCTGACGGGCGCTGTCACTGACTTGTACGAGGCCATGGGCCGTCAATCTCTGTCTGACCGCGACGAAAGCTACCGCCAGAGCCTTTATTACAATATCCTGGCCCGCAATGACACCATGAGCCGTGACGGCTACAACACAGCGGCGCTGGAGTTCAACCAGCTGCTCGACCGTTTTCCTGCCAGCCTGCTGCGCCGCTTCACCTCAGTTTCACCCGCGCCCCTGGTCCGCTAAGGGGCCTCAGGAAAGGATTTTGCCATGAAAAAGGTCCATCTGTACCGGCTGTGCACGCTGGTGCTGGCTTTGGCGCTGTGTGTTCTGCCGCTGGCCGCTGCCCCTGATGTGCCCGACCCGACGGCCGACTTTTATGTCGGCGACTTTGCCAATGTGCTGTCCAGTGACCTTGAGCAGTACATCATCGAGCAGAATCAGTCGCTCAGCGCGTCGACGGGCGCACAGATTGTCGTCGTCACTGTCGATTTTCTCGACGGATATGACATTGCCGATTACGCTGTCACCCTGTTCAACGACTGGGGCATCGGCTCGGCTGAAGAGAACAACGGCTATCTTATTTTGCTCGCCATTTCGGACGAAAACTATTATTCCGTCCCCGGTCAGGGCATCGAAGACGTCTTTACAGGCGGTACCATTGACGATTTGCAGTGGAATTATCTTGAAGAAGACTTTGCAGCCGGCGACTACGATGCAGGCGTGCGCAGCTATTTTGACGCAGTGCTCGACGTGTTTGAAGAGCAGTACGGCTCGATTTCGACTGTTGCGCCCGGCAGCGGTGTGCAGCAGCCTGTGACGTCGCCCAACGTCTATGAGCCGCCCCGCCGCAGCTTCAGCTTCGGCAATATTATCATCGGGCTGGTTGTCATTCTCATTTTGCTCGCCATTATCATGACCGCAGCCGGCCGGCGCACCATTTATGTGGCCGGCACACCCTACCGGCGGCGCTGGGGCTTTTTCGGTCCCATGATTCCCTATCGCCCGCGCCCACCTCGTCCCCGGCGGCGTCCCCCACCGCCCCCGCGTCCCCCGCGCGGCGGACCGGGTGGTTTTGGCGGTCCCGGACGACCGGGCGGCTTCGGCAGCTTTGGCGGCGG
>DVMR01000048.1 GCA_018714845.1 Candidatus Ventrousia excrementavium
GGCCATGAAGACCCTGCTTGGCATTATCCGCGGCCAGTGCCATCCTGAAACGGCGCTGGTGCACATTCCCATGTTCACCAACTGCTGCAATGCCTGCACCTTCCACGACCCCATGAAGGCCTTTACCGACCACGTCGCGCAGTACGCCAAAGAACACGGCCTGATCGACGCCACTTATTTCCACGGCTTCCCCTACTGCGATGTGGCGTGCGCCGGAGCATCTATCGTCGTCGTGGCAGAAAAGGGACAGGGCGCACAAAAAGCGGCCGAAGAGCTGGCCCACTGGGTATGGGACCACCGCCACGCCCTGGACGTCGAGTGCCTCAGCCCCGCGCAGGCGCTCGACCGCGCGCTCGACGAGCTCAAAAAGCCGGGCGAGGGCTATGTCGTCATCAACGAAGCGTCTGACAACCCGGGCGGCGGATGCCCCTGCGACGGCACCTGGATGCTGCAGGAGCTTTTGCGCCGCGACCAGCCCAGGTCCATTGTCGGATTCATCTTTGACCCCGAAATGGCGGCCAAGGCCCATGCGGCCGGTGTGGGCGGCAAGGTGTCGGGCAAACTGGGCGGCAAGACCGACAACATCCACGGCGCGCCGGTCGATGTCGTTGACGCTGAGGTCTGTGCTCTGTCCGACGGCAAGGCCACCTATGTCACCCCCATGCAGAAAGGCCAGCCCATCTGCTACGGAAAAACGGCCCGCCTGCGCATTGGCCAGGTCGAAGTCATCGTCACGTCCATTCTGGCCGGCCAGACCCTTGACGACCGCGTCTTTCTGGTCACAGGTGCAGACATCAATGATTACGACATTGTCTGCATCAAGTCGACGACCCACTTCCGCGCATTCTTCCAGCCGCGGGCCAAAGCCATTGTCACCACCAACCCGCCGGGAATCCACACGGCCGATTACAGTCTTTTGACCTACCACAAGATTCAGCGGCCCATTTACCCGCTCGATCCGGACACGACCTTTTAAGCTGAGACGCAAAAAGCCGCGGGCATGCCCGCGGCTTTTCCTGTCCGAATTACATGATTTGGTCAAAAATGCTGTCGATCCTGGTCTTGACCTGCTGTAACTTTTCCTGCAGGAGATGGTTTTGGATCTTGAGGTCGCGAACAAAAAGCTGGCGCTTGATTTTCAAACGGAGCAGATCGGCGTTGACCGGCTTTTGAATAAAGTCCGCTGCCCCGTTGACATAGCTTTCCAGCTCCATCTGTACGCCGTCGATGCCGGTGAGAAAAATAACCGGAATATCGGCCACACCGGACGTGCTTTTGAGTGTTTTAAGCACATCCAGACCGCTGGCGCCCGGCATGACCATATCGAGCAGAATAAGGTCGTAGTCAGCGCTTTCCTGCAGCCGCCCCAGCGCCTGCAGCCCGGAATTGGCGGTGATCACTTCATATTCGTCGCAGAGCAGCGCTTTGACAATGGCCTGACTCGTAACATCGTCGTCAACGACCATAATCTTTCTCATTTTGGGTATCTCCTTCCGCTTACGCAGGGTTACCGGCTGAAAACTGGACAATGGCCTCAGTCACCCGGCGGTATTCGGCGCACAGCGCCTGGTACTGCGCATCCAGCGCAGACAGGGGAGTGCCGGCGCGCAGCGCGGCCAGGTAATCGGCCGCCAGCCGGGACAGCGGCGCAAGGCCCAGGTTGGCGGTCACCCCCTTGAGCGTGTGGACCTGCCGGGTCAGCGCTTCGATATCGCCGGCATTGTGTGCGGCATCCAGCGCGCCGAAGGTCGGGTCCTGGGGGAACTTGAGCAGAAAACGGCGCAAAAGAGCTTCCTGTCCGCCGAAGCGGGCTACAGCGTCAGGAGCGTCCACGCCAATCAGGACCAGCAGCTGGGAAAAACACATCAGCATCACCACATTTTATTGATGAGTAGGGATCTGTCAGGGCTCTGGTAATTCTGCTTTTATCATACCACAGAGATTTTTGGAAAACAATGCAGTTAATTCTTTATCGTCAAGTGAAGATTTTTTTCACAAAAATCGTTTTTTCTTATTGACATTCACATTAGTTGTGATATTATATAGATAAGTATAAGATGACAGGAGGTGATGGAAGATAGATAAGCTGTCTAAAAGTGAGCTCGAGATTTTGACGGTCATGTGGGCAGCCGGCCGCCCGCTGTCGCGTTCAGAAATCATTGAGCTCTCGCCCAAAAAGACGTGGAAGGCAAGCTCAATCCACATTCTGCTCAACAGTATGCTGGAGAAGAATGCTATCCAGGTTTACGGGTTTACCAAGACGGGCACGCACTACGGCCGTACTTTTGTCCCGGTGCTCAGCGAAGCGCAGTATGCGGCAGAGCAGATTCAGCAGCTCGGGTCCTTTAAAACCGATCAGGCTGGAACGGTGACAAAAGTGTTCAGTGCACTGCTTGATGAATCCACAATCAGCGATGAAACCTATCAGGAGCTGGAACGGTTGCTTCAGGAAAGGCGCACACTGAAAGAGAAAAGCTCACAGAGGGTGAAAAGAACGAAAAAATGACTCTGACGGTGTACTCGTTTCTGATGTCGATCGTGTGGTTCGGCTTATTTTCCGTTTTACTGCTGGTTCTGCGCCGCAAGGAAGCGTTTGTCTTAAGCTTTGGGCTTTTGCCCATGCTCTGCTTAGTGATTGCAACTTTGCTGCGCGTGTTCCTGCCGCTTGAGTTTCCTTTTACCAAAGTGATTGGGTCTACCGAGTGGATGCCGAATGTGGTCGATGCACTGCAGACTCCGGCAGTCTGGATTGGCGGACAGTATTTCAGTCTGTCTCAGATTTTGACGGCCGTGTGGGTATGCGGAGCTGTGGCTGTCACTGTGTGGCGTCTGGGCAGGGCTGTTCGCTCGCAAAGACTGGTTTCAAAATATCTGCCCGATTTTGCCGCGCAGGATGCAGCGAGAAAGATTACAGGGCAGGATATTGACGTTCGGAAGGGATATTTTGGCGGCAGTCCATATGTCTGTGGGACTATCAGACCAGTTGTCGTTTTGCCATACGGCAAAAGGTATTCTGACATACACCTCAAGTTCATCATTCTGCACGAGTGGCAACACTTTGTCAACAGAGATGAGTGGTGCAAGCGGCTTGTTGAGATTCTGTGCTGCGTGTTCTGGTGGAATCCGCTGGTTTATCTGCTGCAGAATCTGGTGGTGGATATCCTGGAGGAACGATGCGATTTCGGTGTCATGTCCAGGCTTGACCCGGATGAGCGTCAGGAATACCTCGAGATGCTGCTGCACGAGAAGCCCAGAGAAGGAAAACGGGAAAATAAAATGCCGGCAGCTTCGTCTACGTTTGCAAAGAGCCGCAGCGAACGGGCCTTTATCAAAAGACTGCGTTTGGGTGCGCACTTTGAGGAGCTGGAATCACGCAAAAAGGCTGGCGGAATCATTGTCAGCATTTTAATCGGCATCCTGTTTGTGTTTTCATATACAATGGTAATTCAGCCGAGAATAGATTTTCCAAAAGATGAAGGATATCTGTTAGAATTGCCTTCAGATACGTATATAATTGATAATGGGGACGGAACATATACCATTTGCATTAATGGTGAACTTGGTGATATTGAAGACATAACAGTTGAACCTTTTGCGTCTCTACCTATCATTTCTAAATAGATAAAATATTTTTTGGAGGCCCTATATGAAGTTTAAGCGCATTATATGTGTATTGGCTGTATTGGCCACACTGTCAATGTCAGCATATGCATCTGAAGCAATGGTAATTGAAAATCAAGAAATTCCTACCTCAGAAGATGGCACAGTGTCTCCTCAAGCAGAGGAAACTGTATGGCTTTATAGGATTAATGATGGCAAGATGCAGAAGCGTCTGTGGTCGTATACACGGGGCATCTGGCTGACTGACTGGATTGACTGCTAACCATTCTTTGACAGATTCCCCAAAGCGGGGCTGGAAATTGATGTTCCGGCTGCGCTTTGGGGATTTTTTTGTACCCAAACAGGCACAGGAAAACGCGCTGCATCCGGGTAATTCGGGCGGCGGCACCGGGCCGGGGGGCTGCCATCTGCATCATGCGGCAAATGACAAAAAGCACATCAGCCATGCTGATGTGCTTTTTGCTCTGGCGCGCTTGAAGGGACTCGAACCCCTGACCTACTGGTTCGTAGCCAGTCACTCTATCCAGCTGAGCTACAAGCGCAATTTTTCAGTGCCAATATAGAATACCACAAAACGGAAGAAAATGCAAGGGCTTTTTTAAAAAAACTTCGGCCATCCCGGCAGTGCCAGGAATGCAAGTTTCATCATAAAAAATGCAAGAACCGTCAACTGAGAAGCAGGAGGCTGTAAAAAACCACTAAGTTTGGCCGGCAAATTAGAGGCACTATTCACAATGAATGTAAAAATAAGTATTATATTTGGACGAAATATATGGTTTTGTGCGGAAGAAAGATCCATTTTTTATTTGCATTTCACAGGTGGAAATGGTATAATCATCCTTAATTACAGGATTAAAACAATAAAGTAAATCAATTCCATAAAAGCAGGCAGAGTCCTTTTTCACGGTTTTAGCGATTTTATTCCCCCGGCGCTTGGAAGTGTTTGCTGTGCGGTAAAAACTGCACTGTCAACATAAACAAATTTGCGAATACGAGGAGGAAGAAAAATGAAGAGAAACCTAGCGCTGCTGTTGGCAGTCGCCATCATGGCGAGCCTTGTTCTTTCGGCATGTGCGCCGACCGGAAGCGGCACACCGAGCGACGAGAACACCAACACAACCACACAGGACCCCGCGGGCGACAGCGGCTCGCAGAGCACGGAAAAGCGCGATACCGTTAACCTGAGCATTAAGGCGAACCTTCAGTCCATCGACGGCCACGGCGTGCGCAACCTGCAGGACATGCTGGTCCGCACCCAGATGTACGAAGGACTCTACTACCTCAACGAAAGCACGCTGGAGCTTGAGCCGCGCATCGCCGAAAGCTATGAGGTCAGCGACGACGGCATGACCTACACTTTCACTCTGCGCGAAGGCGTCAAGTTCCACAACGGCGACGAGCTCAAGCCGAGCGACGTCATCTTCTCGTATGAGCGCTGCGCCGCGGCCCCCGGCTGGGGCAGCAGAACTGCCTCTTTTGAGTCGGCCGAAGAAATCGACGACCACACGGTCGCCATTCACCTCAAATACCCCGACGCGTCCTTCCTCGCCAACATGACCGGCGTTTACATCATGAGTGAAAAGGTCGTCACCGAGCAGGGCGACGAGTTCGGCACCAAAGTCGCACTGGCCGGTACGGGGCCGTACATGATTACTTATCTTGACAACGACGTCAAGTGGACGCTTGAAGCCTTCCCCGACTACTACCGCGGCGAAGCGGCCATCAAATACATCAACTACACCCCCATTGCCGACTTCTCAGCAGGTCTTCTGGCCTTTGAGTCAGGCGAGCTCGACTGGT
>DVMR01000049.1 GCA_018714845.1 Candidatus Ventrousia excrementavium
GAAAAAGCTCGTACAGGCCATAAGACAGCGGCGCGGAGACCAAAAGCACGACAAGATTGGCAAGCAGCGTAACCAGGGGTGGTTCGTCTATCGAACCGGTCACCCCCATAAGCGTCAGACAGAGCTGCACCACAAAGTCAACGACGACGACCAGCAGGGCGGCCAGCAGGACCCTGGAGCTGTTTTGGCGGACAACCGACGCTGCATAGCGGCGAATGCCGGCGCTGTCATTTGCGTTGAGTTTCATTTTTTTCACGTCCTTTCGCAAAGCATCAGGCGGCCGGAACAGTGGTTTCCTCAGGCAGGGGGAGAACTGGTTCAGTCGGATCAACAGGCGTAGTGGGATCAACAGGCGTTGTTGGGTCGGCCGGAGTTGTTGGGTCGGTCGTTACCGGAGGGTCGACAGGCGTCGTCGGATCGACAGGTACTGTTGGATCGGTCGGAGTTGTCGGGTCAGTCGGCGTCGTCGGATCAGTCGGCGTTATCGGGTCAACAACCGGAAGGGCAGGGCCGTCTTCAATGACTTTGTCGTACTTGGTGTAGACGCTTTTGTTTTCAAAGGTGCGTGAAGTCTCGACACCGTCGATATAGACGACGCGATAGGTTTCAGTGACATAGCCGGTATAGCCGTTGGATTTGACGCGGCTTTCACCTGGGGCGAGCTCGGCATTTTCAACGTGCACAGTCTGGAAAGGGGTTTTCGACAGCACCGTCGTCTCCATCTGCACGGTCTTGTTTTCGGTCTTGGTACCGACCAGCTGGACTGTCATGGACGAACGGCCGTAGCTGACATCAATGCGGATAGGATAATCTGTGTCGTTTTTAAAGCGGAAGTCCACAGCGCCCCAGGCAACTGTCGCATCCTCACCCAGAGGTACATAGGTGACAATGCGGCTGTGTGCTTTACGCTCGACGATCTCGAGGTCAGCGCGCAACGCCGCGTAATAGATGGTGGACGAGACCTGGCAGATGCCGCCGCCCACACCGTCCTCAGCCGATGCACCGACGTAGACGATGGCGTCACGGAAGCCGCGCTCATAGGTGCGCGGACCGACGGTGTCGTTATATGAAAACACGTCGCCGGGATTTAAGATGACGCCGTCGATAAAGTCGCACGCCAGCTTGACATTGGTCGTACGGCCGACCAGATTGGCGTTGAAAGATGTGGTCCCTTCGCCCAGCACATCGCGGAACAAAGCCGACTCGAATTCTTCGGTCGTCATGGTGGGCTCAGTAATGACGAGCGGAAGCTCAACATAGCGTTCGTCGCTTTCTGCCAGTATTTTTTGGGCTTCGTCCACATCAAGCGAGATGCCGCGCTGCGCCGGCAGAATGGTGTTGCCTGTGGGGTCGTTTTCAAGGTCGAGCCGGGGATTTTGCATGGGCTGTTCGATTTCATCGCGGATGAGCATGAGGTCGAGCTGATCAGGGTCTTCAACCTGCGGCTCGTAAACCGCCGGGGAAAGGTCGCCGCTCAGAATACGTCCTCGGACAAAGGCAAGAAAATCGCCCGTGTCGATAGAGACACCGGTCTGTCCCCGGTCGAGGATTAAAACATCGTCTTCGAGGGTGTAAGTGGGCTGTGACATTTCAGAGGACAGGTCTGAGGCGAGCTTTTGAATCTCACTGTCGAGCAGCTGCTGGTCTACAGCAATGGCAGGAGTAATGACGATCCCCTGCGTCAGGGACTGCCAAACTGCCCGGATACGCGCAGGCAGGCTGCCGGTACGGCCGTACAGATAGGCCGACTCAGTGGTCTGGCTCGCTTCATAGCGGGTGCCGACGCCCGAAAGGTCGAGGGTGCGGGAGTATTCGCCTACTGTGACCTCGAGGCTCTGGCCCGGGGTCACTGAGGTAAAGGCTTCTTCAAGCGCCGCAAGCGCCTCGGGACGCGACAGCCCGGACAGGTCGATGGGATCCATCTGTCCGTCGGCACTGCTGCCGCCCACTGTCACACCGGGATAGATGCTGTCGGTGAAGTACAGCCAGCCCAGTGCGCCGCCTGCAGCGGCCAGCACAACGGCCAGCAGACATAAAATAACAATCAAAGGCTTTTTCCCCGAAGAAGCGGCACGGCGGCCGCCTTTTGACGGGTTTGCGCCCGGAAGCTTCATTTCGTCCAAAGCGGTCCCTCCGTTCATTTCCACCCTGTTAGGGGTAAAAAGAGATTAAGCAGGCATATAAACTGCCATAATACAGCTATTATATCTCGAAAACCGGTCAATAGCAATTACGAAAGAGTAACACCGGAAAAACCTGTTTATTCGACGTAATGAATGGCTGATTGTTCCCAATATTTTGTATACATACGCTTTTCACAGCCGTCAAGATTGCGCTGATAGAGCCGGAAGGTGACGGGAATATTTTTGGGCTGCCACTGCTCGACATAGCTGTAGCAGTAGCGCAACCCCAGCTTTTGCATCACGCGGCCGCTGGCAGGATTGCGTACGTCATGAGTGGCTGTGACAAAGGGAATGCCGTCTTTTTGTGCCTGACAGATGACGGCCGCCGCGGCTTCGGCCGCAATTCCCCGGCCCCAGCAGTCTGAGCGCAGACCGTAGCCGAGGTCGCGGCTGTCGCTTTCACTCAGGTGTACATAGCCGATGGGGATATCGTCGGTGCGCAGACATACAGCGTATCGGTATCCGCCGTCCGGGGGCGGGGCCGCGTAGCGTCTGGCAAACAGGTCTTCGGCCTCCTGTCTGGTCTTAATGGGGAACCACGGCAAAAAGGTGTTGGTTTCTTCGTCGCTGTACAGGGTGAAGATGGCATCTATGTCATTTGCCGTAAACGGCCGAAGAATCAGCCGCTCGGTTGTCAAAACAGGGCAGAGGGGCATAAGATTTCCTCCTGTGGAATGTAATAACACTATTTTAGCACGGATACACGATATGTGAAACCAATGATTCACAAAACGAGCGTCAAAGTCCGCAGATTTTGCGGGGCGAAGCCCGGTGCGGCTGCGCTGATGTCAACGGTGCGCGCGCAGGCGCCGGCCGGCGCTGTCGGCTGTACTTTTTGTCACGAGCAACAAAAAGTACCAAAAAATGCCCTTGATGTAACCGTTGCCGCGCTTGCGCTCCGCGCAGCTGACGCAGGACCCCGGCGCAGCCGGGGCGCGTGGGGTCGCGCGAGCCGAGCCGGCGGATTCATTCCGCCGAGCGAGTATTCATTGAAGGGGTCCCCGACGCAAACCAGCGGAGCGTTTGCGGTGGGGAATCAATCTCGCTTCGCGAGGATGACGCAGGCCCCTGTGGCTTGCACCGGCGCGAAAAATGCGCTCAGGCTTATGCGGCAGCGCAGGACCCCAGGGACCCACCGCCGAATTGATTCCGCAGTTTCCCGGACATGTGCCGGGAAACTGCACCCTGAGAGGGCAAAGCCCGACAGGGGGGTTAGCGAGTACAGCGAGCGATAAGGGGGGAGAAATCCCCACTTATGGAAAAATGAACGGGCCCCCACAAAATCCGCAGATTTTGCGGGGATAACGCAGGCCCGATGGCTTGACAAGCGGCTGTGTTTGCGCATATAATAACACCAGATTGGAAAAAGGAGTGAAAAAATGCGCAAGTTCTCTTGCTGAAATCAGGCGCGGATACTAAAAGCGGCCCGGCGGCGTGTGCGGTCAGCTTGGGCGGCAGCTTGTCTGCGCCCTGTCAAAGGCGGGAAGAAAACGGCCTGCGGCTGTTTTGCTGTCCTGCCCTGCAGGGGAACCATGTGCATCACCGGAATACAGTGCCTGTAAGGGCACGCCTTTTGGCGTGTTTTCTTTGCAGACGGCCGGCTGCGGGATGGATTTTCCTGCGGCCATTTTTATTGCCCATTCGGGCGCGTTTGCAGGAGGCGATGCACAATGGCACAAATCAATATATCCCATTTGACCTTTGCCTATGACGGCAGCTATGACAATGTATTTGACGACCTTTCGATTGATTTCGACACCGACTGGCGGCTGGGGCTTGTAGGCCGCAACGGCCGGGGAAAGACGACGCTTCTGCGTCTTTTGCTGGGGCAGTATGATTTCCGCGGAAATATCTCGTGCCCGGCCGAGTGCATATATTTTCCCGTTGAGGTTCGCGGGCACGGCCTGACAGCGCTGGAAGCCGCCTTGCAGGCGGCGCCGCAGCTTGAGCAGTGGCGTCTTGAGCGCGCACTTGGAGAGCTCAGGCTTGATTCTGCCGTGCTCGAGCGCTCTTGGGAGACGCTGAGCAGCGGCGAGCGGACCAAAGTGCTTCTGGCCGCCCTGTTTCAGCAGGATGGCGGATTTCCGCTTATCGACGAGCCGACCAATCACCTTGACGCCGAGGGCAGGAGGGTGCTGGCGCAGTTCCTGTGTAGGCAGAAGGGCTTTGTCCTGGTGTCCCACGACCGCGCCTTTCTCGACGGCTGTGTCAGCCATATCCTGGCGCTCAACCGTTCAGGCGTCGAGGTGCAGAGGGGCGATTTTTCATCCTGGTGGGAAAACAGGCGGCGGCAAGACGCTTTTGAACAGACGGAGAACGAGCGGCTGCAAAAGGATATTCGTCGCCTGAGCGAGGCGGCACGCCGCACGAGTACGTGGTCAGACCAGGTGGAAAAAACAAAAAAAGGCCAGCGAAACGCCGGTCTGCGGCCTGACCGCGGGTATATCGGACACAAGTCGGCCAAAATGATGAAGCGGTCAAAGGCCATTGAAGAGCGGCGTGAAGATGCCATCCGGCAAAAATCCTCGCTGCTGAAAAACGTGGAAAAGACCGAGACGCTCAAGCTGTCGCCGCTCGAATGGCGGCGCGGCCGCATTTTAGAGGCGCGCGGGCTGTCGCTGTATTATGGCGGCCGGCCGGTCTGCGGCGGGCTTGATTTTGAGGTCCTGCCCGGTGAGCGCATCGCCGTGCGCGGCGCAAATGGTAGCGGAAAGTCGACGCTGCTCAAGCTGTGTCTGGGCGAAGAGATTGAACACACCGGACGGTTTGAGAAAGGGACGGGGCTGGTTTTGTCCTATGTGCCGCAGGACGCGGGATTTCTGCGCGGAAGTCTGCGGGACTTTGCAGCGCGCAGCGCGATAGACGAAAGTCTGTTCAAGGCCATTTTACGCAAGCTGGACTTTGCGCGGGTGCAGTTTGAAAAAGACATGTCGGACCTGTCGGCCGGACAGAAGAAAAAGGTGCTGCTGGCGCGCAGCCTGTGCCAGCAGGCACATCTTTATATCTGGGATGAGCCGCTCAACTATATCGACGTCTTTTCGCGCATGCAGCTTGAAGAGCTGCTGCTGGAATATCAGCCGACCATGCTCTTTGTCGAGCACGACGCAATGTTTTGCCAGAAGATTGCCGACAAAAGCATCGAGCTGTAAGTCAGCAAAACAAAAATCAGCCGCCCGGCAGGGCGGCTGATACTCAACTTGGGTTATTTGGCAGAGGGGCTTTCGGATGATGCCTGCGCTTCAGAATCCGGCTGCGGTGTTTCGTCCGCATCTGTGTCAGTCTCATCGACAGCCTTTGCGTATTCATCCTCTAGGGCTTTGCGCTGACAGTCGTTAAACAGGGCGTAAAACTCCTTGCGGTTCATTTCTTCAACATGATAGTCAGTCTGAATGTTCTCGGGGTTGACGAACAGGTTCCAGCGCTGAATCAGCATGGCATTGGACTCAGCCACCTTTTTGGACGAGGCGTGCTGAAAGACCAGCATACCGTCATGCTCCTTGAGCACACAGGGGAAGCAGTGCAGCTTGCCGAACTGGCTGGCTTCGAGCCATAAAAGCGTGATGTCCTCGCTGACGTGCTGAGCGCGGTAATGCTTCTGCTCAGCTGACTGGCCCAGAATAAAGGTTTTGAACCCCCTGCTTCGCTTGTTGATCAAAGGAACGGTAAAATATTTCATTTCCACAACTTCCTTTCAGGCGGCGCATGCCGATATACCTTTTTATTCTAGCGCGAAAATGACAAAATGTAAAGCGAAAAATTTCTCCTCTCTTTTGTATACCATAATTGACTTGTGCGTCCGGGTGGACTACAATGAAAAAGACGCTTTTGGGCGTCAGTGAGGAGAGAGGTTATGCAATATCTTTTGCTGTTTCTTGTTTCGGGAATCAGCGCCACAGTTCAGACAGTGACCGGATTTGGCTACGGCATCATTGTCATGGCGCTGACCCCGCTTTTTCTGCCGCTGGAGCAGGCGCTGGCCATTTCGACGACAACGTCGCTATGCCTCAATATCGCCATCTTGTCCCAGCGCTGGCGCGATATCCAGTATAAGTTTGTATGGGTTCCCGTGCTGTGTGCGGCCGCCGGCGCCTTTGCAGGGCTGACGCTGATGGCCGAGCATCCCTCGCCTGTTTACAAGCGTATTCTGGGCGTGTTTCTGGTGATTCTGGCGGTGTGGTTTGTCTGGCTGAGCGACCGGGTCCGGCTGCGCCCGTCGCTGGCTTCGTCGGCCATTGTGGGCGTTATTTCAGGTACCTGCGGAGGTCTGTTCTCCATCAATGGTCCGCCGATGGTCTTGTATTATGTTGCTATTCTGAACGATGTCAAACAGTACATGGCGACAACGCAGTTTTATTTTATGATCAATAACATCAACCTGATTATCATGCGCAATGCGCTGGGGTTGTGGCCGACCGGGATTCTGCCCGGCTGTCTCAGCGCGTTAGCTGGTCTGCTGTGCGGTTTTTTCGCGGGCAATTTTATTTTTAAAAGGGCCAACCCCAGGCGTATTCGGCAGGCTGTTTATGTCGTCATGGCACTGGCCGGCCTGACCATTGCGCTCGGTATATAAGTCACGGCAGGAAAAAGGTCGCCCATACGGCAGCTACATATAGAACAGTATCAACAACGAGCTGAAACAGGGTAGCTGCCATAACGGATTGCCACAAAAAGCGGACAAGAGGTTAAAAACTTCTTGTCCGCTTTTCCTTATGCTGCATGTAATTCCAAGTGATGTTTATTGTCCACTCCGTTTCTGCACGCTACAAGCCGCATGAATCAGACTTTTTGCCCGGCTAAATATCCACGCTGGCAGGAAAAGCCGTCAAGGACGCGAAGCGTGAAGTTTATCCTTGACGGCTTTTTCTGGCTTTGCTACTCGTCATCTGTCAAAGCGAAACTTGGGCAGGGCTTCCATTAACTGCGCTTTGAGGCAATCTTGAATATCGTCGTTGATACTCCCTTGAAAGTAGGATAGATATTTGATGTAGCCGATGTAATGCTGGATAACTGTGCTTACTGCTTCCGGCTCTCCGGCTACTGCTCTTATAATAATTTCATAGGGCAGCAAATTGTACTTCCTATTCCCCAATCTCGAACACATCCATTTCTTTTCGCAGTAAGCGCAAGGCAATCTTTCGTCTGCGGAAAACTGCACTTCGGCTAATACCGCACATTTTACCGATTTCCTCGTCGTTGTAACCGAGGTAGTACCACAGAAACAGCACTTCCCGCCGCTTTTTCGGCAGACGAAAAAGCGCGGCTGCTAACTGTTCGCTCTCCACAATGACTGTTTTACCACGAATGATAAAAGTGGTGGGCATATCGTATTTCATGAAATACTCGTCTGTTGTAGTAACAGGCTCAAAATCAAACTCACAAAGATAGTCAAGGGATACTTCAAACTGCTGCTTTTTCCGTATTTTCTTGTAAGCGCCCAGCGCCGCATGATAAAGCGCAATCTTACAAAAGGCATTGAAAGTATGCTCAATATGCTCCCGATACTGCTCGCTATTCATCATCTTTCTCACCCCCTTTCTGCCCCAAGTGAGGGTGATAACAACAAACGCCCATGCAGCATAAATCCACATGGGCGTTGGGAACAGGAATTATAAGAGATAACTATATGATTTGTGTGTTCATCTTCATGGGTGCAAAATCCCGTATAGGTGCAAAGACTTTTTTTGACCATAGGTTATGAGAAATGACAATCAACATAGATACCTCCAAACAAAATAACAGAGCCGATAACCACATTTTTATCTGCGTGTTATCGGCTCTGCGTCTTTGCGTCTGGCTCTTTTCAATATTTACTTGAATTGATCGATATGACCTGACTGGATTGCCGCAAGATTACAAGCAATTTTTTCTTCCGACCAATCCC
>DVMR01000050.1 GCA_018714845.1 Candidatus Ventrousia excrementavium
ACAGGGCCCTGCGTCATCCTCGCGAAGCGAGATTGTTTCCCCACCGCAAACGCTCCGCTGGTTTGCGTCGGGGCCCCCTTCAATGAATACTCGCTCGGCGGAATGAATCCGCCGGCTCGATACGCGCGACCCCGCGCGCCCCACCTTCGGTGGGTCCCAAGGCGGCACACTTTTATTGCTTCACACCGGCGCAAGCCACAGGGTCCTGCGTCATCCTCGCGAAGCGAGATTGACGCCCCAAGCACGTCTCTTCAGCTGTGAATTGATTCAGCGGTACAGTCGCCGCGCGACTTAAGGCGGCCCGTCCGCCGTTCGCGCGGCAAAGGTCACATAAAGGGCATTTTTTGGTTCTTTTTGTTGCTCGTGACAAAAAGAACAGCCGGCAAGCGCCGGCAGGCGATTGGCTCCGCCAGCCTTTGACATGGGCCGTGTAGAGCACAAACCTTCCTGTACCCGCAGGCGCAATGGCCCCGACAGATCGGTGTTGACGACGCAGGTTCCTTCATGATATACTAAAGATTACGACAGGCTGGTGTGGCGGAACAGGCAGACGCCCGGGACTTAAAATCCCGTGAGGTAACACTCGTACCGGTTCGATCCCGGTCACCAGCACCAGAAAGGGCTGCGCCAAAAGCGCAGCCCTTTTTTCATATATAAAAACAAAAGCCCCGCAATCGCAGTGATTGCAGGGCCTTTTGTCTGGCGGGAATATGTGGGAATCGAACCCACCTAGGAGGCTCCTAACCCCCATCACTGGTTTTGAAGACCAGGGGGCACACCAGCACCCATCTACTCCCGTACTGTCGGGTGCTCCCACCCCGGCGGGCAAGAACACTCGTTTTGTTATTATAACACATTTTTTACAGATTGGCAAGCCTGTCCATCGACTTTTCCTGTACACCAACCGCCGGCCTCTTATGCGGCCCGGGAACATCGACGCCGCCTATGCCAGAACGCGGGCGTCGCCGATTTTTTTGGTGAACTTCTGTCTGTCAAAGTATTCGAGCAGAGCGACGGCAAACTTGCGTGATGTGCCCAGCAGGTCGCGGAATTCAGCCAGTGTCATCTGACCGTTTTTGCCGATGGTCTCGCGGCAGACCTCGCGCGCCTTTTCAACGCACTGGGCATCCATATAAATCTGCGCGTCGAGACGCACCAGCGCGCCGTCGCCAATCATGGCAGTCAGCACCTGGTCAATCTGCCGGACCTTTTTGTACTTTTCCAACACCTCGTCGGTTGCAGGCGGTGCAAAGGCCGCTTCGCGGTACAGTTTTTGCAGCTCGGCGGTCAGCTTTTCCAGCTCTTCGCTCAGCTCGACCTTAAAGGACTGAACCGACACAAGGCCCTTGACCTCTTTAATGGCCTTCTGCGCGATAAAAATATCGATCAGTGCGTCGACCTGCGCCAGTTCGGCCCGCGGCAGCAAACGCGAGCGCAGCTCCTCGCGGCGCATACCGCCCTTGAGGGGCTGCTGCTTGTGGAATTCGGTCAGAATATCGAGCGCCCTGCGCTTGACAGCCTGTGCATAGTCGCGGTGCACATACCGGCCGCCACCGACCGGCAGGACGCGGCCGCCCTCTTCCAGCGACGCGAGCAGCTGCTGTGTGCGTTCAGCGCGGCGCCCCAGAAGCGGCGCATAAAACTCCGCGGTCTCAAATCCCGCGCTGTGCTCGCGCACCAGCACCTCGAGCCTCTGCTCGTCGCTGCCCGTCTCCTTGACGCTCAGGTCTGCCAGCGCCTGCTCGTCAAAGCGCTTGTGCTTGAAGGGGTCGGGGTCCAGAACAACGCCGCCGCCCACCGTTTCAAGCGGCGAGTAAAACCGCACGACAAAGCGGTCGCCCGCCTTGAGCGAGACATCTTCCTCAAACCGCAGCTGGGCATAGCACTGCGCACCCGCGCCGATCTCTTCGGCGTCGAGCAGAATGACCTTGCACAAAACCTCGCGCGAGCCGTGGTAAAAGTGCAGGCGCGAATTGTTTTTGACCGTGCGGTCGCTGCCCGGCAGCAGGCGCAGCCGGACATCCGCCATCATGGACACGGGCAGCGAGCCGCAGGGAGCGAGCACGCTGCCGCGGTCGACCTCGCCTTTTTTCAGCCCCGCCAGGTTGACAGCCACACGCTGCCCGGCATAAGCCCGCTCGGTCGGCTGGGAATGGACCTGCAGTCCGCGCGCGCGGGTCGTCCGCTGCGCGGGATAAACCATGATTTCTTCGCCCTCGTCAAGCGTACCCTCGATCAGGGTCCCGGTGATGACGGTGCCGAAGCCTTCCATGGAAAAAACGCGGTCCACCGGGATGCGGAAGGCTGCGTCGAGGTTTTTGCCCGCGCCCTTTTGAATCATGTCAAACAGAATGCCGCGCAGCTCGTCAATGCCCTGCCCTGTGTAAGACGAGACATTGACCATCGGCGCACCCTCTAAAAAGGTGCCGCGCACCCGCTCGGCCACGTCCTCGCGCACCAGCTCGAGCCAGTCGGGGTCCACGGTGTCGACCTTTGTGATGACAATGACGCCCTGCGCAATGCCGAGCAGGGACAAAATCCCCAGGTGCTCGACGGTCTGCGGCATGACGCCCTCGTCTGCGGCCACGACCAGCATGGCGATATCAATGCCGCCCGCGCCGGCCAGCATGTTCTTGATGAATTTTTCGTGCCCCGGCACGTCGATAATGCCCGCCCGGCGTCCGTCGGGCAGGTCAAGGTAGGCAAAGCCCAGCTCGATGGTGATGCCGCGCTTTTTCTCTTCCTGCAGGCGGTCGGTGTCAATGCCCGTCAGGGCGCGAATCAGGCAGGTTTTGCCGTGGTCGACATGCCCTGCCGTGCCGATAATGATATTGCTGACCGATTGATCTGTCGTCATTTGCCAAAAACCTCCGTCACAGCGGCGGCCAGCTCGTCGCTGTCGCCGGGCAGCAGCGTCCGCATATCAAGCAGCAGACGGTCGTGGGCAATGCGGCCGACAACGGGAACGTCCCGGCCGCGCAGGCGCTCGTCGAGCGCAGCGGCCGAAATCCGGGCGTCGTCAATGGCAACGCACCAGGTGGGCAGCAGGCGCGTCGGCACGCTGCCGCCCCCGACCTGACCGCTTTCGGGAACGCACTGGCAGCTGACGCCGCCGTCCTTCAGGCGGGCGCACAGCGCTTCGGCGCGGCCACGCAGCGCTTCTTCGGGCAGAGAGAGCATTTCAAGGATGGGGATGCGCAGATAGGGCTTTTCGCTGTCCTGATAAACGCGCAGCGTCGCCTCGAGCGCAGCCAGCGTCATTTTGTCGATACGCAACGCGCGCGTCAGCGGATTTTTCTTCATCTGGTCAATATACTGCTTTTTGCCGACGATAATGCCGGCCTGCGGACCGCCCAGCAGCTTGTCCCCGCTGAAGCAGACGACGTCGGCCCCCGACGCCATGGCCTGCGCCACGGTGGGCTCGTCGCCCAGACCGGTGCGCTGCGGGTCGCACAAAGCACCCGAGCCCAGGTCATAGAGCATGGGCAGTCCGTGCTCGTGGGCCAGCCCGGCCAGTTCGGCGGCCGGGACCTCTTCTGTAAAGCCCAGGATGCGGTAATTGCTGGTGTGGACCTTCAAAATAGCGGCCGTCTGCTCGCCGATGGCAGAGACATAGTCCTGCGGATGGGTCTTGTTGGTGGTGCCGACCTCGCGCAGAAGGCCGCCGCTCATTTCCATGATTTCAGGCACGCGGAACGAACCGCCGATTTCGACGAGCTCGCCGCGCGACACCACGGCCTCGCGGCCGCGGACCAGGGTGCTGAGCACCAGAAGCACGGCCGCGGCATTGTTGTTGACGACCATGGCGCTTTCACAGCCGAGCAGGCTGCACAAAAGCGCGTCAACGTGGCTGTATCGGCTGCCGCGGCGGCCTGCCGCGGCGTCATATTCCAGGGTGTTGTACCGGCGGGCGACGTCTGCGGCGGCCTGCGCCGCCTCCTCGCACAGCGGAGCGCGGCCCAGGTTGGTGTGCAGCACCACGCCCGTGGCGTTGACAACGCGGCGCAGCGACGGGCGCTGTCCGCGTTCGAGCGCGTGCACGCAGCTTTGGGCGACAGCGTCGGGCGAGACATCAGGCTCTCCCCCGGCCAGAATGTCGCGCCGCAAATCGTCGATGGCAGCGCGGACATGAGCGGCCGCCAGGTCGTGGCCCCAGCGGTCAGCGGCGCTGCGCAGGGCAGTCAGGCGCAGGACTTCGTCAATCTGCGGCAGGCGCCGCAAAAGCTCTTTGTTCATGGCGTTCCTCCTTGCTGCGGCGCCCGGCGCCGCCTGTGGTACCCATTATACCCGTTTTTTCCAGCCTGCGCAAGGGTCTGCCCCGTGCGCGCGCAACAGAAAAGCGCCCTCACAGGGCGCTTTGCATAAGAGTGCGGCTTTTGCCCATGCGTCAGGCGCACCGATCACAGCTCGAGCCGCATATGGACCACTTCCTGAAAGCCGGACAGGCGTGAATAAAAGCCTTTGGGGTTTCTGCCGTATTCAACAAACCCCGCTTTTTTATACATGGACAGCGCGCGCATTTTCGGCTACCGCATTGAGCTCGAGCTGGACATATCCCGCAGTCCTGGCACATTCGATGCACGCCGAAAGCAGCGCCGTTCCAATTCCCAGCCCCCAGTATTCCCGGGCAACGCTGATGCCGAACACGGCGCGATGCCGCACCTTGTATTTCGTGCCCGCCGCCGCGACCCCCGCACTCCCTGCGACCGCGCCGCCGACCACGGCGAGCATTTCAATTTCGTTTGGGCTTTCTTCTTTTGCCCGCAAAAGCCGGCCTTCCTGCGCCGCGTCAGCGCTGCCCTCGTCCGGGTAAGACAGCAGATAGTCGGTCTGCCCGTGCGTCAGGCGCCAAAGGTCGACGACCGCCTGGCCGTCGCTTTCCGTCCCGTTTCTCAGGCAGCATTCCCTGCCGTCTTTCAGCTTGACCGTTCTGTTGTACCGCATACCTGCCCCTTCACAGCCGGCCGCCGACGTGCGGCAAGGCCGGAAAAAAGCGGGAAAGAGGCCGCCGGCCCCCTGCCCGCTCTTTGTTGTATTAACGCGCCCGGGCACCGTTTCACTGGGCCTTTTTGGGCAGAAAATCCTCGATTTTGAGCTCTGCGGGCGCCATCATGCTCTCAAGCACGCTGATGTCGGTCGAGACGTCGAGCGCCTCGTCATCAAACAGCATGTCAAGCTGGTTTTCAAACCCGCGCACCAGTGAATCCATGACCTCTTCGACTTCGTGCATGGCCGAGCGGATGTTGTCGCCCTTGACCCCCTGCTGCTCAAAGCGGGCATAGGACTCGCAGATTTTGATGGTCCGGGGCAGGTAATGCGCGCGGAAGCGCCGCACGCGGGCCTCTTTTTCGGGATGCGCCTCAACATAGGCAAAAATCTTGTGGGTCAGCTCTTCGAGACGGTCCATGCAGGCCGAGACATGCTCGTCGGCGATGCTGTCGTTGAGAAGGCGCAGCTGCGCTTCCTCGGGGTAGCGGTCCTGGCTGTCTGCGGCCGGGACTGCGTCCGGCTCGTCATGCCGCACGTCACGGCGGGGCGCGGCGGCATGGCATGCGACAAAGCAGCGCTCCGCCAGGTCCAGATAGGTCTCGTCGCCGAAACAGCCCAGGCGAATCATGTCCTGCAGGTCGTCGACAACGGTTTCGTACGGCCGTCCGGTGGCCGAAGCAATAAAGTCGAGGGACAAAAGCTGGCTTTCGCCGATAACGGCCAGGTAGTCGGCATAGCGCTCGGCACGGCGGCGGCGGCGCTCAGCGACCAGAATCAGGGCCACGCCGCAGGCGGCAAAACCGAGCCAGCGCAAAAGCTCCCAGAAGTCGTAAAAGTCAAATCCAAGCCGTATCAACCATTCCAGCGGCTCGGCCATGCCGAACAACCCGGCGACAATCAGGCAGACGCCCCCGATGCGCAGGGGCATGACGCCGCGTGCGCTGACCGGTGCACGGTTCGGGCGGCCGGCGTTTGTCTGCTGCACAGCGCGCGGTTCAGGCTGCTGCCCGGCCGGCGGCACGGGCGCAGACTGACGCTGCTCAACCGGCGGCACGGGGGTCCACTGTCCATCCGGGCGGCGCATGGTCATGGGCTGCCGCTCTGCGGGGCGGGCCGGGCGCATCGGGCGCACGGACGATGACGGCGGAGCCTCAAACGCTTTTTTCAGATTGATGACGAGCAAAATAACGCCGACCGGGAAAAAGACCCACAGCATAATCAGCGTGATAATCCAGCTCCCGACGTCTGTGCGGCCGCGGCCGCTGCCTGACTGATTGCTCATAGCCTGCTTTGCAACTCCTAAACGATTGATGTCTGATGATGTCTTTATTATATCCCATCTGCGGGAACTGTGCAAATTAAATGCACATTAAAAATTCAAAATCAACAGTAATTATCATACCACAAACAGCGCGGTTACACAATAAAACCTTTAAAAACCGTGAACTTTTTGCCTTTCGTAACTTTTCACAACAAATAGTGCGTTAGTAACAAAAAAACCCCTTCCCAAAGCGGGAAGGGGATTCCTCACACGCCGAACACAGTATACCGCGGGCTGCGGTTCTCGGCGTCCTTGTCCACGACGTCGGGCGGCGCGTACAGAAGACTGTTTACAACCTCGACGGCCTGCCGGTGCGGCTTGTCATACTTGCCCGCGTACAGGTACGGGTCGGCCAGCACAAGCCGGCCGTCGGGGGCCTCAGCCAGCACGACAAGGTAATGCCCGCTGTCCGAAAACACGCCCTTGTGTCCTGTACGGTCGCCGCCTACGTTGGCCACAGCGATGCTGCCCTGCTCCAGCGCCCGCGACAGCACGCCCATGTCCGTGCCGCCGGGCACGCGCGCGCCGTGCTCAAGGGCAAAATCCGCCGACTTTTCGAGCGGGAACGGATACCCCAGCAGCGTCTCGACGACCATGCTGGCGCAGGTCGGGCCGCAGCCGGACGTTTTGACCGTCGCGCTTTCATACCCCGGCGCGGGGTATGGGATTTCGGGGTAGTCTCGCTGGTTATAGACTACCCCTGGGTAAAACCCTCGAGCGACCGCACAAAGGCGTCACGCGGGCCGCTCGGCGTCGGATAGGTTACGGGAATCAAAAGATTCTGCGTAATCTGCCCGAGCGTGCACCGGTCGTTTTTGTCGATATACCGGTTCTTCTCTTCAACGCCGGCCGCCGTGTACACCGGCTGCCGTTTGGTCGCAATGGCACGCAATGTGTTTCCCCCGCTTTCAGATTTTTTCAGGTAAATGCACAGGAACGCCGGGACTTTCCGGCCGCCTGTACAGCTGCCGTACACACCGGCGAACTGCACCGACGCGCCGCCGTCGAGGTTGACGGCAAAGACGCATCCGCGGCCCAGCATCCCCTTGCAGGCCGTACCGGTCGAGCAGGCCGACGGGTCGGCGTCGTCAAAGCCCAGCACCACGAGGCTGTCCTCTGTCAGACCAACCAGCATCCGGCCGCGGCGCGCGGAATCGTTCAGGCCGTCGCGCACCTCGCCGTCGACGACAGCATAGCTGTACGGGCCGAGGTAGTGCAGGCAGCCGATGCCGTTGTCCCACGTCCTGACCGGCGTGCCGCCGTCCGGGAAGCCGATGCCCCACGCGGGCGCGGCTTTGACGCCGTAGACCGCGCCGCCGGCCACGATGCGCGACAGGATTTCGCCCGAGCGCAGGTTAAAGATGCTGGCGTTGATAACGAGGTCAGCCCCCGTCTGCGCCTGCACGGCCTGCGCCGTCGTCGGCTTGTCCGCGACAAAGCACTCGCAGCGGGCAAGCTCGGTAAAAGGTATTTGAATGTCGATTTTCATCGTTGTCCCCCATTTGACATTTGACCCGCAGGCGCGTATAATAGGGATAGAAAAAGGGCGCTGCCGATAGACGGTTCGTCCTCAAATAGTTAAGTCAAAGAAATGACCGCTATCTTTTGGACGAGAGGGCGGTCATTTTCTTTTGCTGATTTGAATAATCAAACCGGCAAAGCTGATAAGCATAAGCGTATAAGCAAAAAGCTCCGCATATGTAACCATCAGCATCACCCCCTTTTTCGGGGAGTGACGAACCGCCTACCGTTATTGGCAGCGCCTGATTTATTCTACCACACGCTGCCGCTCTGTGTCAAAAACCCGAGCGTCTGCCCGCTATTTTTCTGCCTGCTTGATGAGCTGATTGACGTAAACACTGGCGCCGGCGCAGAGAATGCCCTGCGTCACGGCGGTGAACGCCGCGATGAGCACGTCGCGCCAGCCGGAAAGCGCGCTCGTTCCCAGCACATACGCCAGCGCCAGCACGACGCCGCACACGCCCAGCACCAGCGGAATTGCGTTGTCGGCAAAGCTCTGCGACCTTTTCAGCCCCGCGCCCGCGATGTACAGCACCGGAATCAAAACCAAAAGCTCCGGCTTGATGAAATTGCTCAGGTAGTCCATACGCTCAGCTCCCTTTGTGATACTGTTCAAGGTCGGCAATGCGGTGATTGGCGACCTTGACCTGCTCTTCAAGCACCGGCACGCGGCGCGCAAAGTCGTTGTGCTCGCGCACCTCGCGCGTCAGCTCGGCAATTTTTGCGTCGGTCACAGCCTGCGAAATGCGGATGTTGGCTTCGGTCTTCTTGCTCGACCACATGGTCGAAATGATGACCCCCGCCAGCGCCATGCCGCCCGTAATGACTGCCGAAAGAATCGTTTCCATGTACCCGCTCCTTTTCTGTTTGACAATCCCGCGGCCGGGGCGTATAATATAGACAGAAAAAGGGCGCTGTTGCTTGACGGTTAGCCCAATCCTTCCTGCTAAACTACGTTAGCCGCTCGGGGGCAAGCCGGGCGGCTAACACGCTTTTGGAGATATGTAGACCATCACCGCAAGGATGATGATGAAACACACCGCGAAGCGCAGGGCTTTCGCCCAGCGTCCGTTTTCCATCAGCATCACCCCCTTTCTCAGGGAGTGGCTAACCGCCGTTTGCAACAGCGCCTGACTTATTCTATCACACGCCGCCGCTCTGTGTCAAAGTCTGCCGCCCCCCGAGGGGGCGGCTTTTTTGTTATCTGTACAGGTCGCAGAACTCCTTCGTCTGCTGGGCAATCTCCTCTTTGGTCATGGCCTTGAAGCGCTCGGCGACGCCCATCGGGTACATCGGATAGTACAGGTTTGCGCCCGAACGCAGGTCGGCGGCAAACATGCTGGACGCCACCGACATGTCGATGTGGCGGTACTCCAGACCGTCGGCGTGCTTGACGCCCTCGGGCGTGATGTTGCGCTTCGAGATGTCCTCGATGATGCTCCGGTTGTCCATAAAGATGTTGCTCATGTTTTCTCTCTCCTTTTTATTTTTCCGGCTCACTGGCCGGGATTTTCCTGGTTTTCATCTTCCCATGTTTCCCACGCGTCTGCGTACTCTTCCGGACTGTACGCCGTGTCCTGCGTGCACCGGTACACGACGCCGTCGGTGAAAATGATGTACTCCCCGGAACGGTACATGTCGTGCGCGCCCTGCACCGGTACAAAAGGCCGTGCCGTCTCAGGTGACTTGCCATGCAGCGGCCGCCAGAATGTAACCACGCAGGGTTGTCCGGGATGATGTCGGGATATGTTGCGTTGTCGTGGGCCTGAAAGCACTCCCACGTCTGACCGACGGCGTTCCGGACGTCGCCGACCTGATAGCTGCCCGGCTGCCAGTCCTCATACAGGCCCGACGCCATGATGCGCTGATCGTCGTCGGTGATCGCGGTTCCCTGCGCGTACAGGCGCGAAACATAGACCATGCTGCGCAGACGTTCATAGATGTTCATAACAGACCCCCTTTATATGGCGTTTTCAAGCGCAACAATGCGGTTGTATAAGGCGAGCAGTGCGGCGTCGCTGGGCTTGAATGGAGCAGAATAGGCTGATATATTATTCGACGTACCGCCTACCGCTACAAATATCCCATCCCCAAATGCAATCCCTTGCGCTCCCGACGAAGATGATCCCATTGGAATTGCGCATTGTGTCCAGTTAATGCCATCCGTACTGTATGCGCCTATACCGGTTTTTCCTGCGGAAGAGGCAACAACAAACAGACCATTTCCATAGGTTACGCAACTCCATGGTGTATGCAACGGACTGTATGAACTACTCCAATTTATTCCATTAACACTATAAATTATAAAACCAAACCCAGAACAAACACCAATAAATTTCCCATTTGCATAAGTTATTGATTCCCAATAACCGCCAAATGGAGTGTTGCTTGCTGTCCAGTTAATACCATTGGTGCTATAAGCCGTTGCAGAGTTGTTATGTGTTGTCATAGCTACAAACAAACCATTTCCGTATGTTACGCAGTTCCAAATTGCGCTTTTCGGAAGCGTCATTTGCATCCAACTGATACCATTAGCGCTATATGCACCTATTGTGCCTGTACCGGAAGCCACAGCAACAAATTTTCCATCACCATAGGTCACGTCGTTCCATCCCGAAGATCCTGGCAAAGTGGTTTGCGTCCATTCAATGCCATCGGTAGAATAAGCTGCAACATTTGACCCGGATACAGCCACAAACATGCCATTCCCATATGTGACGCTTTTCCATGTTGCACTTGCTGGCAACATCATTTGTGCCCAGTTAATGCCGTCGGTACTGTATGCGCCAATATTGGTACTGCCTGCTACAGCAACAAACTTGCCATTTCCATAGGTCACGCTTTGCCAATTTGCGCTTGAAGACATACTGCCGTTTAAAAACGTCACAGCGCCGCCGATCAGGTCTTGCACCTGCTGGTTGGGCGTGACGGATGCGACCAAGCCGTCGTTGACCGTGGTGCCGTCGGGCAGGCCGAGCAGCTCTGCCGTGGCGTCTGGGATGGACACGTCCACGGCATCCATGTCCAGCGCAGCGCGCACCTGCGCCGTGACGTCCGCCCCGTCGCCGTCGACGAGGTGCGATGTCCAGTTGATGCCGTCGGTGGAAAAAGCAGAAATGTTGCCATATGCAGAAACTACAAACTTGTCTGCACCGTATGTAATCCAATTACATCTCAACGAAACTGGAAGTTTAATTGCAGTCCAGTTGACCCCATCCATGCTGTACATAATGTAAGGGGAAGGCGTCAAACCGTCTCCGTCACCGTTTGATGCTGTTGCGACAAAAATTTCGTTCCCATATTCGAGATTAGTCCAATTACAATTGACATCCGGAATTGAATTCGGATTTGCTGTCCAACTTATACCGTCAGTGCTATATGCTGTGCTATTTGTAGAATCGTTTGAAATGAGAACGAACTTGCCAGCGCCATACTCAATATTCGTCCAGTTAGGCCCACTTGGAATTGTTGACGGTGTCCATGTTTGCCCATCATCACTGTAAGCCGAAGCATCATTATTCACCGAAAAGACCACAAATCTGCCGTTCCCAAACGCAAGATTACGCCAATCCCCCGGTTGTAATGTTGTGCCTTGTGTCCACAATATGCCATCTGTGCTATAGGCCACCGTATTATTACTTTTGTTTATCGCGATGAATTTTCCATTTCCATATGCAACATCATACCAAAGTCCGGCTGATGGAAGTGTTGTTTGTGTCCATTCCAAACCATCTGTACTGTAGTAAGCAATATTGCTTCCACCAACCGCAGTCACATATGATAATGCGACAAATATACTGCCGTTATTAGCCATTGCCCTTACGGGCACAGTAAACGGAGATGGTGTTATCTCTGCCCAATTTATGCCATCAGAAGAATACGCAAAGCACTGTACATCTTCACTTGTTGTCCCTGCCATAACATACTTTCCGGCACCATATACAACTCCACGCCAGTTTGCGCTTACCGGCAGGACACTCACGCCACCGCCGCCGGACAGCATGATGCCGTCAGTCGGCAGATTTTCTATCTCGCCGCCCAGGTCCTCGACCGCCTGGCCGAGAGCGTTGACCCCTTCCTGCGCGGCGTTGACCTGCTGCATCAGGTAGTTGTACCCGTGCTGCGCGCTCAGCCCCACGTCGGCCCCCTCGGGCGCGACAATCTGGCCGTTCTGCCAGTTTTCGGGCAGGTCGGCCGGCAGGGGCGGGTTAATCGGATTGGCTGCCATTTGCTGTCACTCCTTCCGAAACGGGAATAATGTGTTTCACGATGGTGCTGCCGCTGACCGGCACATAGACCGCAGACGACGTCAGCACATTGCCGCCGGCGTCCAGAAGCTCGGCCTGCGTAATCTCCGACGCCTGCGACTGCGCCACCGTGTATGTCACGGTCAGGGTGCTGCCGCTGACGCTTTTGGTCAGCTCGGCGACGGCAATCGTGCCATTGATGCGCGCCGACGCGACGTCGTTTGATGTAAAGCCCGCCACGGCCTCGAGCAGCGCAGACTGAATGGACGGTGTTTCGGGCATTTTGACGACCCCCTGTTCCTGCTCGCTGGCAAAGGGCGAAAGGCCCAGGCCCCACGAGCCAAGACGATAGTGAAAAATCCGCTGCGCGACCGAGATGGTCTCGCTTAAAAGCAGCCCCGTGCGGACATACGGGGTGTTGACATACACAATGTGCGCCGGCTTGATCTTGCCGATGGTAAAGGCGACCTCGGTGGCGTACTGCTGGTTTCTGGCGCTCGATTCGATGTACAGGGTGTAATTCGGGTAATCGACGGTCACTGTCCACTCGCCGGGGCCGATCAGCTCGTCGAGTTTCTGGTATAAAAATCCCAGCGTAAAGGGCGGACGGGTCGAAATGCGGCTCTGAACGCGCGCGCGGCGGAAGTCCAACGTCTCGCTGGCCGGGTCGGGGATGATGGAAAAAATCTGCTCCCACATGGCGACGGCACTCTCATCCATGCTCTGAAAGAAAAAGTTGTCGGCGACAGTGTTCAGCTCCTGCGCCAAAAGCGCAAACTGCGCCTGCTCGGTCTGGCAAAGCTGCTGGTAGTCCAGAATCTCGCGGTACCACGGCGGAAGATGCGCGCAGACCTCGGTGTCAAGGACGATGTTACTCACTGAGCGTCACCGTCCCCAAAACCGGCACCTGCTGCGTCGTGCCGTTCTGCGTCAGCGTCAGGTCAGACGTGCCGCCGTTTAAGGTGATGCCGGTCGCGTTGACGACCCCCGTAACGCCGACGATGGCCGCCGTGACGCGGGCAATGTAGACGTCGGCCGCGTATGCGACATCGCTGGCGCTGACGTTTACATCCCAGCCCTGCCGCACCGACAGCAGATAGGCATTCAGCGCATCCTCAATGGGCTGCTGCACCTGTGAAATGACGGTGCCAGGCGTCAGGGTCAGTGTTGCGCCGACGGTGATGGTCAGGCTTTCGGGCGCCGTGACGGTGACCTTTGCGCCGATGGGAGCCAGCCCCAGCCCGAGCCCCTGCCCCGGCGGCGGGTCGATGGCGTTTTGCACCGTCTCGACCAGCTCGGCCGACGCGGGCAGAAAATCCGCGCCCAGCACCGACAGCTTGACGCTTCCGCCGCCGTTCCACGTCGGATAGACCTGCACGCCGCCGACGCCGTCAATGGCCAGCACTTCCTCGCGGTAGGCCGCGATGTTGCCGCCGAACGGCCGGTCGGTCAGCGCGGTGATGAGCCGCTGCCGCAGCGCGTCGTCGGTCTCGGTATCGTCGCCGGGCACCAGAATATCGGTTATCTGCGCGCTCGTCAGGCTGGGAATGGCCGTGATGGGCAGAATCGGCCCGACATACTCGTTGCCAATGCTGCCTGGCGTCTCGGCGGTCAGCCGGTAATAATGGCTCCCCTCTTGCGGGTCGCTCACCGTGGCCGCAGCCGTGACCGTAAAGTTGATGGAGCTTGCGCTGTTGATGGTCGAAAACCGTGCGCCGATGGGCACGGCGGCGTTGAACACGCCGAGCCGCACGGCCGCCGACGCCGGGTAGCGCGTCAGCCCGCCAATGACGGCCAGTTTGTCCAAGTCCTCGCCCACAGCGGTCTGCACAAAGGCCGAAAGCTGGGTTTTGTACAGCTCGAGCGCAAAGCCCTCGAGCACCCACGCCGCCGGGCCGAGTGCCGTGGGAATGGGCGAGCCGTCGCGCTTGTCGTAGGTGTCGGGCACGCGCGCCAGCATCTGCGTAAGCAGCGCGCGGTATGCGTACTGCGTCAGGTCAATCACGTCAGGTTCACCTCGACTTTCGTTTCAACGTCGCCGTAGACGGTGTTGACGGTCAGCGACGCGGTCAGTGTGTTTTCTGCAAAGCTGTACCGGTAATCCGACACGCCGCGGACGCGGTCGTCCATCATCAGCGCCTCGCGGACGCGCCTTTGCAGCTCGGCCGCCGCATAGCCGGGGTCGCGGCCGATGAGATGCTGCAGCTCAACGCCGGTGTAGGGCCGGTAAATCTGCCAGCGAAAGCGCTCGATGTTCAGGATGATTTCAACAGCCTGCCGGACGGCGTCGTACCCGTCGCACGTCCCCTCGATGCGCTGTGTGTCCTTGTTGATGCGCCATGTCAGCGACGGCTGCGCCTGCACGCGCACGCCGCCCGACAAATTCACGGCGCTCTGCGGTAAAGTCGGTATGCTTTACACCCCCTCAAACATGCGGGAAAGCACGATGTACCGCGCTCCCCTTTCGACGCGCAGCAGCAGGACCTTGTCCCCTGCCGCCAGCGCGCGGTTTAGAATGATGTACCCGTCCTCGACGGGCAGCGGCTGGCCGTTTTCGATGCACTGCACACCTGAAAGAGCCCCTTCCATCTCAACGTCCCCCAGCGCGCCCGACGTGGTGTAAGTCCCCGTCAGCTTCTGGTCGGACGAAAACGTCCCGGCGAGCTGCTCGTCCGAACTGTACGAGCCCGCAAGCGCCGCGCCGGTCTGCCCCTCGGATAGGGTGTGCGCATGGCTCAGGCCGCCTGTCGTGTGGCTGTGCGCAAAGCCGGTGGTGTCGTGGCTGTGTCCCAGCCCGGACAGGGTGTGCGTGTGGCTCAGTCCTTCCATTTCGTGAATATGCGTCAGGACGGGGATTTTCTTTTCGACCACCGGTTCTGTCAGCAGCAGCTGCGCACCCTCAAGCGGCGCGGTCTGCGCGCTCAGGCTGACCTGCAGCGGGGCGGCGCTGACCACCGTGCCGACACACAGGTCGGTCGGCTGCATGGCCGCCGCATTGCGCTGCATCATCTGATATAAAACGTCCCGAAGCTCCACTTGCTCACCTCAAATCGGCATGGTGTCAAAGTCCATGGTGTGCACGCCGTTTTCCCAGGTGTGGGTCACGCTTTCGAGCAAAACATACTGGTCGAGGTTGATGTCGCCCAGGCCGGGCACGACCATGCGCACCATCATGCCGGCGCGCAGGCCGGGAACCCCGAGCGACGACACCGACAGCGTGCGCATCCGGCGGTTGTAATAGCTCAGCGTCGCCTGTGCCTGCGCCGCGACCTGCGCCTCGTTGACCGTGCCGTCGACCTGCTGGTACAGCTGCAAAAGCCCCCACTGGCCGATGGTCGCGCTGTCCTCGGCCATGTACACGTCGGCGCGGCCCGTTTCCTCGTTTTCCAGCACCAGCTTGACCGAGTTGTAGGTCTGCTCGTCGATGTCGGTCTTGTACGTGTAATCGGTCAGGTGCGACTTCTCGCCGATGATGACATCAGACATCATGTCCTCGGGCCGTTTGAGTGCCAGGCCGTCGCCGTCGTCATAGAACACATAAATGTCCCCGGTGTTTAACAGCGTCTGCTGCACCGCCTCGCCGATGATGTCCAGACAGCTGACGTCGGACTTGTAAAAGCTGGGGATGGCGTAGCCGGTGTCGGCAAGGTCAGACGTTTCCAGCTCAAAGTCCCCGGCAATCTGGCGAATCATGTCGCCGGCCGTCTGGTTCTTGAAGTTGTACGCCGCGTTGGCTTTGAGATACCGCAGGCGGTCATAGCAGGTGACGTCGATTTCGCCCCAGCGGTTTTTGCTTTTGGTAAACACCCAGCCGTAGAACTGCAGCTGCCCGTCGACCGAGAACCGCACCACATCGCCCTCGACAAAGGACAGGTCGCCCGACTTGATGATGTTGAACTGCAAGCTTCCCGGCGTGCCGGTGCGCTCGGTCTTCCACGTCACGCTCTGGACGCTGTTCGAGCACTCCCATATCTTCCCGGTGAGCTTGTTTGCAATGAGCAGTTCGGTGGTCATGTGTCGCTCACCACCTGCAGCGCCTCTTTCTTCATCCACCCGAGCGGGCCGCCGGTTTCCGTCGTGACGTGCACGGGGTAAGCGCGGCTGCCGTCGACCATGCGCGAGACCAGCACCGTGCGGCCCGAGGCCGTGCCGTGCGGCTCATCGCCGTACGAGCTGTAATAATACGGCCCGTTGGCGATACAGGCGCTGCCGACGACGATTTGCCCCTGCGGCATACTGCGCGCCGGCTCGGGCGTCGTCACAACGGGCTGCGCCGCCGTCTGCGCGGTCTGCTGCACCTGCATCCGCAGCGGCGAATAGTCGCGGTACTCGGTCAGCGTCAGGTCAAAGTAAAAGTCCCCGGTCTCGCCGCCGCGCTCCTCGGTCGAAAACTGCGTTACCAGCGCCTCGAACCCGGCGTCCGAGGTAAAGAACGGCGTGCCGTCCTCGTAATACCGGACGGGAGTGTACAGAATGGGCGCGAGGTCGCGCATGGCGCTTTCAAAGAACTGGATGTAAAACTCGGGCGGCTGGAACTCGTTCGGCGTCAGGATGCCCGAAAATACCCGGCCGGGGAAGTACGAAGAAATGGTGACTTCCCGCAAGTCAGGCGTGCGGGGCACCATGATGGGGCCGATGCCAAGCACGTTGTAGCTGCCGTTGTCGGTCTCGCGCGCCACCGGCAGTTTTTCCGGGTTGACCGGCAGGCGGATGACCGTGCTGTCGCGCGTGAAGAACAGTCCGAAGTTGTTAGGCATACGCTCACCCCACAACCGGCGCCGCGGTGCTGATGACCGAGCCCGCCGCCGTCTGCTCGATGAGGATGTCGCGGATGGCGTTGGCAAGGCTCTGGCGGTCGGCCGCCGTGCGCCCGGTGTTCGCGCCGTTGACCGTGATGACCGGCGTCTGGCTCGTCAGGTTGATGCGGTTGACGTACCGGCGTTCTGATTCGTCGACCAGCATCTTGAGGTCTTCCTGCGACATGTCCACCGCTTTTTCGATGGACGCGACCGAGCCCGCAATGTCGTCCAGCTGGGGGATACTTGCCGTCGGAATATAACTGCTGCCAGCCAGGCCGCTGACAAAGCTGTTTAAATCAAAGTTGTCCAGCCCGCGGCCCAGCTTGGCCCCGATTTCCGAGCCGGCGTTCCATGCGTCGGTGTAATCGACGTATTCCCACGGCTTGATATACTCTTTCCATCCGGATTCGTTCTTAATGCGGTCTCGCGTCCCCTGAATCTTGTTGTACAGGTTATCCAGCCCGCTTGTGATGTTGACTTCGACGCCGGGAATGGCGTTGATCAGTGTCTCAATGCCGCTTGCCACCTGCCGGATGCGGTCGATGATAAAGCTCGCCATATCCAAAAACAGAATTTTGATAGACGCGACCGGGTCATTAAAAACATTCCCGAGGAAGTTGACGAACATGGCAAACATCTGCTGGGCAGGTACGATAAAGTTGTTCATTGCAGCCGCATACATTGTGCCAAACACCCCGCCGATAACGCCGCCAATCTCTTCCCACGTCGCGCCGGCCGCGCGCGCCATGTAAATGATAAGGCCTACGCCGGCCGCGACCGCCAGCAGCGGCAAATGCGCCATTGCCCACGCCCCAGCCGATTTCAGCGCGGACATCAGCATCTGTGCGCCCGCAATGGCCGCCGCCGTTGCGACGGCTGCCAGCGCTCCGGCTACAAGCTCGCTGTTGTCCTTTATCCACTGCATCGCCTCGTCGACCTTGTTTGCCATCTGATTGATGACATTGAGCACCGGCTGCGTCATGCGCAGGGTGATGTTTTGGATTTGCGTCCACACCTGCCCCCAGGTGTACGGCATCTGCTCAAAGGCCGCGTTGGTCTCGTCAGCCGCGCCCAGAATGGCGTTTTTGACAACGTCTGCCGTCAGCGCGCCCTCGCTGGCCATTTCGCGCATCTGCCCGGTCGTGACGCCGAGGGAATCGGCAATGGTCTGCGCAATCATCGGCGTCTGCTCCAGCACGCTGTTGAGCTCTTCGCCGCGCAGCGCGCCCGAAGACAGGCCCTGCGTCAGCTGGAGCATGGCCGCCTGTGCGCTGGCCGTCGACGCGCCCGACATCGCCATCTGCTTTTGCAGCTGCTCGGCAAAGGCGATGATTTCGCTCGTGCTGCCAAACGCATCGCCCGCCAGCGTGCCCAGCTTGGCGACGGTGTCCGCCATGTCAGTGTACGCCCCGCGCGACCGCATGGCCGCCGCATAAATCTCATCCTGCGCCGCGGCCGCCGCTTCGGCCGACCCGGTCATCATTTGCAGCCGCGCGTTGGTTGATGCCAGCTGGTCGGACAGGTTGAATACGCTCTTGACGCTCTGGAAGCTCAGATACCCGCCCAGCAGACCCCGCAGGCTTCCGGAAAGGTTGTCCGCTGTTCTGGCTGCGTCTGTCTGGCTGCCCGCAAGCATTTTTGTCGCGTTGGCCGTTTTCTTTGCCTGCTGCTCTGCCAGCTTTTCAGCGGCTGTCGCTGCTCTTGTCTGCATCAACTGTGCTTTGGCGGCTGCGACGGCTGCGTTTGAAGCAGCCGCATTCGCGCGATGCTCTGCTGTCAGCCGCCTTTGCTCAGCCGCAGCAGCCGCGCTCGACGCCGCCGCGACCCGATAGGCCGAAGACAACACACGGGCTTGCGCACCGGCCGAACGTGCCGCAGCGTTCATTTCCTTTGCTGTTCCACTGCTCTGCTCTGCCAGCCGAATGAACTGCGTCAGTGTTTGTGTAAACTTATCTTCCAATACCAGCTTCTCATGAATTACAGCCATGCGCTCACCTCTCTTTCTCGCGGGATTTCAGCTCTTTCTGCACGAACTGCGCGACCAGCACGCGCTCGCGCAGCGGGAGCTGCTCGTACTTTGACGGGGGCCAGCCCAGATTGATAAAGCAATAGTACGCGACCACTGCGTCAGGGTCCGGGTCGGCCCCGCTTATCAGTTTTTTGCTTCTTCCCCGATATCCGCATCAAAGCCGCTCAGGTCGGTGATTTCCTGCATCAGCCGGGCATACTCGCCCGACAGCAGCATCTTGCCCGGAACCATGAGCGGGTCTAAAACGCCGTATGCGTCGCACATTTCCTGGCTGGAAAAATCAGGTTCTACCGTCGCGGCTACAACTGTACGGCGCGAAAGTTCCATATTATCAAGCTTTTCCTGCCACTGTCCGTCGATTCTGCGCATGTGCCTGCTTCGCTTGACAAGAGCCTCGTTTTCTTCCTGCGTCAGCGCGCGGATCTTAAACGGGACTACGTTGCCGTTTTCGTCGACAAACCGGTCGGAAATGACGACCTCTTTTTCCTGCTGTGCGGGAACAGGATTGAGAAATGCCGAAAGTCTGCTCATGTGTATTGCTCCTCTCTTTAGCTGCCCAGCTTGGCCGGGTCGCTGAACGCCTGCAGGCGCGCGACGTCGGTCCAGGCAAAATTAAAGTCATAGTTCAGCATGGCCTCTTCGTCGTTGAGGATGCTCAGCGGCACGGTCCCGGTCAGGGTGCAGCCGTAATAGGCCATGACCTGACTGCCGATGCTCGTCGTCGGGTCGTTGTTGGTGATCTGGATGGAAAACTCGGGCATGACGCCGGTGTTGATGTACTGCAGCACCATGTCGGTGAACAGGTTGGTGCCGTAGTAGATGTTGCCCGTGCCGGTCAGCTTGGCGCCGTTGTTTTTGTTCTGCACCTTGCGCGTGCCGATGACGCGCATGTCATTGCTCTGGATCTCGGCGTTGGTCGTGATGTTGCGCATACAGGCGACTTCGACGTTGCGGCCGTCGATTGTTACGACAATCTTGCCCTCTGCGCCGTTGACCGTGTCCTTTGCGAGTAAATAAGACATGTCTGCACCCCCTTACGATACTTCTACGGTGAGATAGATCTTGTTCGCGCTGCCGACGACCTGAATGGCGATGTTGACAAGCACCGCGTCAACGTCAGTGCCCGGCAGCACCTCGACGTCGTCAGCCTCAAAGTTCTGGATGCCCTGGTTGGCCTGGATGTCGAGCAGGTACCCGACAATGGCCGACTTGAACATCATGCGGCCCGCCTCGTTGTTGTTGACGACGCCGACATAGTTGTCCGAGAACTGCTGATAGATGTCGTTGGCAATGGTGCTGCACAGGCGCATGGTGCGGTTGAGCCGGAAGACCTTGCCGATGTCCGGGGTGTAAGTGACCAGGCTGTTGATGTCGTACTCGACCTTGACGACGCCGTCGTCGGCCCATAAGGTAATCTGCCCGGCCTGGTCGGCCGCCTCGTACTGGCTGTTGGTCATCAGCGGGTTGACGTCGACTGCGCCCGGATAGCTCGCGTACGTCAAATCCTGGTTGTACATGGCCCCGGCCTGTGCGCCGCCGACCCACCACGTCGTCTGCTGCGGGGTCAGGACCGTGCCGTCGGACAGCGTGACGCCCGACATGACGTTGATAATAAACCGGCTGTCCGGGTTGGTCATGTTGGCCGCGACCAGCTGCGAATACGCGCCGGAATCCTCGACGATGCGCTTGACAAAGGCCGACATGGCGTCCATGACCGTCGTGTCCGTGCCGTCGTAAATCATGATGTCGAACTTGTACGGCTCAATGGCCGTCAGGTACGTCGAGTACGCCGCGCTCTGCACCGTGCCGTCTGCGCCGCCGGTCAGCGCCGCGCCTGTGCTGGCCGCCAGTGCGCCGGTGCCGCTCCAGGTGACCCAGTCGTTGGGCACAAGGTCTTCGACCGTCTGGGCCTGCTGCTGGTCAACGATGGCGCCGTCTACAATGGTCGAGACGGTAAAGGTGTCCTCGGGCTCGGTCAGCTCGGTAATGGTAATGGAAATATCGTTGCCGCGCGCGCCGGGGTACAGCGCCGTCGCCGTCAGGGGCGCGACCTTGACCGTCGCTTCGGCCGAGCTCGACGCCGCCGGGCGGTACAGCAGCACCTTGTTCGGTGCGCTCGTGCGGTTGCTGCCCTTGAAAATCTCGTTTAGAAACCGGTTCTGCGGAGCCGTGATGTCATACCCGGTAAAGGGCGTCATGTCCGCGCCCGCTTCCACCTGCATGACCTGCGCCACAGGGCCCCACGACATGGGCTCGCAAATGGTTACAGTGCCGCGCTCGCCGACCGTCAGGCCGAGGCCCGCCGTCGACTTGAACCGGAAGTATACGCCGGGCCGGATTTTGTTCTGGGACGTCCAGGTTCCGCCGCCGCCTTTTGCCATGTTCAATCACTCCTTTTCAAAAAACGCCTTGACCGCCCGTACGGCCTCGGCTCTGGTGTATTCGGGCTTGCAGAGAACGACCGCGAGAAAATCCCGCTGGTACTTTGCAAACCTCGGGTCGCGAAGCAGCACTTCGCGCTTATACTTTTTCTGTGCCATCTGTGACCACCTCGCTGTAATCCATTGTTTCCATCGGGGTAAAGTCCTCGGGCAGCGTCACCCACACACGGATTTCAAACTGATAGTGCATGGCGTCCTGGTCGATGCGCCACTCGCGGTCGTGCGTCAGGATGAGCGTCGTGCCCGTGTCGTCGGTGTACGGAAAGCTGTCCATGACCATGTCCAGCGCCTCAGCAGCCGCCTGATACTGCTGCTGCATGTCCGGCAGGCTGTAATCCAGCTGATAGGTCAGGTCAAGCCCGATGCGCCGCAGAAACCGCCCGGACAGCCTGCGGTCGGTGTACGCGTACCGCTGCTGCAAAAACATCATGGGCGGCTCGCTGCCCTGCTGGTTGGGGTCTTCGTAAAAGGTCACGCCCGGGAAGCTGGGGGCCAGATACCCGGCCAGCGACGCCGCTACATGGGAAATCGAGAAGGTCATTTGAACACATCCCCTATGTCTTTCAGCTCCTGCCGAAGCACGCGCCGGTATTCTTCTTTGGCTGCATCGACCATAAAAATGCCGGGAACATAAGCTGTTTTGGTGCCGACAACGATGCCGCCCGTGCCGTCCGGGTTAAACTCCAGCATCCCGGATTCTTCGTTGATGACAAGCCCCGGCACAAAGTGCCTGTCCATGCGGTGCCCGTCATTGACATAGCTGGCATACTGCATATCGTTGTTGAGCTCTGTCACAAAGCTGTTGCCCTTCTTGACCGGTTCCCATTTGCTCTTTGCCGCCCAGTCCTGTTTCATGCTGCCGCTCCGGGTGTTGGTGCCTGCCAGCGGGTTTGCAATGCCAACAGGCGTCATTTCCGCCGCCTTTTCAACAGCTCGGATGGTCGCGCCTTTGCAGGCGTCCGCGATACGTTGTTCAAGCTGTGCCTGATTCGCTTTCAGCTGGTTCATTCGTTCCTTGAGTGTCACCGCTTACGTCCCCTTTCACGCGCTCCTGCTGCCTGAGCCGGATTTCCTGATGCGCCAGCCCCGGAATGACGGCCCCGAACGGCTCGTAATACGGGTTGGGGTCAGACGCAAACGCCCGGACGACGTGGGTTTTATGCCCCAGCCGCGCCCCGCGGGTGATGATGAGTTCGTCCCCCGCCTGCACGTCCGCGTCCAGCCCGCAGGCCAGCCGGTCTTCCTGATGCACGTCTGACGCCGTCTGCGTCAGGTTGACAGCCCGGTTGTCGCTCTGGTAGACCCTGCACGGGATGCCCGCGTACACCTGCACGCGCTCGTGCCGCGTCAGGCTGCCGTCCATGACCGTCTGCACCCGCCATACGTCCATCAGGTCGGTGTACCAGTCCGCAAAGTTCACAGCCGCACCCCCTATATGATGTACATGCCTGCCATGCCGATGAGCTTGGCGCGGTTGGCGAACATCTGGCCGTAAGTCGTGGAGTTGAAGTCGCCCCAGTCCTCGGTGCCGGCCGTCAGCGCCGACGTGTCATAGCTGACCGAGCTGTCGCCCAGCGTGGCGGACTTGACGACGCCGACCAGCGCGCCGGACGCCGCCGCCTGCTGCGGGGTCTCGTTGCTTGCCGCATACCCGCGCAGCGACAGCGTGGCATAGTGCGCGACGTACAGCCCCACGGCGTAACGCCAGCCTTCCAGCCACTTGTCCGGCTGTACGGCGGTGTTTGCCATGTCGATAATCTGCTCCAGCATGGTCAGGCTGCCCAGGAAATAGCCCTCGGCATTGAAAAATTGCGGGTAGTCCGACCGGAAGTCCTCGACCGTGTAATTGCCCCTGCTGCTGCCCAGATTGGCCGCAGCGGCCCGCACTCCGAAAAATTGTGGCTTCCCGTAAAACATACCCGCGCTCCTTTACTCTTCGGTTGTCGCGCTGCCGCGGCGGGTCCTGACCTTTTTTTCTGCCGCGGCCTGCGTCTGTTTGTCGCTTTTGCCCGAGGGGACGACCTTGCCGTCCGCCACGAGCGCTTTGAAATACTCCGTGTCCGCCGCCCAGTCGGGCACGACGGCCAGCTCGCCCCGCCGGAGCCGGACGGACGCGCCGTCCGGGCCGGGCAGGTCGATGTTGCGTTTAGACAGCACCAGCATCTTTTTGCTCCTTAGTCAAATCATACGCCGTCCACGTATCGAATGCTGGTGGGATAGAAAATCTGCACTTCCGAGATATTTGCCATGTACACCGTGTCATAGCAGACGTTGGCGACGTTGGGCTGGCTCATGATGCGGTTTAAAGGTACCAGCTCGTCCATCTTGACAAAGCGGCGGTCGTTGTTGTACACGACCATGCGGTCTTTGCCCGACGTGCCTGCGCCCTTGCACCACCGGGTCGCGCCGATGAACAGGTCGCCGCCCGCCTTCGTGGCCGCGTTGTTCTTCATCAAAAAGTCGTAGATGGTCTCGGTCGCCAGCTCGGTGACTTTGGTCGTCATGATATACAGGTACTGCTCATAAGGCAGCAGGATGTGGTTGGGAATGGCGCTCTCGTCGTACTCGTTGGCCGCCCAGCCGGCGCTCAGCGCGTCGTTGACGTCCTTGAGGATCTCGTCCGGGGTCTTGGTCGCCCAGGTGGCGGTGCCTGCCGCGCCGTTGGCCGCAGTGGTTTCCACCGCGTCAGGGTTGTTGACAAGGCCGGTCGTGCCGTAAGTCTCGATGCCGACATAGACGTTGGCATCCATGTGTTTATCGTACGCCATGCGCACGCCGTCCTGCAAAAGGTTGTCCAGCGAGCGGCCGATATAGTTGCTGCGCTGCATGTCCTGGAACATGACGCGCAGGGCTGCGGCAAAGACGTGGGCCTTGTACACGCCCTTGTCGACGCTGGCCTGTACGGTGGGGATGCCGTTGGCCCCGCCGGCAGTCACCGGCGAATCGACCGCGCCGCCCGTGATGCCGTAGCTGACGGCCATCGCCGAGACGTAATCGACCCAGCCGCCGCCCGTCTCAATGACGATGTCGCGCGGATAGGTAAACGACGTCAGCGGCTTGCGAATCATGGGGTCGCGCTTTTCCAGCTCGGAAATCAGGAACGCGCCGCCGGTCGCGATGCCGCCCGCGTCCATCGTGGGGACGCCGACTGCGCCGGGCGCGGACTGCATGGTAAAAGTTCCTGCGTTGGTAGTGCCTACGTTCTGAAAGCTCATGTGTTACTCGCTCCTTTCTCAGGCGTTGAGTTTGGTCAAAATGACCAGCTCGGCAATGCCGTTTGCGTCAGCGGGGCCGCCCCACCTGGCGTTGGTCAGCGCGACGGTCGAGCCGCTCTCATTGGTGGCCGAGAAGCCGCCTACAACGCCGGTCGTGTACGTCCCGCTCGCTGCGGTGCGGACATACACCGTACCGTTGAGCGCCGGCGTGCCGTCATAGCACTTGACGTTGATGCTGCCGCGCTGGAACACCGACGTGGGCTCGCCGGGTGCGTACTGCCCGGCCTGCTGGTCGAGGTACGTCAGCACCGACTTGATTTCAAAGCCTGCGACGCCGGCAAACGCAGCGGCAGTAAAGGTCGCGCCGGCCGGCACGACAGAGACGCCGTCCGTGTCATAGACCAGCGGCGTGCCAAAGGGGATGGGGGTTTCACCGCCCGCGGGGCGGGTTTCAACAATCATGTCCGGCTGGCGCGCATAGCAGCCCGCAAAGCCGTGAGGCATTTCCTTGCCGATAATCTGGGGGTTCAGAGGCATTTGATTCACTCCTTTACGATTGCGCCAGCATCCCCGCTGTGCGGAGCGCGGCGAGAAGGTTGTTAAAATCTTCCATAGTGGGGGCGGCGGTCAGGTCGGCGATTGCCGCCATCTGCTTCACGCCGCCGATAGCAGCAGATGCAGCCGGGAGCTGTGCCGCCGGCACCTTTGAGTTCGCGTCCAGTGTGGCAACGCCGGAAGCCGCGCCCTTTTCGCCTGCCGGGATGTAATTCCCGACAAGCGCGACCGTGATGGTGTCATCGACATATTCTTTGGTCGCTGCATCGGTATCATCGGTCGGCTCGGCTGTGTTGGTGACCTTGTTGCCGCCCATATTGAGCGCCCCGGTCATGGGCACAGAGCCGTCGGCCATCATGTCGCCGCCCGATGCCGTGCCCGACGCCATGACCGGCCCGACATAGGCAATGCGCAGCTCGGCCACGCCGTTGTTGTCCGCTGGGCCGCCCCACTGCGCGTTGAGCAGCGCAACGGTGTTTTCGCCGTCTGCCTCGGCCTCAAAGCCGCCGGCAGGGTAATCGCCGGACGCCGTGACGCGGACGTACACCGTGCCGTCGATGACGGGAGCGCCCTTTTGGCAGCGGACGTTGATGCACCCGCGCTGGAAGACGCTGACCGGCTCATCGGGCGCATACTGCCCGGCCTGCTGGCTGAAAAACTCCGTCGCGCTCTTGACCTCGCGCCCCGCCACGCCGATAAACTGGCTGCCGGTATTGCCCGTGCCCATCGGCACAACGGCGCCGCCCTGGCCGCGCACCAGCGGCGTGCCAAAGAGTACGGCGGCTGTCCCGCCCAGCGGAGCCGTGTTGACAATCATGTCAGGCTGCCGGGCATAGCTTCCGGCAAAGCCGTGGGACATGTTAAGCCCGATTGTCTGGGGGGTGAGCGGCATACTCAGCACTCCTTCTTGGTGTGGGGGTTCCGCTCGGCGTATGCGTTGGCGGAATCCGTGCAAATCTGCTCGTAAGTGGTTTGTCTGGTCTTGTCCGCGTTGGCCTTCGCGCTGTCCAGCGCAGCCGACGCAATGGTTTGCGTCATGTCATTGCCGCGCACAATCGACAGCAGCGCGTCGGTCACGCGGGCACGCTCGCTCTTGTCCTTGATGCCGGCCACCGCCGGGCGCACCTTGCGCAAAAGCTCGACCGCGGCGTCTCTGGCAGGGCCCGCGGCGCAATCCTCGTTTTCGACCGGGATGGTCAGCGCCTTGCCGTCCTCTTTGCCCGCCAGCCTGTCAATCATCTCGTCGAGGTCGGTTTCGTCGTGCAGACGGTGCTCGCCCTCGCCGCCGCGGCTTCTGGCTGCGAGCATTTCGAGGATACGGTCGAGCTTCGAGCCGATGTCGTCGCCCTTCGGAGCCTTGATGACCATTTCGTCTTCGGCATCCTTCGCGGGTTCCGCTTCCTGCGCCTGTTCGGCGGGTTCAGCGTCCAGCGCGCCGGCGACCGTCGCCACGTCCTTTGTCAGCTGCTCCAGCTCTTCCGGCGCAGCGTCGTTTGCCGCCAGGCCGAAGAACCGATAGAGGGCCTCTTTGGTTTCCTTCTTCATTCGTTTCAGTCCTTTCTCCGCCTGTTCGGCGGCGTGGTCTTGTATTGCTACCTCGTGACCCGCCCTGCCCCTCGGCACAACGGCCACGTGATTGCCCCGGATGCGCTCCTGACGGTACCCTGCCCCGTCAGGCACATAATTGCAGGTGTATCCGCAGGACACTTCGCGCTTGACGCCGTTCTGAATATCCGACGCCAGCGCCTTGTCGTTGATGTACAGGTCTGCGACAATGTAATCCCCCTCGCGCCGCACGTTCTGGACGTGCCCGCGGCTGTACGCCGCATAATTTTCAGGGCCGACGTTCTCGGGCGGGTGCCCGTCGGTCACCGGCTTGCCCTCGAAGCTCGCGAGTACGGCGGGCTCGAACACGTCTTCCGGCCTGCGGTCGACGACGACGGGCCGCTCGGGGTCGCCGTCCAGCATGAGCTCCCGCGCCGTGTACTCCTGCGCCCCTGTCCGCGCGATGGGCACGTTGCGGCAGACCAGATACCCCTCGACGGTCTCGGTCTTGTTGGGGCTGATGTCCGTGCCGTAGTATGCAATGGGCATCATTCCACCCCCGGCACAAGCTCTTCCTGCCCGGCGCTTTCGCCGGCCACCGCCTCAAGCAGCAGGTCGGCGATAACGGCCTGATGGTCGGTCTCGTCGGCCTGAATCTCAAGCAGCCTGGGGATTGCGCTCTGCGGCGCCGCCGCCATCACGGCCAGATACAGCCGCACCGTTTCGGTCTCGCCCGCCAGCGAGCGTTTGAGCAGCTCGATGTATTCCGCGTTGTTGTCCATGCAAATCATCCTTTCGGATTGAAATAAAAATGAGGTCAACTTGTCGGATTTTCCGACAGGTTGACCTCATTCGGCCCATCCCGGCGAGCATTCACGCCGTGGGAAGCAATATTTACTTGAGCAGCTTGCGCGATATGACCTGTGCTTTGACGTTGCCGTCCTTGTCCTTGAGCAGCTCCACCCGCAGGCCCTTGTCCAGCGCCGCGAGAATGGATTTAATCAGTTCCGGCGTTATTGTTTGCGTCACGGTACAGCCGCTCCCATGCCTTGTATTTGTCGTCATTGGCCTTTTTGTGCCGGTCGAACGTCTGGAACGTCCTGGGCACCTTATCCCCCAGCGTCATGCGGTAGCGTTCCCATTGGCGGTAGCTGGCAAGCCAGCGCCGACGCGCCGCCTCTTTCTTCCGGTACGCCTCTATCTGCTTGTCATCCCGCGGGTCGTGCGTCAGCGGGTTTTTCCGCGGGTCGGAAAAGTCCCGGATTTCACGGATTTCCTTTTCGCTCCGCCCCGCCGGCGTCCACGGAATTAAAGCATGTAGACAATTATGAGTAACTATGTTATTATATGTATAGAACCCATGTTCTGTTTGTAAATTATAAACCTTACCACTGTATTGAGAGGTGCTGACATGAACAAGATTACTTACGACAAGAGCATCCTGACAAAAGAGGCTTTGCAAACGCTCCGCAGCCAGAGGGTCACTTATGCGAAGATGGCGGAACATTTTGGCGTAACCGAATACACCATCAAGCGCGCTATGATTGACTATGGGATACTTGCACCAAAGCCGCCCAAAAAATTTCTTGACGTTGCTCCTGGTTACATTGAAGCTCGCTCCGATGAGTTTCAGCGGTTTCTTGAGCTTCATAATCAAGGGATGAGCTATACAGAAATCGCTGCCACTTGCGGAAAATCTCAATCCTATGTTGGCAAGCTGTTCACTCTGAATGGGTACCGGTTTGATTCTGCTTATAAGACCAGAGCAGCACATAATGCTGTGCGCGGATCCAAAAGAACGATTGAAGACCTCGAAAAGCGCGCGCTTGGGAAAGAAAAAACGCCGCCTAAAATGAGCCGATGGGAAACAGTTTTTGCTGATTGGCTGACATCTCAAGGAATTGTTTTCACCTTTAGCAAGGCCTTTGGGAAGTACAATTTTGACTTCGCTGTCGGGGATTCCGTCGCCGTGGAACTGTACGGCGGCGCCTTTCACGCTGATGGCAGAGCTGCCGCTCGTCTCAATGATAGAATGTCCTATATCCTCAATCGGGGTTGGAATATTTATATCATTTGGTGCCTCTCCAAAGAGGAAACGATATTTCCCGGCTGCCTCGATGATTTTATCTCCTTTTTGCAACATACCCGCAGCAATAAAGCCTTTCGTGGTCAGTATCGGGTGATTTGGAGTGACGGTGATTCTATTGCCATGGGAAGTTTCGAGCGTGACTACCGGGCCGCTGTATTCCCTGCTCGAATGCGCCACAACGCCCTCAGCAAGTACAAGCCCACCCGGGACTAAACAATTCGGATGTATATTCAGCCATGTATTTGCAAGATTGTCCGGGCCGTTGGGGTCGACCTTGCCGAACGCCAGCGTCAGCGGCGGGAAGTCCGGGTCTGTGCCGCTGCGCGAATAGACCCGGCCCTCGAGCGGCGCGCAGATGCTGCACGTCGTTCCGTGGCTCGAAATCTGGTACAAGTCCTGCTCCGGGTCGGCGGTCAGCACGGCGGAAACCTCGGCCTGGCGCTGGGTCGTGCGCGACGCCATCGTGCAATAGGTATGCAGGCTCCAGTTTCGCCCCGCCTTGTCGGTAAAGGCCCTCACGCCCTCGCGCCGCAGCGCCTCGACAAACGCCGGCACCGACTGATTGACGCCCCGGCCTGCCGCGGCCTGTGCCGCCACCTGCTCAAGCCCCACCCTGCGGTAAACGTCCGGCTCGATGCGCCCGATAATGGCGCTCTGCACCGTCTCCATCGCCGTCATGCAGGCGTCGGTAATCTCGCCCATCAAGTTCATGGCCAGCCGGTCGACAATGGCGGTCTGCTCGCCCGTCAGGGCTGCGGCGTTGGCGTATCCGGCGGCGTGCTTCTGCACTGTCTCGCCCTCGATGCGCCGCGCCTCGGGCACGCGCACATAAAACTCGCGCTCAATCATCCGGGGGACGTACTCCCAGCTGTCTGATTCCATTTTGCGCAAAATGGCCTGCACACGCTCAAGCGCCGCGACGGCGTGATAATCGACGTTACCCATGCTGCGCAGACGGCCGATCTCGTTGATGATGTCTGTTTCGGCCTTTAAAAATATGGCGATGAGCTTTTCAAGCTCCTTGGCGTTTGGCGCTCGTTTCAGCGGCATGTGTAAGCCCTGCCTTTTGCATGATTCGATCGGCTTCTTTGCGTTCTGCGTCGACGCGCGGATCGTATTCTATGGCGCATGTAATTTCATGATCGCCCAGTTTATGTTTAAACTCCACTTTCATTTGAAACGTCTCCAAACCCAAGCCCCGCCAGCGGGTCGCGTAAGGCCGTTACATCCTGATAGGTTTTCCCGGCGTTTCGGGCAATCTCCTCATCTGTGATGCTGCCGAACATGCCCGTCTCGTCCGACAGCTTTTTCAGCTCTTTCTGCGCCGTGTCGACCTGCAAAAGCCCGGCCTGATACCCCGTGACAACGGCCTCGGCCTTGACTTTGGCGATGTCAGCCAGCTCTTTTGCCGTCGGCGTCCACAGCGGCGGGAAGACAAAGTCCAAATCGTCCGGAATCCCGCCCCATGCGCTCATCGCCAGCACGGGCAGCAGCTTCTGGATAGCCGGGCGCAGCTTGCTCTCACGCTGGCTGTCCACATAATCATAGTAATTGCGCAGGTCGCTCTCTCCCGTGGCGTTGAGCCCGCCCGGCGAACGCCCGAACAGCCGCGTCATCGGGTAATGCGACGCGCCGCACAGGTTGAGGCACATGCTCTCGTATACGTCCTGCAAGCCCTCAAAGCTGTACTGCTGATTGGTCAGCTTGGTGCCCTGCTCGACGACCTGCATCCCGAAGTTCGAGCGCAGCACGCTCTGCGCCTGCATGACGCTCCAGAACCGGCGCTGCACCGCGGGCGACGCCACGCTCAGCAGCTGTTCGACGCCCTTGTACTCCATTGTATTGATGTTTGCCTGGAAGGTCAGGGCCGCCATGTTTGCGCTGACGTTGTCGTGCGCCACAACGTCCTTGTACAGCGCCTCAATCTCGCTCTCGCCCCAGTACATCTCGGCCACGCGCTCGAGATACGGCAAATCGCGGCCCGTAAACCGCACGACCCGCGAATGATGCACGTCGACGACGGTGTGCCCCAGCGCGTCGGTGATGGAGTAAGTGTCCGGCACCGGCTCGCCGCCCTCGAACACCAGCCGCATGTTGGGGACTACCCCCTGCCAGCGGTCGAGGATGTACAGGCCCTGGAACGCGCCCGGATACACCATGCCAAGGTCGAGCGGCTGCGACAGGTCTTCCTGCCCGTCTATCATGATGAGCCCGGCAGCGCCGCCGTACAGCCGCCCCCAGCGCAGGCCCTCGGCCAGACGCTCGCGCAGCCGTGTTTTGCGCTCCACGCGCTCCAGCGCGTCCCGCATCTCGGGCGTAATGCCCTTGACGTCGCACCACTCGCGCAGCATGTCGTCGACCATCAGCCCCACGACGTTCTGCACGACCCAGTTGTCCCGGTACAGGGAATTGAGCAAGGCGTAATTGTCCGTCATGCGCGTCAGCGGGTACTCGGTCGCCTCAAGCGGCGACTGGCTCCCCCATCCCAGCCGGTACAGCGGATTGCTGAACGCATCCTGCACGGCTACGGCCTCGGCGGTATTCAGCTGTTGTGCCTTTTTACGTCTGGACATTATTCGAATCTCCAATCCGGAAGGGAATTGACGTAATATCTCAGGGCGTCGCACGCGTGGTCGTTCTGTTTGACCGGCTTTTCTTCGCCGCGCAGCGCCGCTTTGTCGTCCCACAGGTACGTCCCCAGCTCGTCGATGAGCCCCGCGCACCGCTCGTTGACCAGCAGCTTCCTGCGGTGCAGCAGACTGCCCGTGCGGCGGATGCCGTCGAGCACGTCATTGTCCGCCTCTTGCACCAGCACGCCCCGGCTGCGCAGCTCCGCGATAAACGACGCCGCCGACGGGTCGACAATCACCGCGCAGTCGTTTTCCCCCGCAAAATCGAGGTAGTCCGCGCCGTACTCGGCGTCGGTCTTCTGCCGATGCTCTTTGCGGCTGTCCCAACGGTACTCGCGCTCGACGCATATGAGCTCTCCGTCGTCGTAGATTTCCAGAAATACGCAGGGATTCGTCGTGCCGTAGTCGCAAGCCATGATTCGCTGGCCGTTGACGCGCACGCGCGCCGGCATCTCGCGGTAGACGTTATCCGTCGGGTCGAACATGTCATAGATAAGCCCCTCGGACATCACCCATCGGCCCAGGATGTACCGCTCGTAAAACACGCCGCTGTACATGTTCTTGTACCGGGTCAGCGTTTCCTCGCTCAGAGACGGGTTGTCGTCCATCAGGAAGTGCAGGTGCAGCGCGTTCTTTTCCGGCGCTTTCAGTATCCACTCCTGCCGGAACCAGTGCAAGGGATTTTCGGGGTTGCAGTTGAACCACAGCTTCGCGCCGGATACGCTGCATCGCGCCAGCGCCTGCTCCACAAAGCTCCGCGGCATCAGCGCCACCTCGTCAAGCAGCACGCCGGCCAGGGTAATGCCCTGAATGAGCATGTACGAGCTCTCATCCTTGCCGCCGAACAGGTAAAACCGGTTCTCTTTCCCCCCGCGGCGGGCAATAATCACATGGTCGCCGCGGTTGTACCGGACGTCGAAGTTGCGGCGCAGGTATGTAACGGCGAGCAGCGGCGTGACAATGTTGCGCTCGACCGCCCCGACCGACTTGCCGCAAAAGGCAAACGCGCACCGGTCAAAGCTGCTCATCGCCCACAGGAAGAACGACAGCGCCATGATAGACGTCTTGCCCGACCGCACCGCACCGTCGCAGATGAGCGCCGAGTACTGTGTATACGGGAACTCCATAATCTGTGCCTGCTTATCTGACAGCGTCGCCATACTTGCCTCTCAATGCCTGTGTAATCGGGTCGTCCTCGCGGCTGTCCTGTCCGCCGGCCGCCGTGCCCTTTGGCGCCCACTTGTCAATGAGCGTGCCCAGCGCGGTGGTTACCTCGGTCGCCGTCTTGGCGTTTTGGATTTTGTCCGGCAGGACTTCCAGCGCCAGGCCAATGATTTCGCATACCCTGTCCCGGTTGGCGTCCATGTACGCGCCGAGGTCTGCCTTGATGTCTTCCTTTTTTCGTTCGCAAATATCCGCAAACTCCGCAAACCCGCTGTTCTGCACATATTTTTTGACAGTGTTCTCGGATACCCTGTTTTGCTTGGCCACGGCATGATAGCTTCCCATCAAAGCATAATCTGCAATCAGCTTTGCAATCTGCTCATCTTTTAACTTGGAAGCCATCATCACCACCTCAATATTTTATCATTGGTGCCCGGCTGCGGTTCATGCGCCGCGCGCCGGACATATGGCCCTTGCGAGCCATGTCGCAGGCTTGTGGGCTTTGCCTGCACGCCCTTGTGAAATGCCCGCATGGGGCGGTATGCAGCCGCATGAGAGGCGCGACCTCTCGGCCCTGATAGTGGGCTGGTTCGTCCTGCGGCATGTTTCCCGGCGGCCGGGGTAGAGCCGCCGGGGAGAAAAAAGAAAGGGGAAAGGAAGAATGGGGGAAAGCAGAGGGGTTGTCTGGTTTCCCTGCTTCCATTATACCATATCAAACGCCCGTTCGGAGATTATAATTCTGAACAATGTATGAACATTCGGGAGTTTTACTTCCCCGTGCTGCCGAAACCGCTCGAGCCGCGCGCCGTGGACGAAAGCGCCGGCACCTCGCAGAGCTCCGGCAAAAGCACCGGAACAATGACGAGCTGGCTGACCTTGTCCCCGCGGCTGACGTAGTAATCAACGCCGCTGTGGTTGTACAGCTTGACAACAATGCTTCCCGTGTAGCCCGCGTCAATCAGTCCCGTGCTCGACAGGCCATGTTTGATATAGAGCCCCGATTTGCTGACGAGCAGCCCCGCCGTGCCGGCCGGGAGCTCGACGTGCACGCCGGTGTCGATCACAGCGCTGCCGCCGGCCGGGACAATGGCGTCGACCGGCGAGTGCAAATCCAGCCCCGCGTCTTCCGGATGCGCCCGCGCGGGCATAAAGGCGTCCTTTTCAAGCTGAATATTCATCGATCTTGCTCCTGTCCCGCAAGCTCGGCGGCGCAGGCGGCGTACCCGGCCAGGTCGACAAAGCTGTCTTCGGTCTGCGTGCCCGTGCCGATGCGCGCAATCTTGAGCAGCGTCATCATAATTGCCACGTCCATAGGCCTTAAACACACATGCGCCGGCACGATTCGACGCAGGTAGCTCTCCCACAGCTCGGCGATGAATGCAAAATTGTCCTCGGGCGCGCCGTAGTCCTGCTCGCGCTGCGTGCACACGCACTCCGCCGCGCGCTCCAGCGTTTCTTTTCTTGTCATTTTCCGCACCTCTTTGTGTCTCCAAACCGACAAAACGCCAGTTCCGACGTGATTATTTCCTGTTCTGAATCTGCATCCAGCAATTTTTCGCAATATCCCCAATCTGCCGGTTTACCATCAGGCAGGATTTCTTTGTCACGGTTCCAGTATGTACATTCCCCGCAGTAGCACCCGCCTGCTGCATACAGCGAGACGGCTGTAACTTTGACCGGTTCAAAATCTTGGTTATGTTTCCACTGACATGCTTTCATTGCATTTTGCTCTGTCGCAAATATCGCTTTGTGTTTCTGTGAGCTTGCCCAGTATTCAAGTACAAGTTCTCCTGTTTTCCTGTTTCTCAAAAGCCACAATTCATTTCGCATCAGTATGACTCCTTATTTGCATAAATGGTAAAGAACTCGCTTTTTCATTTACCGGTCTTTCCTTTCCGCATCCAGCAAAATATCCAGATATGCCCATGCTTTTCCCAAATAAAATGGAATCCACGGGCTTTCCCCGTCTTCCATAAACTCCATCGCGCTTTCAATGGCGCCATGGGTTTTTTCGATGATTCCGGTGATTCCGGTTGCCGGCATCGCTTCTTCTCTGGTCATTCTTCCACCTCATCATCAAACGAAATCTGGCCTTCAATATTCCTGTCTTCCATCCACCAGGCAAACAGGCTTTCTCCGCTGCGAAACATGGGATTGTCTGCCTTCCCGGCTGCACGACGGCGGATGACAATATCCTCAAACGCTGACATGTAAAGCAGGCGGTACTTTGGCCAGCGTGCGAACGCGCGCCACCGATTTTTCCCCGCCATCGGGCACCCAATACATCCCACTCGGCCAAATCCACAGCCGTACAGCGGGTTGACCGGCAGCTTTCTGTCAGCGGTGTAATCCCAGATTTCGCGGTCAGTCCAGTCGACGATTGGATTGCAGATCATCCCGCCGCGCAGGTTGCATTGCTCGAAAATGCGGCGGTCTTCGGCGTTATCTGAATGAATAACAACCTTCCTTTTGATGTTTGCGGCATGATTCTCGTAAATCCCACGGCTTGATGCACGCCGCGGGCTTTCATCCCAGCGCACCCCTGTGGCTATCATGCGTCCCCGGCTCGCCGTCTCTTTTAAAACCCTGCAGCAATACCGCATGCCTCGCGTCGGCGGAATCATTTGGTCCCTCATCAGCTGCCACAGGCTTGTGCGGCGGCCTTTGTACACAGGGTAATCGATGTGCGCCAAAATGCCGGCGCATTCCAGCCCGTGCAGCTGCTGCCTGATAAATCTCACCGTCTCGGGCGCGTCCGCTGTTGTGTGACTGTGTTGTACCTCGATGGGAATGCCGGCGCGCAGTGCAAGATCGAGCAGCACGCCGCTGTCCTTGCCGCCGGATATGCAAATCATCATCGGCTTTCCATATGTCGCAAGGCTCATTTCAGAGGCCGTTTGCAGCCTCTTGATGGCTGTGTCTACCTTGTCCATGTCATTCACTCCATCCGAAATATCTGTCTTGCCACGGCACGGCCTCGTCGCCCAAAATCTGCTTCAATCGGCGGTCGATGTCCTCGCGCAGGTAATCCGCCTCGGGATGCGCCTGCAGTGCTTTGCAGTACTGATGCCAAAGCTCGTCCCGCCTTTGGTTGATGCGCCTGATGCGCACAGGGCCGAATGTGTCCTTGCCCATGACCGTGCTGTCCGCGAGCACGATGGTCATGATATCGTCCTGAAACTGACCATGCCACTGCTCGACGACCTGCAGCCTGGCTTCCAGGTACGCCACCTGCTCGCGCAGGCGCCTGTTTTCTGCAAGCAGCACTGCCATTTGGTTTTTACTCATACCACGTCACCGTGACCTCGCGTTTGCCCCACTTGAGGGCGTCGGCGTGGCTGTCGTGGTACACGTCGATGGTGCTGCCGTTGATGCCCGAGCCGGTGTCCTCTGCAACGAACGGCCCTTCGCCGTCAATCCACAGCTCGCTGCCCAGCGGGATGACATCCGGGTCGACGGCCACCGTCCGCCCCTGCTGCGGCACCGTCCCCGACGCCGTCACGCCGTATTGGGCCCACTTACCGCAGCACTTCTCGCACGCGCAGTAGGCGTAGGCTGTGAATATTCCCGACTGCATGGCTGGCTGCATTGGCTGCGGTTCTGCCGGCTCCCTGCGTCCGGCGCCCGCGCTCGCCTGCTGCGCCATACGCAGCGATACCGTTGCCGGCTCGGCGGCGACGATTCCCTGCGCGGCTTCCAGCGCCGCAATCTCGCTTTCCAGCTCGCGCACCCGAGCAAGCACCAGCAGATTGCTGACCGCCACCAATATGACCAGTATGTACACCCAGCATCTTTCAAACTTCGTCATTGATCTCCACCCACAAAGTCAAATAATGTCGGCATGTCCTGTTTAAAGTCTGCCTCTTGCAAATACCCAATCGCATCCCGGTAATAGTCCGGATTGAGCTCGCACATGCCGCCGCGGCGCCCCATCCGGATTGCCGTGACCGGTACAGTCCCCAGCCCCCCGAACGGGTCATACACCAGCTCACCCGGATTGCTGTATCTGTTGATGATGCGCTCGACGATGTCAAGCTGCAACGGACAGACGTGCATCTCCTGTCTGCGGCGGCTCTGCGTCGTGTTCAGTGTTCTCATGCGGTTGATGTCGTCCCACACCTCATCGGTCCACGAACCCGGCGCCACCACCATAAACGTCGCGGGCAGACGCCCATCACGATCCAGCTCTTTGGCCAGACGGACGTGCTCGGCATAGTCGTACACCGTATCTCTTGAAAGTCTGCGATATACTGCCTGCAGGCGGTCTATCGGCATGCTGAGAAGCTCGTCTTTACTCACAAGCCGATTCCCGCTGCTGCGCCAGTATCCATGTGCGTCAAGCTGCCACTGTGCCCGCGTGTACTCGTCTTTGGTCTTTCTGACCGGTACATCGGCATATGCCTTTGCCGTGTCGGTTGGCAGCTTCCGAAACAGCAGAATATACTCCGGGCACCCCACGCCCATCTTACTGCCATCTTTGCATTGCTCAGTCCAGCCCAAACGATAGGTCTGGTTGTTCTCACGCACCACATCAGTGACAACGGTAATCATGCCAAAATACTGAAACCCGTGGCGCATGTAGTGCTCAATGCACAAAGCGTGGAACGGCTCGATGGTCGGCATGCCCGTCCCTGTCACATTGCCGAACAGCACGCGGTCCTTGACATGACAGGCAAAGACCCGCCCCGGCTTGAGCACCCGCAAAAGTTCCGGCGACAGAAAATCCATCTGCTCGAAAAAACGCTCGGTGCTCTCGTTATGCCCGAAATCGTTATAGCTCGGCGTGTACTCGTAATGGTTGGAAAACGGAATGGATGTGTGGATAAGGTCCACACTGTTTTCCGCCATCTGGCGCGTATACAGGACACAGTCATCGTTGACGGCCCAGAAATTGACGCCCTCGGTTTTCACCTGCTTCACTCCCATTGTTCGCTTCATGCTGCTCGACTGTGCGCCGGACAGCCCGTATTTTTTCAAAATCTGCCGCATCTTTTCCTGCAGATGGTCGTGCTGTTTCCACTTTTCCAGCAGCACATTCAAGATTTGTTCTTCGGCCTCGGTGTAAATGATGTCAATAATGACTTCTTCTGTTTGCAAAAAACGATAGATGCGGTGAATGGCCTGAATGAAATCGTTGAACTCATAATCAATGCCCACAAAAATGGCCCTGTGGCAATATCTCTGAAAATTGCACCCCGAACCGGACAGGGATTTCTTTGTCGCAAACAGCCGCGTTTTGCCATACGAAAAATCCATGACCCGGCGCTCGCGCTCGTCGTAGTCCATGCTGCCGTAAATGTCTACAGCATTGGGCATGGCTTTTTTTATCGCTTTGCGCTCGGCCTCGAGGTCGTGCCACAAAATGAAGTGCGCGTCCGGATCGCTGTCAACAATCTCCTTTGCCTTTTGGACCCTGGCCGCAATACTGTGGTTTTTCTCCTGCGCTGCATCCGACAGGCTGACCGCCGCATCACGCAGGAACTTGACCTGTCCGTCTTTCTCGCTGGGCAGCTCGTCGAAGCCATCGCGCAGCAGGTGCTTTTGCACGCGCAGGGGCGGAAGGGCGTAGCCATCGTCGTTATATCCCATGTCTGACGGCATGGAGATAAACAGCGCCCAGGTCGATACCCAACGCCAGAAATCCTCTTCACGGTGCGGATAAAGCGTCAGATTGTTCGCTTTTGTGCTGTCGCGCTGGAAAAATCGCGTCAGCGCCTGTCCTGTGTCCATCACCTCGAGGAATCCCGCGTAATGAATGAGCTCTTTGTAGCGATTGGGACTGGGTGTTGCCGTACACACCAGCTTGTACGGCACGCCCTTGAACTTGTCAAGAAAGGTCTGATAGGTCTTGCTGCCAAAGCTGCGCAGCACGCTCGCTTCGTCCAGACAGGCCGCCGTAAATCCCTGCGGGTCGATGTCCCCATCGCGGACGCGCTCATAATTGGTGAGCAGGATGCTGCCATCAGCCCTCATGGCCTCGTCCATCGTGCGGACATATTCCGGCGGGTCCATGTTCAGCAGCGTCTGCGCGTCGTGCCTGAACTCCTGACGCACACCGAGCGGCAGCACAATCAGCGCTTTCCCGCCCTGTTTTTGCGTCACCAGCCGGCACCACTCCAGCTCCTGTACCGTCTTGCCCAGTCCAAAGCTTTCAAAAAGTCCGCGCCGGCCGCCTCTGCACGCCCAAATCACAGCGTCACGCTGATGCGGCTTGAGCACAGGGCTCAGCTCGCCTGGGCTGACCTCGAATCCTGACACCGGCGCAACCTCGATTTTGCTTTCCAGAAAGCCTGTGTAGTCACGGCTGTTCGTCATCAATCTCCACCTCGATTCGCGGGCGCTTTCTGTCGACCTCGAACTGATCCGAAAACCCGTCGACACACGCCCAGTTGTCGTTTTTCAGCACGCCGGTGTGCACCAGCGCATCCTGTATGACCTTCCGCCCGAACGCGCTGACGTTGTCCTTGTCGCGCTTTTTGTCCCGCTCGAACCAACGGTAGGCCATGCGCACCGGCTTTGCAAACCGCACGCCCCGCAGCTGCGACCGCACGCACCATTCGACGGCCTGCTGCGCCTCGCGCTTCATTTTGGCCGCCGCGTGACGGTTTGTCCGCTCGGCGGATATGTACTCGTTCAGCCCCGGCAGCCGCCCGGAGATGGTCAGCTTAGCTTTCATAATCCCACAGCGTCAGCAGAGCGCGCAGCCGCGCGTACAGCTCGGTCTCGTCATAGTCCTGCGCCAGAAGGCGCTCAATGTGCTCCCGCAGGCTCATCGTTTGGCCTCGCTGTAAAACCGCTGGGTCTCGCCGTAAAACCGGAAATCCAGCCGGCCGACGCGGCCTTCCTTGCTCTTGGCCACCGAGACCGCGTGCTGCGTGGTCGGCGGATTCTCCCGCGCGCCGACGTAGTCGAGCAGCAGCACCGCGTCGGCGTCCTGCTCAATCTGCCCCGACTCGCGCAGCTCGTGCAGCTCGGGCTTGCCTGTCGCACTGCCGCGGTTGAGCTGGCTGAGCGCAAACACCGCCGTGCCCGTCCGCTGCGCAAAGGTGTGCAGCGCCACCGAAATGCCCGTCACCTGCTCGTACCGGTCCCTGCCCGGCCCGCGCAGCAGCCCCAGGTAGTCGACAAACACCACCTCGGCGCCCAGCTTCTGCGCCTTGCCCGCCACGCGCGCCGCGTCGTACCCTGCCGCACGCACCACCGTCAGGCTGCGGTCCCGAAGCTGTTCGCACGCCTGCGCGATCCTGCGCCACGCCGCGTCGTCGGTGTCCAAATCCCGGCGCTTGATGCGCTCGAGCTCCACGCCGCTGACGTTGGACGCCAGACGCTGCGCCAGCTTGTCCGGACTGGTCTCGAGTGAGAAATACACCACCCGCCGCGTTTTGGCCATGTGCGCCGCCATCTGCAGCGTAAACGCCGTCTTGCCGCTCGACGGCCTGCCGCCGATGACGATGAAATCCCCCGGCGACACCATGAGCCGCCGGTCGAGCTCGGCAAAGCCCGTTGTGATGACATCCGGCTTTTCGTGCAGCCCGGCCACCATGCCGCGCAGCAGCTCGCTCATGCCGCACTCGTCCCGTGCGTCGCGGTCTTGCGCCGCGGCCTGCAATTCCGCCAGCACCGCCCGCACATCGTCCATGCCCGCGCTTTCTACAATGCGCAGCCCCAGTGTCTGCGCCCGCAAAAGCTGCGCCCG
>DVMR01000051.1 GCA_018714845.1 Candidatus Ventrousia excrementavium
TCTCAAGTTCATGGCCACGGGCGGCGTCATGTCGCTGGGCACGACCGTCGGTTCGCAGCAGCTGACCTTTGACGAAATGGCTGCCATCATCGAAATTGCCGAGATGTACGGCGTACATACCGCCACCCATGCCCACGGCACCAACGGCATCAAGGCTGCTGTCCGCGCCGGCGTCACCTCGGTCGAGCATGGTATGATGCTGGACGACGAAGCCATTGACCTGATGCTGCAAAAAGGCACATACCTGACCCCGACCATCATCGCCGCCGAACGCATCGTCGTCAACGGCGAGGCCGGCGGCATTGCCGGCTGGATGGTGCAAAAGGCCCGGCAGGTGCTTGAAAATCATAAAAACGGCATTCAAAAGTGCCTGGCCCGCGGCGTCAAGCTCGATTTCGGCAGCGATGCCGGCACGCCGTACAACTTCCACGGCAAGCAGGGCTACGAGTTCGAGCTCATGGTCTCGTTCGGCTTTACGCCGGCACAGGCGCTGACAGCCGCGACGGTCACCAACTCGCAGCTGCTGCGCATGCAGGACAAGATTGGCACCATCGAGCCCGGCAAACTGGCCGACATCGTCGCCTTTGCCGGAAACCCGCTTGACGACATCAAGGTGATGCAGGACTGCCGCTTTGTCATGAAGGACGGCGCCGTTATCAAAAGCTGATATTTTAAAGACCGCCTGCGGGCGGTCTTTTTTCTGCTTCCGACAGCCGCCTGGCTTTATCACTCAGGCGTTCTGTGTCTGTCCGGCGGCTGTTTAATTTTCAATGGCTGTGTTGCGCAGTAGGAGCACGTTTTGATGGCCTTGACGCTTCAAAGGCTTTATAAAGCAGGTGTTTCAGCCCACCTGCCGCGCAGCAATCTATCACATTACAGTGTTACTATTGGCTTTCCCTCTTTATCCAGCAATGGCGTAAATCCTGCCGCATTTCCATTCCTATGAAACACATAATTTACGCCGGTTTCTGTGTCAACCCAAATTTCAATTACGTCAATCGTGCCTTGCTGATAAACTTTTTTAAAACGTTCCATGCGTATGCCTCCTTATTATTTTAAGCTTTTCTGTTTTTCAACAACATGATTATACCATTTATCCAGCGCAATCTCAATTCCATATCCCGCCGCTTGACGGCCTGGGCTTCCTGTTGCTGCACAGGGTTGCCGTAAAAAGTGACAATGTCACGGAAGAGCTGTCGAAAAGCGCGTATACTGAGCTCATCAACAAAAGAATGAATGGAGGACAAAGTCATGTCTGCAATCAATATCAGCAAAGCCAATTTTCATAGCGAAATTCTCAGTTCTGACCGGCCTGTCCTGCTGGACTTTTGGGCGCCCTGGTGCGGTCCCTGCCGTATGGTCAGCCCCATTGTGGATGAAATTGCAGCCGAGCGCGCTGACATCAAGGTTGGAAAAATCAATGTGGACGAGCAGCCCGAGCTGGCGGCCCAGTTCAGCGTCATGAGTATTCCCACCCTGGTGGTCATAAAGGACGGCAAGGTCACTAACCGGACCGTAGGGGCGCTGCCCAAAGAACAGATTCTGTCCCTGCTGTAAGAATATAAGATAAAGCTGTCACCCTTTCCAGCAGGAAAGGGTGACAGCTTTTATGCCATGGCCTGTGTGATAAAATCACGGAGCAAGTGCGGCCACCATGCTATCATAATGCCATTATGGTTCAGGAGGCGCTTTTATGAAAGAGGAGAGAATACAGCGAAAAGCCGTTGTAGACCAAAGAGCCTGCGTTGCCTGCGGATGCTGTGTCAAGGTATGCCCGCTCAAGGCCATTGAAATTGTTCGCGGGATCATGGCACAAGTGGATATGAGCAAATGCGTCGGCTGCGGAAAATGCGCCAGAGAGTGTCCGGCATCAGCGATTGCGATTCAGGATGTGCAGCGATGAAGAAGCAATGGTTCGATTACTTATGGGTTCTTTCCCTTGCATATCTGATATTAGGCTTTTTCAATATTCTTTTTGCATGGCTGGGACTGCTCTGCTTTTTCATCCCTCTGATTATTGCCGTCGTCAAAGGGACAAAGGGATATTGCAACCGCTACTGCGGCAGAGGGCAGTTATTGGCCCTGCTCGGCGGACGTTTTGGGCTTTCCCTCCAAAATGCCATACCACGCTGGATGAAAAGCAAGGCATTCCGCTATGGATTTCTCCTCTTTTTCTTTACCATGTTCTTCCAGATGCTCTGGAATACCTATCTGGTTTTTGCCGGGACACAAAATTTAAAGCAGGCAGTCACGCTACTTTGGACTTTTCGGCTGCCATGGGACTGGGCTTATCATGGAACGCTTCTGCATCCCGGTGTTGCGCAGTTTTCCTTTGGCTTTTACGGTGTCATGCTGACTTCCACGGTTTTAGGGCTGATCACCATGGTACTGTTCAAGCCCCGCAGCTGGTGTGTCTATTGCCCCATGGGGACCATGACGCAGCTCATCTGCACAGCAAAAAACAGACAAAAATAAAGCAAATCCCCGTCGGCAGCGCTGCCGGCGGGGATGATTGCTTATCCATTCAAAAGTTTTTCCAGTGCTGTCCTATCTGCGATCTCCACCGTACCGCGGGACAGCTTCACCAGGCCCTCACTCTGGAAATAGCGGAGCATCCGGGTGACGACTTCCCGAGCCGTACCCAGATGGTTCGCAATGGTCTCGTGGGTGAGCATCAATGTACTGGTCCCCTCCAGCATACTTTCTTCCAGCAGAAATTGGGCCAGCCGCTTATCAAAGCTCTTCCACATAATCTGCTCCATGAGCCACATGACCTCAGAAAACCGGGCCGCCATGATTTCATTGGTAAAGTTTGCTATTCGGGCAGACTCTTCCATAATTCTCTTATATAGATCCGGGGGTATAATCCAAAGCTCCGTGTCCTTTTCCGCTTCGATCATCACTTCAAACTGGATAGACCGCATGATGCAGGATGCCGAAAACAGACAGATATCCCGCTCAAACAGGCGGTAAATGGTAATCTCCCGCCCCTCGTCGGAAAGGATATAGGCCCTGAGCTGCCCCTTTCGGATCAGGAGCAGGCCCGTGCAGTCTGCGCTGCCGCTGTGCAGGACAGTTCCCTTCTTTACCGTGCGGCTGAGTCTGCTGTCTTCGAGCTGCTTTTGCTGCGCGGGGGTCAGCTTTTCCCAAACAGGAAAGTAGTCTTGCAGTTTCATGGCCTTCCCCTTCCTTTCTCCGCTATCCAGTATAAAGATAATTGCGGCCTGTGTCAATTTTTATTCTCCGTATACGCCAAGGATGCGACAACCTTCTGCGGTATCTGTGCCCGGCCGGTTTACTGACAGGGCATTCGCTTGACAATAACATATGTATCGGGTAAAGTAAACTATGTTTCTTGATAATGGTCGATCAGATCGGTACCCCAGTAACCAACGACAAACCATTCTGCCGCGGCTTACCTGTTCAGTATAAGGAGGAGCAACGATGAAACGCTATATGAACACCGCACTGCTGTACACTATTTTTGCGATGGTGGGCGGCGTATTTTATCGGGAATTTACCAGGTTCACCGGCTTTACTGAAAAAACTGCCCTTTCTGTAGTCCATACTCACTACTTCCTGCTGGGTATGGTGTTCTTCATGCTTCTTCTGCTGCTGGAAAAGAATTTTGCCTTTACCGGAACGCACACTAAGCGCGTACTGGTTGTTTACCATATTGGACTGAATCTAACCGCTGTGATGCTTTTGGCTCGAGGTGTAATTCAGGCGCTGAGAGTCCCTCTGTCCCCCGGTATGGACGCGGCGATTTCTGGAATTGCAGGAATCGGGCACATTCTGTTGGGAGTCAGTCTCGTGCTTTTGTTGGTGCAGGTCAAGCGCAATATTTCAGCATCATAGTAGTTCTATCGAGCCGATTTTTAAATTGTTGTGCACAAATTTGTAAAGAGGTTTGTATTAGGTAAGGAGGCCGCAGTCATGCCCCGCATCGATGTAACACAGATGCCCTTTGCCAAGCTCTACCCGCTTCTGGTCAACAAGGCGGTGAAAAAAGGCCGAACCCGTCAGGATGTGGACCAGGTGACCGCCTGGCTCACAGGATACTCGCCGGAAGATATCGCCCGGCTGGAGCGGACCGACATCAGCTATGCTGACTTTTTCCGAAACGCCCCTGCCATGAACCCCGACCGCGTTCTTATTACCGGCAAGGTGTGCGGCGTCCAGGTTGAACAAATTCGGGACCCGCTGATGCGTGAGATTCGGTATCTGGACAAGCTGGTGGACGACTTAGCCAAAGGGAAACCCCTGGATAAGCTCTTCCCCAGGGGCGAGACGTCCTGACTGGCGACATTGGTGACTACGACAGCTTTGTGCTCAAACACAGCGATTTTCTTTCCTGTCCTGAAGCACCACATAGTCCCAGTTCTCATCCGTCAGCGCCATATGCGTCCGGGTTCCCAGCCTGGTCCCGAGGCTCAACTGCTCTGAGAGCCTTGCCCCGCCCCTGGCGTGGCAGATTACTTCCGCGCCGGTCAACTCAGCCAGTGTCCGTGGCATATTGTTGGTAGAGATCAAGCTGTTTCCCAGCATGGGAATGCGCATGAAAGTGCTCCTTGACCGTGTTTTATTCCGCTCAAGCTGAGTCAGCCACTTGAATACCCGTTTACAAGGCCTCTGTATAGCAGAGCGTTTTATCAGCATATATGCTTCCAAGAAAGGCCGCAAGGGGTCTGACGGCTCATCACATCAGATTTCGCTGGGCATAGCCAAAGATGAATGATCGTCTTGCAGTGTTCCCGTGGCTGTCGTATAATGGAAAAAGAGAGCATTAAGGGGGATGTACATCGGAATGGGTATCAAAGAGGCGCTGATCAGTTTATTCACAGACGATCCCCTTAATTGGATCAAATGGGGCGTTGTATTCGCGGTCCTGATCGTAGGTTATGTCATCGCAATACCGCTCTACAAGAAGATTTCTTATCATCTGAGCTGGGAGCGGAAACGGGATATCGCAAAAAGCAGGGGGCACATCATCAAAGCAACGCTGACCAATAAGCATCCTTCCGGCGAAGTCGCGCACTACAACTGGCACGCTGTTTACCATTATACATTCCAGGGAGAAGCCCGGCAATATACCGCTTACTTTAAGCACCCGGCAACGCCTCCCCTGTTTTTGTATCTCTATTATATTGATAATCCCAACAAACTGTTTTCCTGCGATGAGTACCACTATGAAAATCATAAGGGCCTTATCCTGTTCCCGGTTATCTTTCTGCCCTGGATTCTGGCGGTCGGCGCCATGTTTCTTCTTGGCGTTGAACTTCCGGGGGCATAAAAAAGGAGCCCCCATTTCCATGTTATCGCTTGAAGTCAAAGCGCGAGCACGATACCCCATTATACCTTTGATCGTTTAGGTATAATGGGGTATCGTGCTTCATGGAAGTAAGGCCCTTTCCATACTGGAATGCCACCATAAGCCCTTGCGAAATCTTCATCTGTTTTCTCCCGGCTGAGGCAACAAATTGCTGTACTCTCTGGGCAGAAAACGAGAGCCTCCGAGAAATGGTATCACTGGTTTCCGGCTCAATAGTGAACACTCTGGAACAGGCACTGACAAACTAGCAAAAAGCCTCACGCTAATGGGGGATGTCTCGCCCCGATCATCTCACCCCTAGCAGGAGCATGACCGCTACTCCCACTGCAATCGGGAACAGAAGAAGAAAAATTTGAAAGAACGCATTTCGCCTTTCTTTGCTGCGGAATGCTCTGCCGGGATTGTCAAGATAATAGAGCTCGATCTGTATCGGAGGAACAGTGCGCTCTAAGTATCTGTACTGATACTGCTTTCCGGCAACCTCATAGGCATATGTCGCGTGAAACTGCGAAGTAGTTTTCTCAGTGGGTGTGTCCCCGTCGTCCCAATACTTTACCCTTCTGGCCGTTACAACATGGCCCTGGGCGATTGCCTTCTCCACCCGCCTGCTGCGGGGCGGATGAGCACGCGACCAGCGCACCTCCAGGATAAAGAGGATGATCGCGACCGCTATGCCAATCACGGCACTGAGTTGGAGCACGGATGTTCCGAACTCTTCCACCAGCGCGATAACTTCCGACATGGGATTTCCGCCTCCTCTAATCTGCACACCTGTATGAAAATCATATCACAACGGCACCGGGGATACAAGAGCCCTGATATCAAAACAGAAAAACCGCCTTTTAGGCGGTTTTCTGCGAAAGGTGGTCGGAGTGCGGGGACTCGAACCCCGGGCCTCCTGCTCCCAAAGCAGGCGCGCTACCAACTGCGCAACACCCCGATATTCAATTTTACCTGCTGGCTCAGTACTTTACTCCGGACGTTATTTATTATACATCAATTCGTTGCTCTTGACAATCCCCCTGTGTTACGATACGATTAATAAATGCTACACACTGTATATAATAAAAAGATACATGCTCTTGTTGATCGACATTTGGAGGGATAAGCAATGAATAACGCCGACAAAACCATGGACAAACTGGTCGCACTTTGCAAGGGACGGGGATTTATTTACGCAGGCAGCGAAATCTATGGCGGACTTTCCAACACCTGGGACTATGGTCCCCTGGGCGTTGAGCTGAAAAACAATGTCAAAAAGGCCTGGTGGAAGCGCTTTGTTCAGCAGTCGCCGTACAATGTCGGGCTTGACTGCGCCATTCTGATGAACCCCCAAGTCTGGGTAGCCTCGGGCCACGTGGGAGGATTTTCCGACCCCCTGATGGACTGTAAGTCCTGCCGTACACGTCATCGCGCGGACAACCTCATCGAGGCCTTTTGCGGTCATGAGCCTGACAGCCTGGATTTCGCCGATATGGAGCGTTACATCAAGGAAAACGGCATCAAATGCCCCAACTGCGGCAGCACTGACTTTACCCCCATCCGCAGCTTTAATCTGATGTTCAAAACCTTCCTCGGCATCACCGAAGATTCAAAGTCTGAGATCTATCTGCGCCCTGAAACAGCACAGGGCATTTTTGTCAACTTCAAGAACGTTCAGCGCACCAGCCGCAAAAAAATCCCCTTTGGCATTGCGCAAATCGGCAAGGCTTTCCGCAACGAAATCACACCGGGCAATTTTATTTTCCGCACCCGCGAGTTCGAGCAGATGGAGCTCGAGTTCTTCTGCCGTCCCGGTACAGAGCTTGACTGGTTTGACTTCTGGAAACGCACCTGCATGGAATTCCTGCATGAAATCGGTCTTTCAGCCGACAACCTGCGTTACCGCGACCACGAAAAGGAAAAGCTGTCGCACTATTCCAACGCCACAACTGACATTGAATACCTCTTCCCCTTTGGCTGGGGCGAGCTGTGGGGCGTCGCGTCTCGCACCGACTTCGACCTGAAAGCGCACCAGACGACTTCGGGCGAGAACATGGAGTATTTCGATACAGAGACCAACGAACACTACCTGCCCTACTGCATCGAGCCGTCGGTCGGCGTTGACCGCATGGTTCTTGCCGCTTTGTGCGATGCATATGATGAAGAGGTCGTTGACGCTGAAAAGAACGACACCCGCGTTGTGCTGCGCTTCTCCCCTGCTCTGGCTCCGGTCAAGTGCGCCGTTCTTCCCCTGTCCAAAAAGCTGAGCGAAAAGGCGCGCGCTGTTCACGACCAGCTGACCGCTGACTTTACCTGCGATTTTGACGATGCAGGCTCCATCGGCAAGCGTTACCGCCGTCAGGACGAAATCGGCACCCCCTTCTGCGTCACCTATGATTTTGAAAGCGAGACCGACGGCTGCGTCACTGTTCGTGAGCGCGACAGCATGACCCAGGTGCGCCTTCCCATCGACCAGCTGCACGATTATATTGCAGAAAAAGTCGCTTTCTAACGGCTTCTCTACCCCCGGTTTTACTGATTTGTCATTTTTTCAGACGAGTTTAAAAACCCGCAAAGCGTTGCAATGACTGGGTTTTCGGGGTGTTCCAAAAATTGGCCTGAATTTTTGTATATCTTTTGTAACTATTTTGTTTGACTTTTGTTACTTTTATGGTAGAATAAGAATGGAGGTAAGCTGATGAACGCTTCGACACAAGGCAGCGATTTTCCGCTCGTTTACAAGGGCCGTCCTTTGATGAGAAAGGACACCATGATTTATTACGGGAGCATGGCCGACAAGTACATCATCATGATGCAGGTGGCCTCGTCTGAACCATTAAAAGACATTAAGCTCTCTGGGCGGGTATCGGTGCAGCTTCAGCTGACCGACCCCGAGATCAGCTCTCGGGACCGAGTCGTGAAATCAACCGAAAAGGACGGGATTTGGAACGCATTGGACATTGCATCCATCTGGCTGGAAAGGGCCCTGAGCGGCAAATAGTATTCCGCCCGTCCCCCTGAACCCCGGAGGTAATTATGAAAATCACCAAGCTATTGTTGGCCGGCGCGATGACCGCCACCCTGATGTCTATTTCCGCCTTTGCCTTTGATGTGCAGGGCGGCACTGTTGAGACCTCTTCAGTGGTCAATTTCCGCGCCGGCGCATCGACCTCGCACGACGTGTTGGACAAACTGTCCAACGGCGACCGTGTCTGCGTGCTGGACGAGGCCGAGAACGGCTGGTACAAGGCCGCCTACAACGGCATCGTCGGTTATGTCAGCAGCGAGTATGTCACCCTGTCCCCGGTCATGAACATTGAGCCGGGCGGAGCGCAGGTGACGACCGAGGTCCTCAACATGCGTGCCGAGCCCTCGACATCGGCGGCTATTCTCACCCGCCTGACGAGCGGTAATATTGCCAAAATCATTGGCATCAACAACGGCTGGCTGAAAGTTACTTATGGTTCGTACACCGGTTATATCCACCCTGATTATGTCGAGGTTGTTGCCTATTCTGCGACCCCTGCCCGCAACGCTTCTTCCTCTGATGCAGCGGCTGTTTCATCGACTTCCAGCGGTGTGCGTCAGGAAATCGTCGATTATGCCAAGACTTTCCTCGGCGTCAAGTATGTGTACGGCGGTTCGTCGCCCAAGGGCTTTGACTGCTCGGGCTTTACCAAATACGTATTCTCGCATTTCAACATCAGCCTGCAGCGCACGTCTTCAGCGCAGTATTCGACCAGCGTGACCAAAATCAGCAAGTCCGAGCTTCAGCCCGGTGATCTGGTGTTTTTCAGCAGCTCGGCGGGTTCCAGCTCGGTCGGCCATGTCGGTATTTACATCGGCAACGGCAACTTTATCCACGCTTCTTCTCCGGGCGATGTTGTCAAAATTGACTCCATGGACAGCACCTATTACAGCACCCATTACGTCGGTTCGGGCACTGTTCTGTAAAACAAGATATGCTGAAAGCGGTACGCTTTATGCGTACCGCTTTTTTTACATCTGCAATTCCCGAACAATCTCGCCGAGCTGCTGAACGGTCAGCTGTCCGCTCAGCCAGCGGCACAAAGCGCCTGAACTCATATTAAGCGGCAGCCCCAGCGTGCATAGCAGCTGGCGGCGCAGCGCGGCGCTGTTGGGCTTTCCGCTCAGCCCCAAGGTATACAGGTCTCCTGTTGTAATGGGCTCTGTTGCCACGTCCTGGAGCTCACGCGCAGCTCCACAGGACAGGACAGCGTGAACAATTTCTTCTTCCGTCACGCCTTCGACGCCGAGCAGTCCCTCTTTGGACGGTATGTTTTTGCGCTTCTCCCGCCCCTCGTGCGCGCCAATGTAGGCATGATATACCTGCCCCTTTTGAATCGCTGAGCGGAGAAAATTGCGGATAACCAGCCCGGCGCCGTCCGGGTCAGTCAAAATAATAATTCCACGCTCAACGGCCAGGCGGCGAAGAAAATCCAGCGTCTGCACATCATTGAAAATGGCAAAGCCGCCCACCGGAACAATCAGTGCGTCAAAAATCTGGCTGAGCTTGTTTTTATCATAGCGCCCTTCGACAACAATGGCCTGTTTGACCGCAATCATCGATTTTCCTCACGCGCAGCGGCAAGGCGCAGCAGCAGCAGCTCCACCGTGCGCTCGTCATCAGGCAGGTTGCTTTTGATGCCCAAATCAGCTTCCAGACACAGGCGGGCCGCCTGCCGCAGCCAGGGCAGCTCCATATGCGTACATGCACGCAACAGCAAGCGGGCCGGATAGGCCGACCGTAGCCCGCACAGCCGCATGACTTCCCCCTCGCCGCCGCGGTTTTCCAGCACCAGCCGCGCCGCGTACAGGCGCTGCAGCTGCTTGGTGATGGCCGCCAGCACGGCGATGGGCTGGTTTTTGGCGGCAAACAGGTCGCGCAGCAAGCCGATGCTCTCGCGGTGCCGGCCCTCCATGATATGGTCTGTTAAATCAAAGACCTGCGCTTCCAGCGCGCGCGAAGCAAGCTGGTCAATATCCTGCCGGGTGATTTCTTTTTGCGGTGTTCCGGCCGCGATTTTTTCAATTTCAGTGATCAGGTTAGTCATCAGCGACCCGCACAGAAAGACCAGGTGCTCACACTCTGCCCGCCCGATGGTTTTGCCCAGCGCGCTAAAACGGCGCCGAATCCACGGCGCCAAGTCCGCCATGCCGGCGCGCTCGAACTCAACAATCTGTGCCTTTTTTTCAAGCAGCTTCCACAGCGCCAGACGCTTGTCCGGCTTAAACTCCTGCGCGTCAAAATAGAAAATCAGGCATACGGTGTCCGGAAGATTTTCCAGCAGGCTGGTCAACGTGTCTTTCATCGCACCGGACGCACGCATGACCGGATAATCCTGCACAATGACGACTTTTTTGTCCGCCCCAAAGGGAAGTCCTGTCACTGCGTCTGTCAGCGTGTCCGGCGTTGTCTGGCGTTCGCTCAGCTCTGTAATATTGAAATCAGGCAGTCCGTCCCCTACCGCGCATTTGATGACAGCGTCGCGGTAATACTCCTTTAAATAGCTCTCTTCACCGTAAAATACATACAGCGGCGCGACCGTTCCGTCCGCCAGGTCGCTTTTGAGCTTTTGAAATGCCTTTTGGTCCTTTTTCGCCGCCATTTCATCACCTACCAATTCAGGGTCGTCAATTCAACGCTTTCACGCCGCGACAGGCTGTAGATGCCCACGCCGGCCCTCACATCGTCCTGTATGGGCAGATAGCTGCTGTCTGCACACAGCACCGCGCGGCAGCCGGCAGCATGCAACAGCCGTTCAGCAGCCGGGCTATCCGCCAAAAAGCCTTGAGTCACCACTGCGATATCACCGGTCAGCAGTTCGCCGTCTTCATATGTGACATAATCAATGGCCGCTGCCTGCGTCAGGTCGAGCAGCGTCAGGTGCGGCAGCAGCACACGCACTGCGCATGATGTGCCGCCCAGCGGAATGAGCTCAACGCGCGCGCTCCCCCATTGCAGGCTTCCGCCTTCGGAGTAAACGCTGTCCGACCACCGGGCCGCCCGGCTTCCCGCCGGGGCAAGACTCTGTCCGACGTCGATTTCATTGCAAAAAACGCCAAGTCCCCCGCCAGCACGCACCGCCGGCGATGTGACGAGCAGAGTGTCCACCCCGCCCCGTCCCCAACGGTACAGATGCTCCTCAACAATGCGGGCGTTGCGCCCCGCGGCACCCAGTCCACAGTTGACGGCATAGCTTCGGCCGCCGGAATCAATCAAAAGAACAGCTGCTCCGTCAGTGCTGACAATGCTGGTGCGGGTAAGCACCATGCGCTCAGCCCCGGAAAACACGACACACAGGACAAGCAATCCGCCTGTCAGAGGAAGCAGCCCGCGCAGCGGGCGTTTTTTCCGCAGCGCAATCAACAAGGCCAGCGCGGCAGCCAGAATCACCAGCAGGTACGGACTATCAGAAGCCGCTGTCAGCGCCGGATTGTCGCCGAACAGATGGGTCATTCCCGTGATGTAGCGCATCACCGGCCATACCAGCCACTGCGCGAAAAACGCAGCGCCCGGCATCCACACCAGAGACAGCAGCAGCATCACAATTCCCAGCGCCATGGCCAGCGTCACAGCCCACAGCACCAGCAGGCCTGACAGTACAGAGAGGACGGACACGCGTGAAAAGAACAGCATGGTCACCGGAGTGACACAAGCCGTCGCCGCCAGCGACACCGCCGTACATGAAATAAGATACCCGACCGGCTTTTTGAGCATCCGGTGTTTCGGCGGACTGGGAAACGCAGCCACCAGAGCCGGGGCAAAGAGCAGGATGCCCAGTGTGGCGCTGAAAGACAGCAGCAATGACGGCGACAGCAGTGAAAACGGATTAAGGGCCGCCAGCACAAGCAGGGCGGCAAAAAGCGACGTCAGGGAATCGCTTTCACGGCGCAGGAAAAAGGCGGCAGCTGCCATGAGCGACATGACGGCAGCGCGCATGATTGACGGCGACATCCCGGTAAAGCCCGCATACAGAATGATGAGCGGGACAGCGGCCGCACTGCCCCAGCGTTTGCCGAGAAGAGCGCAGGCAAACCCCACAAGCAGTGACAGGTGCATCCCCGACACCGCCGCAATGTGCGACAGGCCGCTGACGCTGAGCGCCGAGCGCAGTTCGCGGCTCATACTTCCCGTATCGCCGCAAATCAGGGCCTTGAGCAGCGCGCCTTCGTCGCCGCCAAGCAGGCTGTCGATGCGTTGCCCGACTACATCAGACCACTGTGCAAACCGCGCCCGCCAGGATGGCGGTGAGGATGTGTCCACCGTCAGCGGCCCGGTTTGACGCGCTGACCACAGCAGCCCGTCAGCCAAACGGTCAGACGGACGCACGACACCGACAAAGGTAATGCGGCTGCCGGGCGCCAGCTCAGGAGACCCGTCGGTCAGGTAAACAAAAATCCGGCCGTGCGCCGGCCGCCCATTGAGCGTCAAAAGGTTGCCCTCAGCTGTACCGTACGTCGCGTAACCCGCGGCACGCGCTGTCAGCTCAACGGTCAGCTCTCCTCCCTGCTCCTGCCAAGATTCCGCCGGCCGCAGTGAGATGTACCAGAATCCGAGCACCCACGCCAGCCCGCAGGTTAGTCCGGCAATCCAGGTCAGCGCTCGCCGACGCAGCCAGATACCCAGTGCCAGCCCGGGCAGCAGAGCTGCTGCGAGCACCCACAAAAGCGGCCGCGGCCATCCGCCACTGTACACCAGTGCAAAAACGGCGCAGACAGCACAAAAAGCGGCAGAAAAGCAAAGCAGCCTGCGGGGCTGCCCTGCCGCAATCTGCCGCTTTTGCCCGGTCACGGCTTACGCCATGGCGCCCAGCGTTCCCCCTGCCAGCACATGAAAATGCAGGTGGTGCACTGTCTGCCCGGCCTGTTCGCCGCAATTTGTGACCACACGATAGCTTTCAATGCCCTGCTCACGGGTCAGCCTGGCAATAACGGCAAAAATGTGGGCGACAATATCGCTGTTCTGCTCATTGATGTCAAATGCGCCCGTCAGTTCATGCGTCTTGGGAATGACAAGGAAGTGCACGGGTGCAGCCGGAGCGATGTCGTAGAAAGCAATGACACGCTCATCCTCATACAGCTTTTTTGACGGGATTTCGCCCGCGACGATTTTACAAAACACACAGTCCATTTCTGCACCTCATTTCAGCATATTTTCCACCAGGTTGTTGACCGATTCCAGCGCCTTTTCCAGCTGGGACGCATCGCGTCCGCCCGCCGTGGCGCTGTCCGGACGGCCGCCGCCGCCGCCGCCACACATCTTGGCCAGCTCGCGGACAATGTTACCGGCGTGCGCGCCTTTTTTGACCGCTTCGGTGCCGCAGGCCGCCGCAAACTGCACCTTGCCCTCGGGTGTGACCATTGCAAGTACAGCGACCATGTTGGGGGCGCGGTCGCGGATGGAATCGCTCAGGCTGCGCAGCGCCTCGGCGCTGGTCTCGTCGACCTTGACGGCCAGCACATTGACGCTGCCCGCCGCTTTGGCAAAATTCAAAAGCTCGATGGCGCGGAAGCGCGCCAGCTTTGCGCTCAATTCCTCATTCTTGTGCGCCAGTTCACGCAAATCGCCCGTCATCTGCGCCGCTTTGCGCACCAAATCTGCCGGCGTAGTTTTCAGCGAGTGCGCCGTCTCATTCAGCGCGCTGTCCATTTCATAAATCAGGCTCAAAAGCCCCTTGCCGCAGAACGCCTCAATGCGGCGCACGCCGGCGGCAACCGACGCTTCAGACGTGATTTTGAAACCGCCGATGCGGGCAGTGTTGGGCACATGGGTACCGCCGCACAGCTCGATGGAATAATCGCCCATCGAAACGACGCGGACTTCATTGCCGTATTTCTCGCCGAAAAGAGCCATGGCCCCCAGTTTTTTGGCCTCGTCAATGGGCATTTCGCGTACACAGGCCGTCAAGTCGTCCAAAATGGCGTCGTTGACCATATTTTCAACCGCAATCATCTGCTCGGGTGTGACAGCGGCAAAGTGGGTGAAGTCAAAGCGCAGCTTGTCCGGCTCGACCAGCGAACCGGCCTGCTCGACGTGATCGCCCAATACCGTGCGCAGCGCCTTTTGCAGCAGATGCGTGGCCGAGTGCGCGCGCATGATGGCCGCACGGCGGGCGCGGTCGACGTGAAGCTCTGCCTCCTCGCCGAAGAGCAGCTGCCCCTCCGTCACCCGGACTTTATGCATGAATTTGCCGTCCGGCGTTTTTTTGGTGTCAGTCACCTGGCCCTTGCCGCCTGCTGTCTCAATCAGGCCGGTGTCACCCACCTGTCCGCCGCTCTCGGCATAAAAAGGCGTGGAATCCAGAAAAACGGTAAACTCCTCGCCCGCCGAAGCAACTGAAACCATCTCGCCCGCGCCGACAATGGCGACAATCCTGCCCTTGCCCTCGGTGCCGTCATACCCGGTAAAGCGGGTGACCGGGACCTCGCTGAGTGAGACCTCTTCACCCTCCCAGCCAAGGCCGGCGGTGTTGCCGCGCGCCTTTTTGGCGCGCACACGCTGCTCGCCCATCAGCTTGTCAAATGCAGCGCGGTCGACCGTCATCCCCTGTTCATCCAAAATCTCGACCGTCAGGTCGATGGGGAATCCGTAGGTGTCATACAGGCGGAAAGCATCGTCGCCCGAAAGCTCCATCTGACCGGCAGCGCGCAGGGCAGCCATCATGTCGTCCAGCTTGGTCAGGCCGCTCTCAATCGTGTCGTTAAAGCGCTCTTCCTCGGTGCGGATGACTGTTTTGATAAAGGTCTCTTTTTCTCGCAATTCGGGGTATGCGCCCTCGTTTTCAGCGATGACAGTCTCGCACAGCTCGTGCAGGAAAGGTCGGGTGAGCCCCAGAAGCCGGCCATGACGCGCGGCGCGGCGCAAAAGACGGCGCAGCACATAGCCACGGCCCGCATTGGACGGCATGACGCCGTCGCACACCATCATGGTAACCGAGCGGGCGTGGTCGGTGATGATGCGAATGGACACATCGCTTTTGGGGTCCTGCCCATAGGCCACGCCGGTCAGGGCCGACACATGGTCACGGATTTTTTTGATGGTATCGATGTCAAAAATCGAGCGGGTGTTTTGCATGATGCAGGCCAGGCGTTCAAGGCCGAGACCGGTGTCGATGTTCTTTTTCTCAAGCGGGGTGTAGTGGCCCTTGCCGTCGGAATTGAACTGAGTAAAGACCAGATTCCAGAACTCGACGTACCGGTCGCAGTCGCAGCCGGGAGCGCAGCCCGGGCGGCCGCAGCCGTATTCCTCGCCGCGGTCAAAGTAAATCTCAGAGCACGGGCCGCAGGGGCCCGAGCCGATTTCCCAGAAGTTGTCCTCCCGTCCCAGACGGACGACATGGGACGGGTCGACGCCGACCTCGCGCGTCCAGATGTCATAAGCCTCGTCATCCTCTAAAAAGACCGAAGGGTAAAGCCGGTCGGCCGGCATCTTGAGCACCTGAGTAACAAACTCCCACGCCCAGCGGCAGGCGTCGCTTTTGAAGTAGTCGCCAAAAGAAAAGTTGCCCAGCATTTCAAAATAAGTGCCGTGACGGTCATCCTTGCCGACGCTCTCGATGTCAGGGGTGCGGATGCACTTCTGGCACGAGGTGGCGCGCGGCGCAGGCGGCGTCTGTTCGCCGGTGAAAAAGGGCTTGAGCGGCGCCATACCGGCATTGATGAGCAGCAGCGAATTGTCGTTCTGCGGAATGAGCGGGTAGCTTTTGAGCCGGTAGTGCCCTTTGCTTTCAAAAAAGCTGAGAAACAGCTCGCGCAGCTCATTTAATCCAATGTTTTCCATCTATTCATCCGTCCTTCACTTATTTTTCTTTCTCAAAATTGAATAAGGCGGTACAGGCAAGGGCAGCACCGTTTCAAACAGCATCATCGGGTGCGGCGCCGCATCAATGAGCGCACCGCTTTCGTCCCACATGGGGCCGAGCGTAAATGCCACAGCCTCGCGGCCGGGCATGAGCAATTCGAGCTCGTCGCCGGTGACGCACTTGTTTTTCTGCCGCAGCCGTGCGCGGCCGCTTTCGTCACACGACAGCACACACGCACACACATCCCAGCTGCGCAGATAGCCATCGCTCAGTTGCTGACGCGCACGGCCAAAGTAAAAGCCGGTCGAGTATTCGCGGTGGCTGACCTTGTCGAGCTCGCTCATGACATCAGGCGGCGGCTCTCTTCCCTGAGCTGCCGCGTCCAGAGCACGGCGGTAGGCGCCCGTCACGACGGCTGCGTAATAAAAAGTCTTGGCACGCCCCTCAATTTTAAGGCTGTCGACGCCCGCTTCCATCAGCTCACGCAGATGCTGAACAGTACACAAATCCTGCGCGCTGAGAATGGTCGAGCCGCGGTCGTCCTCGATGACCGGAAAATATTCACCGGGCCGTTTTTCTTCAATCAGGCGATAATTCCAGCGGCACGGCTGGGCACAGGCGCCGCGGTTGGCATCACGACCGGTCAGGTAATTGGATAGCACGCAGCGGCCGGAATACGCCATACACATCGAACCGTGGGCAAAGACCTCGAGCTCCAGCTCCGGTGGAGTGTGGGCTCGGATGTGCGCAATCTCGCCAATCGACAGCTCGCGTGCCAGCACAATGCGGCTGGCCCCCAGCCGATGCCATGCGCAGGCTGCTGCCTCGTTGACAACGCTGGCCTGTGTACTGACATGGATGCGCAGCCGCGGCGCAATGCGCCGTACCAGCTCACAAACTCCGAGGTCCGCGACGATAACAGCGTCGGCCCCGGCGCGGTCAATGGCGGCGATATGCCCGGGCAAATCAGGCAGATCGCCGGGCCGCGGCATGGTGTTGACGGTGACAAATACCCGTACGCCCCGCTCGTGACAGTAACTGACAGCCTGCGGCAGCTCACTTTCATCAAAGTTGCCGGCCGCAGCCCGCATGCCAAAACTCTGCCCCGAAAGATAGACTGCGTCCGCCCCGTAAGCGACGGCAAAGCGCAGCTTTTCCATGTCACCGGCCGGAGCCAAAAGCTCGGGGACACGATGCAACATCATTCGTCTTCTAGTGCACGCATCTCGGCAACAGCCTGATTGTGCTCCTCAAGCGTCCTCGAAAAAACGTGCTCACCGGTCTGCGGATTGGCGACATAGTAATAGTAATCGTGCTCAGCCGGCTGAAGTGCGGCCAGCATGGCGCTAATGCCCGGATTGCAGATGGCCGTCGGCGGCAGGCCCGGGTACATACGGGTGTTGTACGGCGTATCGGTCTGCAGATCTTCGGCCGTCAGCTCTTCCTTATGACCGATGGCATACAGCAGCGAGGCATCGATATCAAGATAGGGGTATTCATCGCTGTTGTTCAGGCGATTATGGATGACGCCCGAAATCATGGTCTGCTCATCGGCGACCATACACTCACGCTCAATCAGGGATGCAATATTGACCACTTCTGCAATGGTCATGCCTTTTTCTTCGGTCAGCGCAATCATCTCTTCTGTGTACTTGTCGACAAAATTGTTGAGCATTTTGTTGATGACGCTAACCGGCCGGTCGTTGACGTAAAACTCGTAGGTATCAGGGAACAGGTAACCCTCGAGCCGATTCTCCACCATGGGAACATCCTGGAGCATTTCATGTGCAAAATCATAGGTGTTTGCCGTTTCAATGAAATCCTCGCTGCCGCACACACGGGCCTTTTCCATCAGCTCGGCAATCTGCGCGATAGTATAGCCCTCAGGAATGGTGACGTCGACCGTTTCCTGGTAAGTTGACTCACGCTGCAGGGTACTGATCATCTGCCCGTAATCCATACTGGCGCTCAGCTGAAACGTTCCGCTGGAAAAGGTATCGACATCTTTCAAATTAGCAAAAAGTGTAAAGATCCAGCGATACTTGATCAGGCCGTTTTCCTGCAGGACCGCCCCCATTTCGCTGGGCGTCAGGTCCTCGTCAAACTCGAGCATGACGGTGTTATCGTCCTTGACCAGGGCAAACATGTCGTTGGCGACCAGAATGGCGATTGTCGACAAAATAAACGACACGCCGAGCACCATCAGGATGTAGCTGAGCGTCCCGCCCAGCACACCGGCGGCGGAGCGCTTTTTCTTTTTTTTCTGCGGCGGACGTCCGGCAGCCCTGTGCGAACCGGATGAGGCGCTGCTATTGTTGCGTTTGACTGGTTCCATAATCGACCTCCGTTACAGGTAAAAGGACTTGAGTACAAAAAGCAGGACAAGCAGTAAAAAGCCAGGGGAAAGAAAAGAGAAAACCAGTTTTTCCAGCCCGCCCTTTTTAAAGCGGGGGATCTTACCCCGCTCAATAAGCTTTTCCAGACTGCGCATGGCCAGATAGAGCAGCACGCACAACGCTACGACATTTGCCAGGATAAAGTACCCCCACAAGCTGAATGTCTCATACACGTCGGCAAAATAGGCAACTCCCCACGCATACAGATTGCTGACCAGATGGCCAAAAACAGTCGGCCAGACCGAGCCGAGCGCATAACACAGATAACCAAATATCAGACCGGCCAGCAAGGGCCCTGCCAGATTGGACGAGCTGCCGTGCACCATGGCAAAGCTGAACGCAGTCGTCAAAATCGCAGCGCTGGTTCCGGCGCTTTCCATACAGCCAAACAGCGCTGAACGAAAAAACAGCTCTTCTACAACAGCAGGCAGGACAACAGCTACCAGCAGCCCCTGCCATATACTGTCCCCGCCGATGCTGCGCTGCAACGCCAGCACGCCCTGCCGCGCACCGACATCCTGTCCCAGCACAGCACTGATAAGGACATTGAGCAGAAAAGCGGCGATGGGCGTTGCCAGTGAAATAAACAGTACAAATGACTTGGAACGGCCGACCGACCGCTTAAGCCGCAGCTGTGAGCGGTCCTCACCGCCCAGCCGCCGCAGAAAAAGCAGGATTCCAAAGGGCAGCAGGAAAGCCGCCGTCTCGGCCAGCGCAGCTGTCAGCAGGTCGCTTTGCAGCCGACCGCTGTCAATCATATATTCAGCTCCCATCAGCAGAGCCATGCACAAAGGCGGCATGAAGCCTGCCAACAGGGCAACGCGGTCTTTTTTCAAACTCTTTCTTCCTTCTCAGGTTAATTGAACAGGACGTTGAGGTAGCCGTAGCTGTGCAGCTTTTGCAGCAGAGCCTCGCCCTCTTCATCCAGCGGGCGGGCGCAGCCGTTGACCTTCGCTTCGGACGTCACCGGACCATACCAGCGGGCACTTTGGACTCCCCTGCGTCCGGCCAGCGCTGCCATCAAAATCGGCGCGTCAGGTCCCAGCGCCTCGGTGGCCGTCAGACAGTCTTTTTCGCTCTCTGCCAGAGCAAAAGCCGTAATCTGCCCGCCGCGCCTGAAAACAACGGCATTTTTCCCGTACTGTTCGAGAATCAGCCGCCATGCTACAGCGTCGCGCAGGGCGTGAAGTCCCTGCTGCTCCGTTTCATACAGCCGCTGTGCGGCGGCGATATCCCGGTCCTTCATGGGAAAAAGCGCGGTGTCTGCCGGCAATTCTGCCGCCGGCGCCCTGTGCTCCTGCCGTGCAAAAACCGGCCGATACCCGAAGCGCGCATAGTAATCAACAAGAGACGGCTCCTGGGTAATAAGCACCGACAGCCTGTCCCCCCGCGCGGCGGACAGCACAAAGCTGCGCTCAAGCAGCGCGCCCATCAGACCCCTGCCGCGGTGCTGCGGCAGCGTGCCTGCGGCGTAAATGTAAGTGCACGGCACTTCCTGACCCTTCAGCGTCAGGCGCACGGGCAGCAGCTGAACTGCCGCCGCAATGCCGTGCTCGTCCCAGACAAGGGTACTTTCAGGGCAGTAAACCCGCCCGAAAAACCAGTGACAAAAATCCTCTTCACCGGGGAAGCAGGCGTTATACACCGCTTCCAGCTCCGGCCTGTCCCCCGGCCCCGCTGTGCGAATCACAGCGGTTTCCCCTGCTCTTTGGGCATTGCGGTATACTTTTCCGTAAACATCGCAGGGTAATAAGACAGCTTGGCGCGGCGCAGCCCTTCAATTCCCATATCCTCTTCACGGTCAATATAGGTGAACGCGCCGCACTCGTGCCGCACGAACTCGCGGTTAATCATGGGATAGGCCCCTTCAATATCAACGTCTGCCTTTTCGATGAGCACATCCATGGTATCGGCTGTCAGGGGCACCCCCAGCGTAAAGGCGGCGACGCGGCCATCAACCTCGAGCACGCCCCCGCGCAGGCCCAGCGTGTCATAATGGGTCAGCGCCCGCTCAATAGCATACAGCTCGTGCTGATAATCTGAGCGGTGGCCACTGCTCTTTGTCTCCTGCCATTTTTTCTGAAAATCCAGCAGAGTCTGAAAATCCCGGGCCGGCTCGACGGGTCGGTAATTCCACCTGTCCCCGTAGGCTGTCAGAAATTTTTTGATATGGTTGCGCTTTCCGTGGTACTTTTTCCCCTGCAGCTCGGCAAGGTCCTCTCGAGTGTAGATATAGTCAAAATTGTTGCGGTCGCTTTCAATGACAAATCTGCCAGGAAACCAGCGCTCAAGCGCTTTTGCTTCTTCCGCAGTCAGGCAGTAGACCTGATACGGCTGATGCAGGCGCAGACTGTCATGATGCATTTTCTCAAAAGCCGCCGCCTTGTCCCCCGGCCCGATGGGGGCCAGAAAGATGCGGTACCCATCGGCAGGCAGGCAGTGGGTAAAGAGCACATTTTCCTGCACGCAGATTTCAAAACCGTAATGACGGCCCCATACATACATGCTAGCAAAGCTCCGCTCGTTGACGCGCGCATGGTTGTCCGCCAGCAGCGGCGCCAGCTTTTCCTGGTCATGGATGCTGATTGCGCTGAAGTTCAGCATAATTTTCCCATCCTCATGTGCCCGTGCACATTGATTAAATTATTGTTCTGTCTGTCCGCTCAAAAGACAGCTGATCTGTTCGACGATCTGCGCGCTGATTTGTTCCGGCGTCAGCGGTCTGCCCTGCGCAGCGCAGGGGATTGCCGTCCAGCCGCAGCTGCGGCACACATACAAAGCGCTTTCGCGGCAGCGCGACAGATAGTCATGGTCCTTTTCATGAATATCACCCGCTTCGCCCTGACGCCGGCGCAAAAGCTCGAGCGCCAGCTCTGACGGCATGTCCAGAAAAAGCACCTTCGTCGGCGCGGGCAGCCCCAGCAGGCGATATTCGTAGTCAAACAGCCAGTCAAGGTACCGGTCACGCTCCTGTCCGGACAGCTTGGCCGCCTGGTGGACAGCATTGGACGTGGTGTAGCGGTCGCATAAAATCGGCACGCCGGCCAGGTAGTCGCGCATCCAGTCGGTCTTGTACGAAATATAACGGTCAATGGCAAAAAAGCTCGAAGCCGCATAAGGTCCCACGTCGTCGGGATGGGTCCCCAGCCGGCCGCTCAGATAAAGGCGCACCGGCACCGACGACTCCTCATTGTACCGTGGAAAGGTGATGGCGCGGTGGCGCACGCCCCGCTTGGTCAGCGCTTTGCACAGAAGCTGAAACTGCGTTGATTTTCCGCTTCCGTCAGTGCCCTCGATGACAAACAGCTTACCGGCCACACGCATCCCCCCGCCGGCGGACCTCATCAGCTCGGCCGCACGTCATCTTCCCCTCAGAGCACGGTCCGAAAAGGCAGGCCGGCCCCGCCTTTTCAAAAAGCGCGGGCGCCGCCCTGCGGCACAGGGCCAGCATCTGCCATGCCAGCTCACGAATCTCCCATTGGGCGCGGTTGCAGCACCGCAGGCGGAAGAAATTGAGCAGAGAGCGGGTGTTCATGGTCATGATCATCTTGGTCTCGCAGGCGTTGGGCAGCACATAGCGGGCGTCCTCAATAGCGGCCTTTTCCGCCTTCTGGCTGACCTGCCGGTCAGACAGCCCCTGCGCCTCAAACTCAGCGCGGCGCTGCTGCGATAAAATTTCAGCCAGCCGGTCATACCGCTGCTGCAAAAGGTCCATTGTCTCTTTGTACAGGGAAAGCGCCTCTTCGTTTTTGGCAATTTCAGGCGGAACGACGTATTCAAAGGCGTCCTTGCGCACATAGCGCTGCGACTGCACGCTGAACGACGCAATACGGTGCCTCGTAATCTGTGCCAAAAGCGAGCGCGACACGCCCTCGATAGCAAAGGTAAAGCTGGCGTGTTCGATGGGACTCTCATGCCCCAGCTCAGACAGCATATGCAAAAAGCGGTCCGCCGCCTCGTCGGTCATTCCGTCGAGCAGCGCATCAGCCCCGGCGTCGCTGTAGCACATTTTTGCTGCCGCCGACACGACCTTTTCGGGCATGGGCGTGTGCGCAATGAGATATACTTTAAGCATTTTTGCTCTTCCCCCTTGCCGCGAAAGCTGACAACAGGTACAGCGGCAGCTTGATGACGCGCCCGATGCGCTTGGGCTGGCACAAAAGCCGGTACAGCCATTCCAGGTTGAGCCGAATGAAAAAGTCGGGCGCACGTTTGACCTCGCCAGCCAGACCGTCGAGCGTACCGCCCAGGCCGGCCATCAGCGTGACGTTCAACGCCTCGCCCCGCAGCGCCATGAACTGCTCCTGCTTGGGCGCGCCCAGACAGACAAAAAGCACATCAGGACGAGCGTCGTTAATAGCTGCGACCACTTGGCCCTCATTTGTATAATACCCGTTCAGGGTGCCTGCAATGAGCAATCCGGGATATTTTTTCTGCATTTTTTCCGCCGCCTTTTCGGCGACGCCCGGCTTGGCGCCAAAGAAAAAAACGCTGTAACCGGTGTTCTGCATACGTTCGAGTAGCTTTTCGGCAAATTCAAACCCCGGCACACGGCCGCGGAGCGGATGCCCCAGAATACGCGATGCGTACACAACCCCGATGCCATCGGGCAAAACCAGCTGCGAACTGTTGACAATATCACACAGCAGGCTGTCATTACGGCACATGCGGGCAATCTCGGGATTGGGGGTGACAACGCGGCACTTTTCTCCGCGCTCAATATACTGCATGGCGATGGAAACCGCCTCGTCGAGGGTGACATCGTCAAACCCTATCTCCATAACCTGTATGCGAATGTTCTCCATCTCCTTTTTGCGGGGTCTCCGTTTTCCTTCCCGCATTGCTTTATTTTACCGCAAAACAACCCGAGAAACAAGCCTAAAATGATGAACACGCCATAAGACGGAAAAGCCGGGGCCCTTTTGCGGGGTCCCGGCCAAAAATCGTTATGTTTTGTTTGTCAGGCGCAGCAGCGGCCGGCAGACGCCGACGGCGACAATCACCGCCACGGCAATTTCAGAAAAGCCGTTTAAGGTGACAAGCGTCAGGAAAACACTCTTTAAAGGCAGGCTATCAAACAGCGCCCACAGGCACCCCAGGACAAGCACTGTATGCATGACCGACGCGACAGCTGCGCTGATGGCAATGGCAAGGCCCTTGCTCTTTATCCTCTTTTCCAGCGCGCGGAACAAAAGCGCCGCCACAACGCCCAGGAGTACACGCGGTATGATACACATGATAATCGACTGGACCGGTGCGCCGCTTAAAAACGGCGAGAAGGCCTGGTCCACGACGCTGGTGGCTGCCGTTGTCGCCTTGTACATGCTCAAAAGGCCAAAGACAAGACCCAAAATACCGCCATACATCGGCCCCATAACGATGCCGCCGACAATAACGGGAATGTGCATGATGGTGATGGACACCATGCCGGGCAGAATGATAAAGCCCAGCGGTGTAAACGAGAGAATGAGCTGAATAGCAATGAGCAGCGCCAGCTGCGTCAGCTTGCGGGTATCGGTCTTGTGCATAAGGTTCCCTCTTTCTGCAATTTGTCCTGTGCTGTAGTTTATTTTGTGCCGTTTAGTCCTGAGGCAGGTCCTCGCCAAAGGCGGCGCGATACTGTTCACGCAGCTCGGCGCGGAAATCGGGGTGCGCAATGGCAATCAGGCTCTGTGCCCTCTGCCGAATCGTTTTGCCGCGCAGATGCGCAACACCATACTCAGTGACCACGGTATCGACATCATTACGGCTGGTCGTGATGACAGCACCTGCACCGTGCTGCGCGACAATGCGCGACAGCGAGCCCTTGGCTGCCGTCGACGGCATGGCGATGATGGCCCGGCCGCCGCGGCTCATGGCCGCGCCGCGGATGAAGTCGACCTGTCCGCCCACGCCGCTGAACTGGCGGGTACCCACAGCCTCAGAGCACACCTGCCCCAGAAGATCGACCTGCAGGCAGGAATTGATGGACACCATGTTGTCCTGCCGGGCGATAACGTTGGGATCGTTTACATAATCAACGGGGCGCATCTCGATAAAAGGATTATCATCGACAAAATCATACAGCCGTCGGCTGCCAATCAGAAAGGCAACAACACACTTACCTGGGTCCAGCGTTTTGCTGCGGCAGGTGACAACGCCCTTTTCAATAAGGTCGACCACCCCGTCCGAAATCATTTCAGAATGGATGCCCAAGTCCTTTTTATCTCCCAGCGACAGCAGAACTGCATCGGGAATAGCGCCGATGCCCAGCTGCAGTGTGTCGCCGTCACGCACAAGCGAGGCACAGTGGCGTCCGATGGCCTCTTCAACCGGCCCGATGCGGGCCGGGGGCAGCTCGGGCAGCGGCTCGCTCTGCTCAACAATGCAGTCGAGCTCATCAACGTGAACAAAGCAGTCGCCCAAAGTGCGCGGCATCTGGTCGTTGACATGGGCGATGACCAGCCCGGCCGTCCGCACGGCGGCCAGCGCATAGTCGACGGCAACGCCCAGGCTGCACCAGCCGTGCTTGTCAGGCGGCGAGACCTGTATCATGGCGACATCAAACGGGTGCTCACGCACCCAGTCAGGCAGACGGTAGAAAAAACAGGCAGTAAAATCGGCACGCCCCTCCTGCACCGCCGTGCGCGTCGAGGCGCTGGCAAAAATGGTGTTGAACCGCAACCGTCCCGCCGCTTCCGGCGCGCAGTACGGCGCCCCGGCCATGGTCAGCACATGAAAAATCTCAACATCCTTTAGGTCCTGACGCGCGCACAGCGCATCAAGGAGCACCGACGGAACCCCGGCTGCCTGTCCGGTAATCACCCGGTCGCCTGAACGCACTCGCGCGGCGGCCTGTTCGGCCGTGACCAGCTTATGTGCAATTTGGCTGCGCTGAAACATAAAAGTCCTCCCTTCGGTCTGACAAAAATATCACATACACAAACACACGAAGTTATTTTACCACTATCCGCTCAAAAAGAAAAGAGGCCTGTTGCATATTTCGCCCATTCCAAACCGAAACTATCAGAAATGACAATTTTTGTCGGGAGGGTTTTTCTTGCTTGTTCCCTTTTTGCGCACGCTCATTCTTTACATTTTCATTATTGTCGCCATCCGGCTGATGGGCAAACGGCAGGTCGGCGAAATGCAGCCAGCCGAGCTGGTCATCACCATCCTCGTTTCAGCCGTTGCATCCGTCCCCATGCAGGACATCGATATCCCGCTGGCGCACGGCGTCGTCCCCATACTCACCCTGATTGGCGCCGAGGTCATCATCTCGGCTATTTCTCTGCACAACCTGCCATTTCGCCGGCTGCTGTCGGGCAAACCGGTCATCATCATCGAACACGGCAAGCTCAATCAAAAAGCGCTGCGCCAGCTTCGCCTGAGCATCGACGACGTGCTCGAGGACCTGCGGCTGAAGGATGTTTTTGACCTGCGCGACGTCCGCCTGGCGCAAATCGAGACCAACGGGCAAATCAGCGTGCTTCTTGAGGCGCCTGCACAGACGGCGACCGCCAAAATGCTCTCACTGTCGCCCACACCGCAGGACCCGTTTCACCTTGTCGTTTCTGACGGGCGCTTTCTGCCCGAAAACCTGTCCGCCATCGGCAAAAGCCGCAAATGGCTGGACAGCGTAATGGCTGCAAACGGGGCCAGGCAGTTTTCAGACGTGTTCTTTCTGTGCGCCGACAAAAACGGCAACACCATCTTCGCTAAAAAGGAGGTCTGAGCATGGGCCGAATCGCCGTAGCGGCCGGGTGTATCATTCTTATTGTCATCGGCGGCCTTGTCAGCCTACACTATGTCGAGTCTGTGTGCGACGACATTCTCGAGCAGATAGACCTCTCGCTTGGACAGTTGACTGAGACCGGAGAGGACGACGGCCGCGCGCTGACCCGAGCGTATGACATCTGGGCAGATTTTCACACCTATCTGTGCACTTTTATCGGCCATGACCAGATCGACCAGGTGACAAACAGCTTTCAGCGTGCCATGGCGTTTTTAAGCTACGGGACCTATGACGAGTATCTGGCCGAGCTTTTGCAGCTCAAGGCCCTTGTACAGATGGTTCAGACCTTTGACCGGCCGTCGCTGCGCAGCATTTTATAGCGAAAAGGGCCGGCACGGTCAGCCTTCTCCCAACAGACTGAAAAAGAACCCGCCCTCGCCGGGCGGGTTCTTTATGGCGCCTGAAGTCAGGAGACACTGATATGCCGTTCTGCGTTATTGCTGCAGAAAGCGCATGAGGATAGTGGCGACTTCGCAGCGCAGAGCGGAACCGGCAGGCGACAGGGTCGTGTCAGTAGAGCCGGTAATCAGCCCCTCGGACACTGCCCACTCAAAAGCCTGAACGGCATAATCAGAGACGCTGCCCGCGTCAGTGAAAGCCGAAAGATCAGCGGCTGCCGAGACGTCCTGCTCCTTGTAGTCTGCATAGCGGTAGAGGATGGCAGCCATCTGTTCGCGCGTGATGGTGTCGTTGGGGCCGAAGCGGCCGTCGTCATAGCCGGTGACGATGCCGTTCTGGTTGGCCCAGGCGACAGCATTTGCGTAATACTGTCCTGCCTCCACGTCAGAGAAAGCGGAGTCAGCAGAGACCGACGGCTCATTTTCCAGGCGGTAAAGGATGGTGACAATCATGCCGCGCGTCGTCTTTTCATTGGGGCCAAAGGTGGTAGTGCCGGTGCCGCTCATCAGTTCGTTTTCATAGACATAGCGGACGCTGTCGCAGAACCAGTCGCCTGATTTGACGTCAGTAAAGGGAAGGCCGGTGCCCGACCCGTCCCCAACGACAAAGCGGGCCTGAACCGTGTCCTCGGCAGGAATGTCATTTTCCCCTTCCTGAACGTTGAACATGCGAATTTTGAAAGTCAGCGTGTCGGTATAGGTACCGTTTTTCAGCCACAGGTGGGGCGTGACGGTAAAAGTCGTGCTTTCGCCCGGGTCCAGATAGGACATGCCGTAGGCGCTGCTCAAGTTGGCATAGGGATTGTCGGCGTACACAATAAAGCTGTCCGACCGGGCCGGCGTGACGAAAATGGGCGCCTCATTATTGTTGGTGACGGTCACTTTCTGGCCGGGCACCTCTGAATAGCCTTCCGGCTGCGAGCCAAAGTCCATCGAGTTGGGGGTGATGGTAATGTCAGTGGTCTGGCCGATGACAGCGCGGAGAGGGATATTGAACTCGGCGCCCTGATCCGTGGTCAATACAAATGTATTCTCATAGGTTCCGGGTCCTTTAATGCCGACATTAAAATCAACTGTCAGCGTGCAGCTTTCCCCCGGGGCCAGAGGCTCTATGCTGCTAAGACTCAGGTTAACGTAGAAATTCGACGTAGATTCTTTTATGCCGCCATAGTTGAGATAGACAACCGAATCGCCGTTGTTGGTGATGGTAACGGTCTTGCTTTCAGGCTCAACGCCCGCGGCGACGGTGCCGAAATCAACCGACTGGGCGCTGAGAGACAGCTCTTCGCCCGGTTCGACAAGGGTGTATTCCACCGTAATGGGGAAAACAGTGGTGTCGCTTTCGTCCAGCCAGTCGCCTCCCCCGAGCGAACTCTCCGAGTGTCTGTAACCGAAGGCTGCTTTTATGTCGAATGTTCTCCGGATGGTCTCAGGGTAGCTGTCACTGTCAGTGTCCTGTATCTGGAAAGTGATGTCGAAAGACTCGCCCGCTTCAAGAGGGAAGAAATCCCAACCGACGTGTGGGGGCTGGTAATTGGACTCCCAGCCAAGATGGCCGGAACGATCGAGAAGCAGCCAGCTTCTGTCAATGTACAGTGTGCGGCCGCTGGTATTGGTCAGGGTAATCGTGCGCTCAGGCCCCCCGGCCTCGGTATTCTCGATGTCCTTTACGACATTGCCGAAGTCAATGGATGATGAAGAGATGCTCAAATCGCCCGCGCCCGGTCTGCTGCCGTCCGAAACGGGGGTTTCTGTTTCTTCGGGGTCGGGGTTTGCGAGTGGGTTGCCGTTTTCAACATATATGGAAAATGTACATTCCACCGAGCAAACGTTCTGGCCGTCTTCCCCGTTTTCCAGGACATTGACAAAATTCAGAGTGATTCGATCAGAGTTCTGTCCGTATCCGGCAGCGTCACCCCAGCCTTTGAGAAGAACGGCGCCAACCTCCTGATCTGGATCAATAGACCACTCCCACATAGGCTGAACGTTGGCAAAGAAACCTGTATTATTGTGTTCCCAGCCGGTTAGACGGACGGGCAATTCGCCCTTATTGACTACCGCAATAAATTCAGCCAGATCGGGTAAATCTCCGCCGGTAAACGTACCCCGGCATGAACCCAAGTCTATCTGGTTGCCGCCGACGACTGCGACGATGCACTCCGGTTCGGGTTCAGGCTCAGTCGGTTCGTTTGTCTCAGTGGGTTCGGTGGTTTCTTCCGTTTCGCCCGAAGAGTCAGGAGTACCCGTTTCTCCTTCCTCACCGGATGACGTGCTGGCCGGATCGCCGTCTTCGGCGAACACTGCTGTGGGAAGCAGCCCCACCAGCAGGCATAGGGACAGCAGAATTGCAAAGATTCGTCTTTTCATCGCTGCATAACTCCTTTTTACAAATTTCATTTTAATTTAAAATTCTTTTGTTATCTGCCCTAGCGAACAGGACAGCACAGGAACAGCTGCCCGAAGCAGCATCCATACAGCGCCGCCGCCTCATCCCCCCCTTAATCAAAGCATTGAGATGCAGTATAGTGACACTGCCTTTATATTATACCAGCCTGCCGAAAAAGTCCAGCCTTTGCGGGACTTTCCGGCAGGCTGAAAACGCCTGGCGATACAGGTTTCTATTCGCGGTTTTTGAGCAGCTTGGACAGCTCGTCCATGAACGTGTTGATATCGCGGAACTGCCGGTAGACCGACGCAAAACGGACATAGGCCACCTCGTCGACCTCTTTGAGCTTTTCCATGACCAGCTCGCCGATATACTCAGATGCCACCTCACGGCTGAGGCTGTTCAAAATCTGCTGCTCGATGTCTGATGCGATTTTCTCGAGCGTCGCCAGCGGGACGGCCCGTTTTTCACATGCCTTGACCAGGCCCCCCAGCACTTTGTTGCGGTCAAAGGTCTGTCGCGATCCATCCTTTTTGACAACAATGAGCGGCACGCTCTCCACAGTCTCATAAGTGGTGAAGCGCTTGCCGCAACCCAGACATTCACGGCGCCGGCGTATGCTGGTGCCCTCGTCCGCCGAGCGGGAATCAATCACCTTGCTGTCCGCCTGCCCGCAGTAGGGACATTTCATCGGGCATCCCCCTTCCGTTCAAATATTTTCCTTTATTATAGCAAAACGCTCATCAGCATGCAAGAAAATCATCCACAATGTCCCGAAGCCCCACTGGCGTAACCCGCCCCTCAGCCATGCGTTCAAGCACAGTGCGAGCATCCGGCCTTTGTCACATGTGACGTCCGGCACCTCATCCTCTTCAGGCGGCCTGTCCGGCCACTCCAGCCCGGCGCGTACACCATATTCCGTCAGCCCGTCCTGCCAGGCGCCATCCGCGTGTGCCGGCTGCACGAGCAGGCAGTAGGTCAATCTGACTTTTTTCCCTTCGAGCTCTGCCAAAACTGTGTTCTTTTGTACAACCATCTCTCCTCATTCCTCCCGCAGCATGTTCATACTGACATTTTACCGCATTCTGCCGCACGTTTCACCATCAATCGTTCGTCAGTTTTCGACCTTTCCCGACATCTGTTATTCGTTTCAGGATGCCGTATTCTTTACCGTTTGAGTGAGAAAGTTGCACAGCGCACTTTTTTGTGGTACACTATCCTGTACTGCAATGCGCGCCCCGGCGCGCCAATCGAGGTGAATTGATTGAAGATTGGGATTCCACGTGCTCTGTTGTATTATCGTTACCATACCCTGTGGGAGACCTTTTTTGAAGAGCTGGGTGTCGAGACCGTAATCTCTCCCCCCACAAACAAAAGCATTCTTGATACGGGCAGCATCTATGCCATTGACGAGTCCTGTCTGCCCATGAAAATTTTTCTGGGCCATGTCGAGTGGCTCATCGACCGTTGTGACATGATTCTTGTGCCCCGCATCGCAAGCCTTGGCCGTCAGGGGTCGACCTGCATGCGCTTTCACGCCGCGTATGATGTTGCCCAAAACACCTTCCGCGACCGAAAAATCAAGCTGCTCGATTACAACATCGACCTGCGCAAAAGCGGCGGAGAGCTCGAGACCTTCCTGACTCTGGGCCGCGCTGTGGGTAAAAAGCGCACCCAGAGCCTGCATGCCTATCTGACGGCCCGGCAGGCGGACAAGGCGGTGAGCACGGCTGAGATTCTGCACCAGCGCGACCTTTTGCAGGGTGACCACTGCCGCATTCTGGTCGTGGGCCATCCTTATAATATATATGACCCATATGTCGGCGGGCCTGTGCTCGACTGCCTGCGCTCGCTGAACACCGTTCCCATTATCGCCGATATCGTCGACCGCCGCGAAGCGCTTGAGCGCAGCACCAACATCACTGCCACGCTGCCGTGGGCCTTTAACCGCCAGCTGGTCGGCGCCATTGACATTTACCGCCGCTATGTCGACGGCATCGTATTGATGAGCACCTTTCCCTGCGGCCCCGATTCACTGGTCAATGAAATCGTCATTCGCCGTGTGCGCGACCTGCCGGTGCTCAATCTGCTCATCGACGGCCAGGAAGGTACGGCCGGACTGGAGACGCGGCTTGAGAGCTTTGTGGATATCATCCACTTCAAACGTGAGGAGGACATCACACTTGCCTGAGACCAAGGTCAGTTTTCCCCATATGGGCAGCTACTGTGTGCCCATTGAATATCTGTTTACCCGCGGAGTGGGCGTTGATTATGTCACCCCGCCGCCTATCACCCGGCGCACGCTCGAAATCGGCAGCCGCTACAGCCCCGACACGGTCTGCGCCCCTTTCAAATACAACCTGGGCAACTTTATCGAAACCATCGAGGCCGGCGCCAATACATTGGTGCAGACGGGCGGCGTCTGCCGTTTGGGCTATTACGGCGAGCTGCACGAGCAGATTCTGCGCGACCTGGGCTATAATGTCCGGTTTGTCAACATGGCGCGTGCCAGCTACTCAAACCCGGCCAGCTTTTACTCTGAATTTCTCAGCATCAACCCCGACCTTTCACTCAAGCGGGTGGCCTCTGTACTGACGCTGGTGCTCAAAATGGTCGAACATATCGACGCCTTTGAAAGCTACATGCGCAACAATGTCGGTTTCGAATGTGAAGAGGGTTCGTTTGACCGCCTGCATCAGGATTTTCTGGCGTCTCTGAGCGCTGTTGAAAGCCATAAGGAATTAAACGCTATCTCCAAGCTTTATATGCGCCGCCTGAAAGCCCTGCCGATCAGCCGTCCCAAAAATCCGCTGCGCGTGGGTATTATCGGCGAATACTACACCATCATGGAGCCGTTCAGCAATCATTTTATGGAAAAGGCGCTGGCCCGCATGGGCATTGCCGTCGACCGGTGGATCAACATCAGCAACACCCTTTTGCACAACCCGTCCAAAAAGGTCATCACCCACATCAAAGACTACGCCAAGTACAACATGGGCGCTACAGCCATGTTTTCCATCGACAAGGCGCTTGAGTTCGCCAAAAAGCATTATGACGGCATCATCCACGTCAAATCCTTTGGCTGCACACCCGAGATTGACGCCATGCCGGCACTGCAAAACATCAGCAACGACTATAAAATTCCCATTTTATATTTCAGCTTTGACTCGCAGACCAGCGAGACCGGCATCCAGACCCGTCTGGAGGCTTTTTACGACATGATTGTCATGCGAAAGGAAGACAGGAAATGAAGGCATATCTCGGCATTGACGTGGGCTCCATATCGACCAAAGGCGTTGTCATTGACGAAAAAAACGCCATTCTGGCCTCGGACTATCTTTGGACAGAAGGCGACCCGATGGGTGCGGTGCGCCGCCTGCTCAAGGCGCTGGCTTCTCAGCTCGAGGGCAGGGATATTCAGGTCGTCGCGGTCGGCACGACAGGCAGCGCCCGCAAGCTGACCGGCGCCATGACAGGGGCGCAGGTCGTCAAGAATGAGATTACTGCCCATGCCATCGGCACAACATCCCTGTACCCCGATGTGCGCACCATTTTTGAAATCGGCGGCCAGGACTCCAAGATTATTCTGGTCGAAAACGGCATTGTCGTCGATTACGCCATGAACACTCTGTGCGCTGCCGGAACCGGCTCATTCTTGTCCAGCCAGGCGCGCCGCCTCGGCGTACAGGTCGAAGAGTTCGGCGAGATTGCTCTGACCAGCGAGCACCCCACTCCCATCGCGGCGCGCTGCACGGTTTTTGCCGAATCGGACCTGGTGCACAAGGCGCAGATCGGTCACAAAAAAGAGGACATCATCGCCGGTTTGTGCAAGGCGGTTGTCACCAACTATCTCAACAACGTCGGCAAAGGAAAAAAAATCGCACCGCCCATTGTTTTTCAGGGCGGCGTCAGCAAAAATGTCGGCGTCAAAAAAGCCTTTGAAGAGGCGACCGGCTACCCCGTGACCGTTGACCCCAACAGCCACCTGACCGGCGCCCTGGGCGTCGCTATTCTGGCCCGCAAATCTGGTAAAGAAAAGCCCTTTTCCTTTGGCGTGGCGGACATGGACTTTGTCACCCGCGGCGTGGAATGCGGAAAATGCTCCAACCACTGCGAGATTATCTGCGTTTATCAGGACGGCCGACTGATTGATTCATGGGGAAACCGCTGCGAAAACGGCGCTATCAAGGCCGCAAAGTAAAAATTCAGAAAATCGTTGCTTCCCTTTCTCTCGTCTGTTATACTGGAAATAACTTTTCAGAGGAGGGATTTTTATGAGCATCCGCCGTCGGAGTATCGGCGTGTGCATCCTGCTTTCCATTGTCACCTGCGGCATCTACGGTCTTTACTGGTTTATCTGCCTGACCGATGAATCCAACGCTGTGGCCGGTGAGCAGGGCACGTCGGGCGGCATGGCACTGCTGCTTTCCATTGTCACCTGCGGTATCTACTATTTCTATTGGAGCTACAAGCTCGGCGAGAAAATGGATAAGGCACGCACCTACAACAACGTCGCTCCGGGCTCGCTGGGCATCGTGTTCCTGCTTTTGAGCATTTTCGGTCTTGGCATCATCACCTATGCGCTTGCTCAAAACGAGATCAACAAGTACGCGACTGTCCTTTGAGCAAAAGCACCGCGTCCGGCGTCTGGCGTTTTTTCTTTCCGCCGTGCTGGCATGCGGCCTCGCTTATGCCGGTCTGTGTACGGTTCTCGGCTTTGTATTCCCCTGTCCGTTTTATACAGTGACCGGCCTGCAGTGTCCGGGCTGCGGTGTCAGCCGCATGTGTCTCAGCCTGCTGCGTCTTGATTTTGGCGCCGCATGGCAGTATAATCCCGGACTTTTGTCGCTTTCGCCCGCTCTGGCCGCCCTGGCTGTGCTGACAGCCTGGCAGTACGTCAAAACCGGAACGCTTGCTCAGACCCGCTCTGCCCATGTGCTCACGGTCTTTTGCATCGTGTGGCTGCTGGTGTGGGGTGTTTGGCGCAATATTACTTAAAAATAAAAACGGCATCGGGTCAACCGATGCCGTTTTGTCCGCCTCAAAACAGGCGCTTGTTTTTTAAATCAATCCCCCCGCGCTGGCCGATGCGAACTGATAATAACCCGCTATTGCAGGTGGGTTGGCTCCCAGCCCTTTTAGGCGCTCCCAACGTCCGTCCCGGGACGGGAGGTCTGCACCCGGGGGCTGAAGTCCGCCATCCCGTTTTATCACTTTGTAGGTTAAATATAGTGCCGCTGTCGCACCGCGCAGGGGGATTTTTGCCGTTTTACTCCTCGGGCATCTCGTCTTCGAAGGTCTCTTCCAGACGTTCGCTGAAAATCTGGAACATTTCGTCCAGCTCGTCCTCGTCGTCCAGGGTGACGAGAATCTCTTCACCGTTCTCCTCTTCCGACTTCATGATGATGAGCTCATAGCTTTCCTCAAGCTGCATTTCAGCCGGGATAAAGGCAAAGTAGGTATTGCCGTTGTACTCTAATGTATCGAGATGCTCAAGCTCGAGCTCGTTGCCGTTCTCATCAGTCAGGGTGACGTAGTCGTTGCCGTACTCTTCGCTCATAGGGTACCTCCAGTCCGGGCGTTTGCATGGCCCTGTGTCTTGTATCTATTATACGCCAAAAGACTGTAAAATCCAATCCCTTTTTGCACCTTTTTTAATAAAAACAATACTTGACATTGGCTATGCAGCCTGATATAATATTTGAGACAAGAAAGCAGGATGAACCGTCCTCACCCTCATGGATTAAGAAAGGGTCAACAATGATTTTCCGGTGCGCTGCGGGCGTACCTGGTTTTTGTTGAAACGGACGGCTCAGACCGCCCGTTATTTATTTTTTAGGAGGTGCTCCCTATCAGCAAACTGGACCATCAGATCAACGAAGAAATTCGTGATAAGGAAGTCAGGCTCATCGACGAAGACGGCGGACAGCTGGGCATCGTGCCGATTGAAGAGGCGCAGCGTGTTTCAGCCGAAAAGGGCCTTGATCTGGTCAAAATCGCTCCCAAAGCTGAACCGCCTGTCTGCCGCATCATGGACTACGGCAAGTTCCGCTTTGAGCAGGCCAAAAAGGAAAAGGAAGCCCGCAAAAACCAGCGCATCATCGAAATCAAGGAAATTCGTCTGTCCGCCAAGATTGACGTGCACGATTTTGAAGTTAAGGCAAAAGCCGCGCAGAAGTTCTTGAAAAACGGCGACAAGGTCAAGGTTTCGGTGCGTTTCCGCGGGCGTGAAATGGCGCATACATCCATCGGCCTGAACGTGCTCAAGCGTTTTGCGGAAACCTGCGCCGAGTTCAGCACTGTGGAAAAGGAGCCCAAGCTGGAAGGCCGCCAGATGCTGATGTTTTTAGCACCCCTTAAAAACCAATAAAAGCAGGCTTGCCTGCACAAAAGAGAGGAGCCATACCCCATGCCGAAGATAAAGACCCATTCCGGCGCCAAAAAACGCTTTTCCGTCACCAAAACCGGAAAGATCAAAATGTCAAGCATGAACCGCCGCCATGATATCAAAGGCTGCAAGACCCCCAAGCGTAAACGCCAGCTGCGCAAGGCCGGCTATGCCGGTTCCGCCACTGCGCCGCAGCTCAAGCGGCTCATCCCCTATAAATAAGATTGACAGGAGGCTTTTGATAGATGGCTAGAATCAAGGGCGCGATGATGACGCGCAAGAGAAGGAAAAAGGCAATTAAGCTCGCCAAGGGCTATTGGGGCTCTAAAAAGAACCATTATAAGCTGGCCAATGAACAGGTCATGAAGTCGCTCAAATACGCTTATGTCGGCCGCAAGCTGAAAAAGCGTGACTTCCGCCGCCTGTGGATCACCCGTATCAGCGCCGCCTGCAAGCAGAACGGCATCAACTATTCGCAGTTTATGAACGGCCTGAAGAAGGCCGGTGTCACCCTTAACCGCAAAATGCTGTCTGAGATTGCTGTCTCGGACAAAGCCGCTTTCACTGCTCTGGTCGCTCAGGCCAAGGCGGCTCTGTAAAGCCTGTTCAGCGCCGGATGCGATAGCATCCGGCGCTTTTGCTTTGTCCGGTGGCCCGGCTGAAGCCGGGATGTTTTACGGTTTGTTGTCGTTTTGGCGTTCTGGTGTGCAATTATGCACGTGCTTTCTTTTTCTGCACAGGGTGTGAAATGTTTATTCCCCGGACTTATTTCCGATGAACACAGGGGTTATCCACATTTTCCACAGAGTTATCCACAGATATTATGTAAACTCAGCGGTAAATCAGTGTATAAACCCTGTGTATACTTTAAGGCGCTACTGTTTTTCCGTATCGAAAGCGCGAAACTGAATGGCTTCGGCCAGGTGGCCTGCACTGATATTCTCCTGCCCGTCCAGGTCAGCAATGGTGCGCGCAACCTTTAAAATACGGTCGTAAGCGCGGGCGGTCAGTCCCATGACATCAAAAGCGCGCTGCATCAGTGTCTTTCCGGCCTCGTCCAGCGCGCAGAACTGCGCCATGCGCGCCGGCGTCAGCGTGGCGTTGCAGGTCACTTCCGTGCCGGCGTAACGCGCGGTCTGGCGGGCGCGTGCCGCGTTGACCCGGGCGCGGACAGCGGCTGAGCTTTCGGCCGGCGTGCGCTCACGCAGGCTTTCAAAGGCCACCGGCGCGACATCGATGTGCAAGTCAATACGGTCGAGCAGCGGACCGGATAGGCGCTTGCGGTAAGCGCGCACGGACTGCTCTGTACAGGTGCACGGGCGGGTCGGGTGGCCGTAGTAGCCGCATTTGCAGGGATTCATGGCGCAAACCAGCATGAACCTGCTGGGATAGGTACAGCTTCCCGAAACGCGCGAGACCGTGATGCAGCCGTCCTCAAGCGGCTGACGCAGCACTTCAAGCGCGTCGCTGTGATATTCGGGCAGCTCGTCGAGAAAGAGCACGCCATTGTGGGCCAGCGAGATTTCGCCCGGCCGCGGTGTACGGCCGCCGCCGGCCAGTCCGGCTGCCGAGACTGTGTGGTGCGGGCTGCGGAAAGGCCGCTGCGTCACCACGGGGCGCCCTTTTTCCAAAAGTCCGGCCACCGAATAAACTTTGGTCACTTCAAGAGCCTCTTCGCGGGTCATGTCAGGCAGAATGGACGGCAGGCGGCGCGACAACATGCTTTTGCCCGAGCCGGGTGAACCGATAAGCAACACATTGTGCGAACCCGCAGCTGCAATCTCGAGCCCCCGTTTGACGTTTTCCTGCCCCATGACGTCGGAAAAATCCAGTCCCTGCGGCACGGCGTTTTCAAAGGCGACCGGCGGCTGCGGCTCGATGCTCTTTTGTCCCAGCAGGTGCGCGGCCAGTTCGCGCGCGTGATGTACCGGATAGACCGTCAGCCCCTCGGCAATGGCGGCCTCACAGGCGTTGTCCGCAGGCACAAAAATGCTTTTCATCCCCATTTCACGCGCACACAGCGCCATGGGCAGCACGCCGTTTGCAGCGCGTACCTCGCCCTCGAGCGACAGCTCACCCAGCATGCAGCTGTCTTCGGGCGGCAGGGGAAGCTGGCCCGACGCCGCCAAAATTCCCGCCCAGATGGGCAGGTCATAAATGGGCCCTTCCTTGCGCAGCTCGCCAGGCGCCAGGTTGATGGTGATGCGCCGTGCCGGGAACTGAAAGCCGCAGTTTTTGGCGGCAGCGCGCACGCGGTCCTGCGATTCGCGCACCGACGCGCCGGGCAGGCCGACGATGTCAAGCCGCGGCAGGCCGCCCGAGAGGTCACACTCGCAGATGACCAGGTGGCCCTCTATGCCGGTCAGACCGGTGGAATTGACCTTTGCTACCATACTTTCACCCCTTGCGCGCATAAAGCGCGGGATTTTGTTTTTTCTGCCTGATTCAAGCATACATGATTTAAAGTTTTTTGACAAATCTTTTTTTGCAAAAAATGTTCCGGTCCGCAAAAAACCCTGTGATTTTTCCTGTTTTTCTCGAAATTATGTGTTTACAGACCCGATTTTATTTGATAGAATATATGAGGTATAGCGTTTATTATCCGAGCCACACCGGAACTATAAAGGAGGAAGATCCCCGTATGGTAAGAAAAATGAAAACGATGGATGGCAACAACGCCGCCGCGCATGTTTCATATGCGTTCAGCGAAGTTGCAGCCATCTATCCCATCACCCCGTCCAGCCCCATGGCGGACCTGGTGGATCAGTGGTCGGCCAACGGCCTGAAGAACATCTTCGGCAGCACCGTCAAGGTCGTCGAGATGCAGTCCGAGGCCGGCGCGGCCGGCGCCGTTCACGGCTCGCTGGGCGCAGGCGCCATGACGACCACCTATACCGCCTCACAGGGCCTGCTGCTCATGATTCCCAACATGTACAAGATTGCCGCTGAGCAGCTGCCCGCCGTCTTCCATGTTTCGGCCCGTACCGTTTCGACCCACGCCCTCAACATCTTCGGCGACCACTCCGACGTCATGGCCTGCCGCCAGACCGGCTTTGCCATGCTGTGCGAGGGCAACGTGCAGGAAGTCATGGACCTGGCTCCTGTCGCTCACCTGGCCGCTTTGTCGGGCAAGGTGCCTTTCCTCAACTTCTTCGACGGCTTCCGCACCAGCCACGAGCTGCAGAAAATCGCCGTCTGGGATTTTGAAGACCTGAAGGACATGTGCGACATGGACGCCGTCGCAGCCTTCCGCCGCAGCGCGCTCAATCCTGAGCACCCCGCCATGCGCGGCAGCCACGAAAACGGCGACATTTTCTTCCAGCACCGCGAAGCCTGCAACAAGTTTTATGATGCTCTGCCCGCTGTTGTTGAAAAGTACATGAACAAGGTCAATGAAAAGCTGGGCACTGACTATAAGCTGTTCAACTACTACGGCGCACCTGACGCTGACCGCGTCATCGTCGCCATGGGCTCGATCTGCGACGTGGCCGAAGAAGTCATCGACTATCTCAACGCCCACGGTGAGAAGGTCGGCCTTATCAAAGTCCGCCTGTTCCGTCCGTTCTCGACCGAGCATCTGCTGGCCGCCATCCCCGCGACCTGCAAGAAAATCGCTGTCCTCGACCGCACCAAAGAGCCCGGTTCGCTGGGCGAGCCCCTGTACCTCGACGTCGTCTCGGCCCTGGCCAACGCCGGCAAGAACGACATCACGGTCATCGGCGGCCGCTACGGCCTCGGCTCGAAGGACACCCCGCCGTCCTCGGTCTTTGCCGTTTACACCGAGCTGAAGAAGGACGCTCCGCGCCGTCAGTTCACCATCGGCATTGTCGACGATGTCACCTATCTGTCCCTGCCCGAAGAGCCCGCGCCCGAGACTGCTCCGGCCGGCACCATTGAGTGCAAGTTCTGGGGTCTGGGCGGCGACGGCACCGTCGGCGCCAACAAGAACTCCATCAAAATCATCGGCGACCACACCGACAAGTATGTGCAGGCCTACTTCCAGTACGACTCCAAGAAGACCGGCGGCGTCACCATCAGCCACCTGCGCTTCGGCGACAAACCCATCAAGAGCTCGTACTATATCAACAAGGCTGACTTTGTCGCCTGTCACAACCCGAGCTACGTCACTCAGGGCTTTAAGATGGTCAATGACGTCAAGCCCGGCGGCGTGTTCATGATCAACTGCCAGTGGAACCTCGAAGAGCTCAACCGCCACATGAGCGCCGAGGCCAAGCGTTATATTGCCAAGAACAACATTCAGCTGTACACCATCAACGCCATCGACCTGGCCCGCGAAATTGGTATGGGCAAGCGCACCAACACCATTTTGCAGAGCGCTTTCTTCTCGCTCGCCAAAATCATGCCCGAAAAAGAGGCCATCCAGTACATGAAGGATGCGGCCACCAAGTCCTATTCCAAGAAGGGCATGGACATTGTCGAGATGAACCACAAGGCCATTGACGCCGGCGCCACCGCCTACGTCAAGATCGACGTGCCGGCCGACTGGGCCAATGCTGTCGACGAGCCGGATACCACCGTCCTCAAGGGCAAGCCTGAGCTGGTCAAGCAGGTCAAGGAGATCCTCTTCCCCATCGACAAGATGGACGGCGACAGCCTGCCGGTCTCTGTCTTTATGGATCACGTCACCGGCCAGTTCGAGCTGGGCGCTTCCGCTTATGAAAAGCGCGGCGTCGCTGTGACCGTTCCCGAGTGGGATCAGAACAAGTGCATCCAGTGCAACAACTGTGCCTATGTCTGCCCGCACGCCACCATCCGCCCGTTTGCTCTGACCGCAGACGAGGCTAAAAACGCTCCTGCTGCCGCCAAGATTGTTGATGTCAAGGCTGGCAAGGGCAAGGGTGTTTACCAGTACACCATGGCCATCTCCCCGCTGGACTGCATGGGCTGCGGCGTCTGCGTCGGTGTCTGCCCGGTCAAGGCCCTGAGCATGGTTCCGCAGGAGAGCCAGGCCGACCAGCAGGAAGTCTTTGCCTACTGCGTCGACAATGTCTCGTACAAGGCTGACATGCAGGACAACACCATCAAGGGCAGCCAGTTCAAGCAGCCCCTGCTCGAGTTCTCGGGCTCGTGCGCCGGCTGTGCCGAAACCAGCTATGCCCGTCTGGTCACCCAGCTCTTCGGCGACCGCATGTATATCTCCAACGCCACCGGCTGCTCGTCCATCTGGGGCGGCCCGGGCGCAACTTCCCCCTTCTGCACCAACAAGGACGGCCACGGCCCCGCCTGGTGCAACTCGCTGTTCGAGGACAATGCTGAGCACGGTCTCGGCCTGTATCTCGGCCAGGAGAAAATCCGCGAGGGTCTGGCTGACAAGACCCGTGCCCTGATTGAAGTTCCCTACTGCACGCCCGAGCTCAAGGCTGCTGCTCAGAAGTGGCTGGACACCATGAACGACGGCGAGGCCAACCTGGCTGCCACCAAGGAATATGTCGCCGCTCTGGAAGAGGGCATTCTGACCGTTGACGAGGGCTTGGCTTTCCTTAACAGCGACGAGGGCAAGGCCAAGTTTGGTAACAAGCACGCTGCCATGCTCGAGAACATGCAGGCTCTGAAGGCCGCCGGCAAGCCTTACTGCAACTGCGAGGCTTGCAGCCTGGCTGAGGATATTCTGTCCAAGAAGGAATACCTGAGCAAGAAGTCGGTCTGGATCTTCGGCGGCGACGGCTGGGCCTACGACATCGGCTACGGCGGTGTTGACCATGTCCTCGCATCCAACAAAAACGTCAACATCTTCGTGTTTGACACCGAGGTCTATTCCAACACTGGCGGCCAGGCTTCCAAAGCTTCCAACATCGGCCAGGTCGCGCAGTTCGCTGCCGCCGGCAAGGATGTCAAGAAGAAGAGCCTTGCTGAGATTGCCATGCAGTACGGCTACGTCTATGTCGCTCAGGTCGCCATGGGCGCCAACCCGGCCCAGACCATCAAGGCCATCACTGAGGCCGAGGCGTATGACGGCCCGTCCATCATCATCGGCTACTCGCCCTGTGAGATGCACTCCATCAAGGGCGGCATGCAGAACTGCCAGGCTGAGATGAAAAAGGCTGTCGAGTGCGGCTACTGGAACCTCTTCCGCTTCAATCCGGCTGCCGAACCCGGCAAGCGCTTTATCCTCGACTCCAAGGCTCCGGCCGGCGGTTATCAGGAGTTCCTGATGAACGAAGCCCGCTACAGCCGCCTGACCCGCGAGTTCCCCGACCGCGCCAGCGACCTGTTTGCCAAGAGCGAGGTCGAAGCGCAGGCCCGTTATGAGCACTTGACCAAGCTGGCTGCTCTGTACGACTAATTTCCCCGGTTTCAGCATTATATTCTGACTTTGCAGGGCGGTGCAGCACAGGCTGCGCCGCCCTGTTCGTTCTCAATGCGGTATAGCAAAAGCCGCCATCCCTTCAAAGGAATGGCGGCTTTTTCATCTCTGCTTACAGCACAAAGCGCAGGGCGCGCAGCACATCAAACAGCTTATCTGTGTGCATAACAACGGTCTGGGCGTCTTTCTGCTCCATACCAGGGAAGAATGACACTCGATAGGCCTGCGTGTGGTCTTTGAAGTTAATCTCAAGCTCGTAATGGTCATCGAGCTTGGGCAGCGCGATATTTTTGCGGTCGCGGACCGCCTGTTCTGCTGCGGCGCGCAGCTCATCACGCACCTCGGCCGGCGTCTTCGTGATGACCGTAACGCCCCGTGCATCCTTGGTCCAGACGGTATGCAGCCCGGGCACCAGCTCACGCGACTCGTCGCACAGCGCCTTGTCACCCGACAGCAGGACTGAGGGCACGCCCTCGAGCGCGGCGGCGCCGCTGTAGAGCATAAACTCACTGGTACGGCGGCCATTGAGCAGAATGTAATTCATGCTGCCGCGGACCGTGTGCGACATCGGGCTGCCCGGTGAGCCGGCGGCCGAGTGATATCCCACGAACATGGCGGCGTCAAATCCGCCATCCACCCCTTCGGCCATGCCATAAGGGTGGCCGCTGAAGCCGCGGATAAGCCGCACATGGCGCGGCAGCATCTCAACATCAATGTTGTTGGCTCCGCCGTGGGCATCCTTGACCAAAACCTCGTCTGCGCCGGCAGCCAGTGCGCCCTCGCACGCGGCGACGACCTCACGCGTCATGATATCGGCATATTTGCGATATACGCTTTCCGTGCTGCGGCACTCCGTATGGCTCATCGTCCCGGCGACGCCTTCGATGTCAGCGCTGATAAAGACTTTCATGCTGCTTCCTCCCTTTTTCCGCGTAAAGCGGTGTATTGATTCCAGAGTACCGCAGCGCAGGCGACTTGTCAAGGCCTTTGTTTATTGCACTGCGCCTGCCACCGGAATCTGCCGGCCAGTGTGGTCGATGTCATAGTTTTCGCGCAGAATGAGCTCAGAAATGGGCACAAAGGAATACCCCTGCTGAATGAGCTTTTCAATCAGGCCGGGCAGTGCCTCGGGCGTGTGCTTGGCGGCGTTGTGAAACAGCACGATCGAGCCTTCCTGCACGCGCGATGTCACGCGCTCGGTGATTTCGGCAGCCGAAATCTCTTTCCAGTCCAGGCTGTCGACGTCCCACTGGATGGTGTACATTCCCATCTCGCGCAGCGTCGACACGACCTTATCGTCGTACTCGCCATAAGGAGGGCGGAACAGCTCAGGCCGCACACCGGTGACGCTTTCAATCTTGTCACTGCACGCATTGACATCGGCAATAATTTCTTCCGCACTGAGCTTGGTCATATGCGCATGTGTATTGGAGTGGTTCATGACCTCGTGTCCGGCGTCGTGCAGGGCCTTAACCGACTCAGGATATTTGTCGACCCAGTCGCCGACGACAAAAAAGGTGGCCTTGATATTGTACTTGCCCAGAATGTCAATGAGCTGCTGCGTGTCCTCATTGCCCCATGCGGCGTCAAAGCTGAGCGAGCACACCTTGCTGTCCTTTTGCACACAGTAAATGGGTAAATCCCGCTTCATGGCAGCGGCACGCACCGCCTGCCCGGCCGGCGTGACAGAAAAAGCGCCCAGAATCAGCACGACCGCCAGCGCCAGTATCAGTCCGCGGCGGCCGCGCGGCAGTTTTTTCATCTTCTTGATCCATTTCATAACAGCTCCCCCAGACTTTTGTTTGATGGTGCCATTTTATTCATGACAAAGCGGCTTCATGCCTGGGGACAGGCTGCAAAAGCGCCGCCCACGGGGGGCGGCGCCTGGCTTCACTCGCGTTTTTCATGCAGGTTTCCATCGGGCGTCATAATGGTGTCAGGAAGGTCCGGCAAATCAGGCTCTTTGGACGGACGGACCCAGCAGCGCACGACGCACAGGGCGTACAGAATAAGTACTGCATCTGCGGCCGGATAATAAAGCCGATGCACAATGTACCACAAAGCCGCGCCGGCAAGTACAGTCAAAAGCATACAAAGTCCCCCTTTGCAAAGCTTGGTGATTTTAGTATAATTGTTGTATGGTATTGTAGTCAAGGTGCCATACTATACAAGATTTTTCTGATTTTTTGTCAATAGCATCCAACAAAAAAAGACCGCCCCTGGGGCGGCCTGCGGCGCATTTCAGCGCACAATGCGGAAGTTGCAGACGTTTTGCTCACGCAGCTGAATCAGCAGGTGGGAATAGCGGGTCTGCAGCGCGTTGATCTCGTACACAACAGCGGAAATCAGGTCAGGGTCAGTCACCTGCTCAAAGACGCTGCGCGCACGGTCGAGCTCGAGCTTGACCGCGTAATATTCATCCAAAAGCTGCTGCTGCTCGGGGCTGGGCTCTTTCTGCCTTTTCTTTGTGGCAAGCGGCATTGCAGACACCTCCGTGTTTGATATATAGAGGAAGTTTTCCCTGTTATGCCAAAACTTATGCGCAAGCAGCGCTTGCCATCGAACAAACATTTGACACCCGGCCGAATATTCGGTATTATATTATGGTACGCTATTTTGGAAACTGCACCATTGGGAGGAAACCATGGCCAAAAAACCCCGACAGGAATACGGAAACGACAGCATTTCTTCGCTCAAGGGCGCTGACCGCGTCCGCAAGCGCCCCGGCGTCATTTTCGGCTCAGACGGCATCGAGGGCTGCGAGCACGCCTTTTTCGAAATCGTATCCAATTCCATCGACGAGGCGCGCGAGGGATACGGCACAGTCATCAATGTCACGCGCTATCTCGACAAATCCATTGAGGTCGAGGATTTTGGACGCGGTATGCCCCTTGACTACAATGAAAAAGAAGGCCGCTATAACTGGGAGCTCATTTACTGCGAGCTGTATGCCGGCGGCAAGTATAAAAATGACGAGGGCGAAAGCTACGAATATTCCCTCGGCCTCAACGGCCTGGGCGCCTGCGCCACTCAATACAGCTCGGAGTATATGGACGTTTCGGTCCGCCGTGACGGATTTGAATACACGCTGCACTTTAAACGCGGCGAGAATGTCACTGACGCCCCCAACGGCATCATCAAAGTGCCGTATGCAGGGAAGAAAACCGGCACCATACAGCGCTTTAAGCCTGATCTCGATGTTTTTACCGATATCGACATTCCCCTCGCCTACTACCTTGACACGCTCAAGCGCCAGGCGGTTGTCAATGCCGGCCTGACCTTTCACCTGAAAAACGAGACCGCCCCCGGGCAGTTTGAAGAATACACCTTTGTCTACCCGGACGGTATTCTGGACTATGCCCGCGAGTTGGCCGGCGACACGTCGCTGACCCCTGTGCGCTCATGCCGCGCCGAAAAGCGCGGCCGCGACCGCGCAGACAAGTCGGAATACAAGGTCAAGGTCGAAGCGGCTTTTTGCTTTGTCCAGGCGGGCGCGCGTCTGGAATATTACCACAACTCATCCTGGCTCGAGCACGGCGGCGCTCCGGACAAGGCGGCGCGTTCGGCCTTTGTCTCAGCCATTGACGCCTATCTCAAGCAGCAGGGCAAGTACCAGAAAAATGAAAGCAAAATCACCTTTCAGGACATTGCCGACAGCCTGATTTTGATTACCAACGGCTTTTCGACCTACACCTCGTACGAAAACCAGACCAAAAAGGCCATCACCAACAAGTTCATTCAAGAGATGATGACGGAATTTCTGCGTTCCAACCTCGAAGTCTATTTTATTGAAAACAAGCAGGACGCCGACAAAATCGCCGATCAGGTACTCATCAACAAGCGTTCCCGCGAGCAGGCGGAAAACGCCCGTCTCAATATCAAAAAGAAACTGGCCGGCAGCATTGACATTCAAAACCGCGTGCAGAAGTTTGTCGACTGCCGCTCCAAAGATTTAAGCCGCCGCGAGCTCTATATTGTCGAGGGCGACAGCGCTCTCGGTTCGGTTAAACAGGGCCGCGACCCCGAGTTTCAGGCCATCATGCCGGTCCGCGGTAAGATTCTCAACTGTCTGAAGGCCGACTACGGCAAAATTTTCAAGTCCGAAATCATCACTGACCTGGTCCGCGTGCTCGGCTGCGGCGTCGACGTCAAGGCCAAAAGCCGCGACCTTGCGGCCTTTGACCTCGAATCCCTGCGTTGGAGCAAGGTCATCATCTGCACGGATGCCGACTATGACGGTTTTCAGATTCGCACGCTCATCCTGACCATGCTGTACCGTCTGACGCCCGCGCTCATCGAGCAGGGCTATGTCTATATCGCCGAGACCCCGCTTTATGAACTGACCGTCAAAGACCAGTCTTATTTTGCCTATGACGACCGCGAAAAAGACGAGCTTTTGAAAAAGCTCGCCGGCAAAAAGGTCTCCATCATGCGCTCCAAGGGCCTGGGTGAGAATGAGCCCGAAATGATGTGGCAGACCACCATGAACCCCGAAACGCGCCGGCTCATTAAAATTCTTCCCGAAGAGGCCGAAGCCACTGCACAGATGTTTGACGTGCTGCTGGGCGACAACCTGAGCGGCCGCAAGGACTTTATCGCAGTCAATGGCGCCAAATACCTTGATTTGCTGGATATCAGCTGAAGGAGCCTTTCATGAGCAACAAGCAATGGTATATGGAGCAGCCCATCACACAGACGCTCGAGCAGAACTTCATGCCTTATGCAATGAGCGTCATTGTGTCGCGCGCGCTGCCTGAAATCGACGGCTTCAAGCCCGCTCACCGCAAGCTTTTATACACCATGTACAAGATGGGGCTTTTGACAGGTCCGCGCACCAAATCGGCCAACATTGTCGGCCAGACCATGCGCCTCAACCCGCACGGCGACGCCGCCATCTACGAGACCATGGTGCGCCTGACGCGGGCCAACGAGTCGTTGCTCGTACCCTTTGTCGACTCCAAGGGCAACTTTGGCAAGGTCTATTCACGCGATATGGCTTATGCTGCTCCGCGTTACACCGAAGCCCGACTGGACAAAATCTGCCAGGAGCTTTTTTCTGACATTGACGTAGACGCCGTGGACTTTGTCGACAACTACGACGGAACCATGAAAGAGCCGACCCTGCTGCCCACCACCTTTCCCAACATTCTGGTGTCTGCCAATCTGGGCATTGCGGTCGGCATGGCGTGCAACATCTGCGGCTTTGACTTAAACGAGACCTGCCGCGCTGCCATCGAATATATGAAAAACCCCTCGTGCGACCTTTTGTCGGTGCTGACGGCTCCGGACTTTCCCACCGGCGGCGAGCTCATCTATGACCGCGCGCAGATGGAGCAGATTTACCGCACCGGGCGCGGCTCTTTCCGCGTGCGTGCCAAATGGAAGTATGTGCAAAAGGGCAATCTGATTGAAATCACAGAGATTCCCTATACCACCACCATCGAGGCCATTATTGACAAGGTGACCGAGCTCATCAAGGCAGGCAAAATCCGCGAAATCGCCGACATGCGCGACGAGACCGGCCTGCAGGGTCTGCGCCTGACCATTGATCTCAAGCGCGGCACTGACCCGGACAAGCTGATGGCCAAGCTGATGAAGCTGACGCCGCTCAGCGACACCTTTTCATGCAACTTCAATGTGCTTATCGGCGGTACGCCGCGCGTCATGGGTGTGGCCGAAATCCTCGAAGAGTGGAGTGCCTGGCGCACCGAATGTGTCCGCCGGCGCGTTCATTTTGATCTGGGCCGCAAAAAGGAGCGTCTGCACCTGCTGCACGGCCTGCGCAAGATTCTGCTCGACATCGACCGCGCCATTCAAATCATCCGCGAAACCGAAGAGGACGCCGAGGTTATTCCCAACCTGATGATTGGCTTTGGCATTGATGAGGCGCAGGCCGAGTACATTGCCGAGATTCGCCTGCGCAACATCAATAAAGAGTATATCCTCAAGCGTCTGTCCGAGACCGACGAGCTGGAAAAAGAGATTGCACGCCTTGAAGACGTGCTGGGCAGCCGGGACAAGCTGCGCGGTATTATCATCGACGAGCTCAGGGCAGTCATCAAAAAATACCCCACTACCCGCCGCACCTCTATCGTTTACGAACACGAGGTCGAGGAGTACGACGAGACCCAGAGCATCGACGACTATCCGGTCCACCTTTTCATGACGCGCGAAGGGTATTTCAAAAAAATCACGCCCCAGTCGCTGCGCATGTCAGGCGAGCACAAGCTCAAGGACGGAGACGAGATTGCCTTTTCGCTCGAAAGCCGCAACGCCGCTGAGGTTATCTTCCTGACCAACCGCTGCCAGGCGTACAAAGCCCGCCTGCACGAGTTTGACGACAGCAAGGCCAGTGTGCTGGGCGACTTTCTGCCCCAGAAGCTGGGCATGGAAGAAGGCGAAGTCCCGGTATGGGTCTTTTTGCCTGGCGATTACACCAGCCACCTGCTCTTTATCTTTGAAAACGGCAAGGCCGCCCGCATTGAAAGCGCCGCCTACCGCACCAAATCCAACCGCCGCAAGCTGACCGGCGCCTTTTCCGACCGCAGTCCGCTTGTTGCCGCGTTCCAGCTGCAGAGCGACACCGAGCTGGTGCTGTCGACCGGTGTGCGCGCCCTGATTGTCAACACCGCCCTGCTGGCTCCCAAGACGACCCGCACGACACAGGGCGTCGCCGTCATGACTTTAAAACGCGGACAAAAGGTCGTCTCTGCCCAGCCGCTTGACCAGTCGACCCTGTCCAATCCTGCCCGTTACCGCACCCGCACCCTGCCGGCCGCCGGCGCGCTTTTGCGCAGCGAGGACCTGCCTGAAAAGCAGCTGACCCTGGAATAAAGCTGCTTTTTAGATAAAAACAGAAGGAGGGGACCCATGAGCAGTAAACTGGAACACAACCTGGCGCAAGGCGCCGTGGCGCCGCAGCTTTTGCGTTTTGCACTGCCCTTTATCATCTCCAACATCATTCAATCCCTGTACAGCGTAGCCGATATGATTATCGTTGGCCAGTATGCGGGCGCAGTCAGCATGTCGGGCGTCAATATCGGCGGACAGGTGACCCAACTGATCACCAACATGGTATTTGGCCTGTCGGCCGGCGGCACGGTGCTTATCGGCCAGTACCTGGGCGCCGGCGACCGCAAGGCGCTGCGCGATACCATCGGCACGCTTCTGTCGGTTCTGATGGCGCTGGGCGCGGTTTTTACCGTCGGCCTTCTTCTGCTGCGCAGCCCCATTCTGCGTGCCATCCAGACCCCTGAGCCGTCCTTTCCCGAAGCCATGAGTTATCTCTTCATCACATCTCTGGGCATTATTTTTATCTTCGCTTACAATGCTCTGAGCGCCATCATGCGCGGTCTGGGTGATAGCAAGCGGCCCCTTTACTTTGTTTCCATCGCCTGCGTCGCCAACATCGTTCTCGACCTCATCATGGTCGGCGTGTGGCATTGGGGCGCCTTTGGCGCTGGACTGGCCACCATCATTTCACAGGCACTCAGCGTGATTTTGTGCATTATTTACCTCAAGCGCAATGATTTTGTCTTTGACTTCAGCCTCAAGTCCTTTGGCTTTCACCCCGAGCGGCTGCGCATGCTGCTCAAAATCGGCGTGCCCATGTCGGTGCAGAACGTCGCAACCAGTATATCCTTTCTGTTCCTGACCGCCATGGTTAACCTGCTCGACCCGACCGCCATGGCCTCGGCCGCTGTCGGTGCTGTCAGCAAATTCAATTCCTTCGGCGTGCTGCCCGCCTTTGCCATGAGCTCGGCCATTGCCGCCATGAGCGCCCAGAATATCGGTGCGGGCGAGACGCGGCGCGCTGTACAGACCATGAAAATCGGCACAGCGCTGGGGTTTGGTATCAGCTTCTGCGTATTCCTGCTGGCACGCTTTTTCCCGGCACAGATTATCCGCATTTTTGCCGATGACCCGGGCCTTGTCACCGCCGGTGTCGAATACCTGCGCGCTTTTAGCCTGGATTATATCTGTGTCCCCTTGATGGCCGGCCTCAACGGTCTGTTCATCGGCGCAGGCCACACTACTTTTTCCTTTATCAACGGCGTCATGGCGGCCCTGCTCGTCCGCATCCCCGTGTGCTATATTTTTGGCGTTTTGTTTGACTGGGGTCTGTTCGGCATTGGTCTCGGCGCGCCGTTTGCATCGGGTGTTGCCTTTGCTGTCGGCGTTTGCTTCTTCTTTTCCGGACGCTGGAAAAAGGCGACCATTGTACATACCCCTGCCGAGATATAGCGGCAGCTTCAAAAAATCAACGGCATGGCCTCGGGGCCATGCCGTTTTTTGCAGACACTACTCTGTATCTCTGGGATTTTTATAAAGCAGAATGGATAAAAACTCGAGGTCTGTATCACCGATGTTTTCCAGCCCGTTCCACAGGCCGTTGGGACAGAAAAAGAAATCCCCCGGTCCCAGTTCCTCCACCTTGTCCTCCTCATAGGCCAGCGCCCTGCCGCTGATGATGTAGTAAAGCTCCATATCGCCCGCCGGACGGCATTTCTGAATGTGAAAGCCAAACGACCCGCCAGGCGGCATGGTTGCGCGGCCGAAAAAGGCGCCTGCACCCATCGACTCATCCGCCTCGAGAAACCGCTGGCCGTCCACATACAGCTTGCCGCCCAGCATGTTGGGAATGCGGACGGTGGGCATCTCGTCTGCATGTCTAATCATGCTGTCACCTCTTTCTGCGGCGTGACGCGAACAACAGCGTCGAGGATAACCGGCACATTAAAGGGCAGAACATTGACGCCGACGGCTGTGCAAACATGACTCCCCTTTTCCCCGAACACTTCGTTGAGCAGGTGAGACGCGCCGTTTAAAATCATATGCTGGTCGTAAAAATCGTCGTCACTGGCCACATATCCGACCAGCCGGACGAACTCTGCGACACGGTCAAGGTCCCCGAGCTCGTTTTTGATGACGCTGAGCAGATTGAGGGCCGACTGGCGCGCGGCTGCATAGCCGTCCTCGTGCTTCATGTCCCGGACCAGACGGCCGGTAATGGACGGCATATTGTTTTTAATGGGCCCGACTCCGCCAATAAAGAGCAGCTCCCCGGACTGCCTGGCCACGACATGCTCCGCCAGCGGCGACGGCCCGAGCGGTGCAGGCAAAGTGATGCCCAGCTCTTCCAGTTTCTTTTCTATGACAAACATTGTGATTTTCCTTTCTTTTACTGTAATTCAAGACAGCAGGCCACCAGATGCCCCGGCTCGACTTCGCGCAGCGGGACGTCGGCCTCTCTGCACTTGTCCGTGGCATGCGGGCAGCGATGGGCGAAACGGCAGCCCGGCCCGGGGTTGACGGGGCTCGCCACCTCGCCGGTCAAAAGCTGCGGCTTTTTATACCGCGCTTCGAGCGTCGGCTCGGGCAGCGCGCTGAACAGCGCTTTGGTATACGGATGCCGCGGATTGTCAAAAATCTGGTCCGTATCGCCCATTTCAACGCATTTGCCGAGGTAGGTAACCATGATGTTTTTGCTGATGTGCTCAACGACTGACAAATCGTGCGTGATAAAAAGATAAGTCAGGCCCATTTCATCCTGCAGGTCCATCAAGAGGTTGAGAATCTGCGCCTGAATGGACACATCAAGGGCAGACACCGGCTCATCGCAGATAATAAACCGGGGCGAAAGGGCCAGGGCACGGGCAATGCCGATGCGCTGACGACGGCCGCCGTCCAGCTCATGCGGATAAGACCCTGCGACGCGCCGGGCCAGCCCGACGGTGTCCATCAGCTGCGCGACGCGCTGATAACGGCTGTCCCTGTCGCCGTACAGCCCATTGACTCGCATGGGGTCGGCGATAAGGTCGGCGACACACATGCGCGGGTTGAGGCTGGAATACGGGTCCTGAAAAATCATGGCCATTTCAAGCTGCACTTTTTTGCGCTCTGCTCCCCTGAGCCCGGCGAGGTCCTGGCCGTTGTACAAAATCTCGCCCCCGGTCGGCTCGTACAGGCGAATCAGCGTGCGCCCCAGCGTCGACTTGCCGCAGCCCGACTCGCCGACCACGCCAAAGGTTTCGCCCGGCATGATTTTCATGTCAATGCCGTCAACGGCGTGCAGCATTCCCTTTTTGACTTTAAAATATTTTTTGAGGTCCCGCGTTTCGATGAGCGGGGTGCCGGTTTTGTCAGCCATGGTTCTCCCCCTCTCTGTCAAACAAAAAGCATTTTAGCCGGTGGCCATCCCGCTCGGTTTCGGGCGGCTCCTGCTGCCGGCACCGTTCGCTGCACTTCGGGCAGCGGGGCGAAAACTTGCAGCCCTGCGGCAGGTCGGTGGGGTCGGGCATCAGCCCCTCGATAGGGACCAGGCGCCTGAGCCCTGAGCGCAGCTTGGGAATGGAGCCGAACAGTCCCTCGGTGTACGGGTGATGGTCACCGGGACTGAATATCTGCTCGACCGTGCCGTACTCGACGAGCTGCCCGGCATACATAATGCCGACCTCGTCACAGTTGCGCACGACAATCCCCAGGTCATGCGTAATCATCAGCATAGACATGCCCATGCTCTGCTGCATCTGCTTAATGAGCTCAAGCACCTGTGCCTGAATGGTGACGTCCAGGGCCGTTGTCGGCTCGTCGGCGATGAGGATATCCGGACTGCATGCCAGCGCGATGGCAATGACGACACGCTGCTTCATCCCGCCGGAAAACTGCATGGGATAATCGTCGCGCCGCGACGCCGGAATCCCAACCAGCTCGAGCACCTCGTCGACGCGCTTTTTAATTTCTTCATGGCTGCGGCCGGCCGCATTGTGCAGCTTAACGGACTCTTCTATCTGCTTACCCACCGTCATAATGGGGTTGAGCGCCGTCATCGGGTCCTGAAAAATCATGGAGATGATTTCGCCGCGCACCATGTTCATCTGCTTTTCTGACAGGGCGAGAATGTCATCGCCCATCAGGCGGATGCTGCCGCCCGCCATTTTGCCGACGCGGTCCGGCAAAAGCCGCATGGCGGCCAGCGCCGTCGTCGTTTTACCGGCTCCCGTCTCGCCCACCAGCCCGACGGTTTTTCCCTTTTTCAGCTTAAAGCTGACGCCGTTGACCGCTTTAACCGCCGTTTTGTCCGATACATATTCGACGTAGAGATTGTCAATCTCAAGCGCATATTTTTCCATATCCTCACCTCAGTCCTTCAGACGCGGGTCAAGCGCGTCACGCAGGCCGTCGCCAATCAGGTTGATGCTCATGGCCGCCACCACAATGGCCAGGCCGGGGAAAATGGTCAGGTGCGGCGCCTGCCGCATGTACTGCCGGGACTCGGCGACCATGGCCCCCCATTCGGGTGTCGGCGGCTGAACGCCAAAGCCCAGAAAGGAAAAGCTGGCTGCCGACATGATGGCCGCAGCCACGTTGCTGGCCATCAGAATGATGATGGGCCCCAGCGCGTTGGGCAGCACATGGCGGACAATGATGGTGAAGTTGCCGGTGCCGTAGGTTTTGGCGCACTGGATGTATTCCATGTCCGTGAGGTTGAGCACCGTCGAGCGCACAAAGCGCACTGTGCCGGGAACCATGGAAACAATCATGGCGATGAGCAGATTGCCGACGCCGATGCCCAGCGCTGCCACCAGTGCGATGATAAGCAGCATGCCCGGGATGCACATGATGATATCAAAAATGCGCATGATGATGTTGTCGACCCGACCGCCAAAATATCCGCACACCGCGCCAATCAGCGAGCCCAGCACCACCGAAATGACCGTGGACCCTATGCCGATGGTCATGGAGATTTTAGAGCCGTGGATGACGCGGGCGAAGACGTCGCGCCCGATGTGGTCGGTGCCGAACCAGTGCTCGGCGCTCGGCCCTTGAAAGGGTGTGCCGCTGATGTCGTAGCAGCGCTGCTCGGGAATCAGAATGCAGCCGCCGATAAACACAATGAGCAGCAGACACAAAATAACCATACCGCCGATGGCCGGGCGGTTTTTGAGGAACCGCCGCAAAATATCGCGGCTTTGGCTGACCTTTCTAAACTTGACTGCTTCCGTATGCTGATTGGTCATATGTATGCCTCCTTACCCTGCGAGCTTGGCCCTGACCCTGGGGTCGACCAGCGAGCTGACGATATCGATGAGCAGGACCATCAGGCAGAAAATCGTGGACAGCAGCACCGTACACCCCATGACCAGCGGTACGTCCTTGGCATTGATGGCCTTGATAATCACAGTGCCCAGCCCCGGCATGTTGAAAACGCTTTCGCAGATGACGGTGCCGCCCAGCATGCCGGCAAATCCGACGCCCACGCTGTTGATGATGGGCAGCGCGGCGTTTAAAAAGGCGTGCTTCCACACAATGCTGACCTTGGCGCAGCCTTTGGCCCGCGCCGTGCGCACATAGTCCTGCCGGATGGTCTCGAGCATGGTTGTGCGCGTCATGCGCTGCAGGCTGGACGAATTGAGAATCGACGCGCATCCGACGGGCAGGACATAGTGCACCCATGAATCGGCGCCGCCTGACGGAAACAGTCCCAGCTGCAGCGAAAAGAAGATGACTGCCATCATGTAAAACCAGAAGCTCGGGAAGGCGCTCAGCGTCACACTGGTGACGCGGGTGATGTTATCAATCCACGAATACTGCTTGACGGCCGACAGGACCCCCAGCGGAATGCCGATGACCACATACCCGACAGTCATGAGAAGAGCCAGCTTAAAGGTGTACTTGAAATTAAGGCGCAGGGTCTCGACAACCGGGTTCATCGACTGATACGAGACACCGAAGTCAAACCGGGTGACAATATTTTTAATGTAGTCAAACAGCCGGACAAAAAAGGGACGGTCGACCCCCAGCTCGTGATTGAGCTGATCCACGGCCGACTGTTCGGCGCTGACGCCCAGAATACGGCGGCCCGGGTCACCCGGCACCGCATTGATGATGGTAAAGACGATAATGATGACTCCCAGCAGAATCGGGAGAATCATCAGCGTCCGCTTAATAATGTATTGAAGCATTTTTTACCCCTTTCCTGAAAGACGCCGCTGCTGCGGTATGCAAGCAGCGGCGTCCTGCATGGTGGTGTTCGGGTGACGGCGCAGAGCCTTCGATTTACCAGGACAGCTCGGCAAAGCGCACAAGCCCGGTATCCGCCGTCGGGACCTTGAGTCCCTTGGCATAAGCGCTGAAATAAGCTCCTGTGCCTATATTGAAGCTGCAGGCGTCATCAATAATTATCTGCAGGATTTCGGCAAGCAGCTCATTATAGGCAGCCTGATCCTGTGTTCCGTTGAGCGTGGTAATCAGCTCATCAACCTCCGGGTTGCTGTAATGGGCCAGGTTGGCCGCAGAGCCTGTCATGTACATCGAGGAAAGCTGGTCAGCCGCGGTCATGTAGCCGCCGCCGATACCGCCCATCAGACCGATGCTGTAATTGCCCTTCTGATAGGCTTCGAGCATGGCAAAGTTTTCAAGCGAAACCGGCTGGCAGGTAATGCCGACTGCCGCAAGGTTCTGCTGAATCAGCTCGGCGCGGCCGCCGCTGCCACCATAAAAGTCGCCGATGTCGATGGGGGTTTCAAGCCCTGACTGCGCGACCAGCTCCTGAGCCTTCTCAGGGTCATAAGTATACTGATTCAGTCCCTCGGGCATCGGATCGACCGGGGTGCCAAACAGGACGGTTGGATTGTTCTCGTTGACATAGCCGCCATAGGCAAGCTGGGCCAGAGCCTCATAGTTGATGGCATAGCCGATGGCCTGGCGCAGGTACTGATTGTCAAGCGGCGCCACGCTGGCATTGAGCAGCAGCCACCCGCCGTAATAGCCGGGCTGCTGCTTGGTCTCGAGGTTTTCATCGTCTTTGACAAGGTCATACTGCAGGCCCGCCATATACATATAATCAATCTCGCCGTTCTGCAGGGCGATTACCGCGCTGTTGTTATCGGCAATAACGCGCACATTGACTGTTGCAATGTTTGCCGGCGTACCGTAAAATGCATCGTTGCGCACCAGTGTATAGTTGCCCGTCGCCTCGTCCAGGCTGTCAAGCATGTAGGGGCCGCTTCCTATCTGTTCGTCCATATAGGCCTCGGGGTCGGCCTGATACGCATCGGCTTCGACAATGGCGACCTGGTGCCAGCACCACGGGGCGCGGGCATCATACTCGCCTGTGCTGATGGCGACCGTGTGGTCGTCGCGCACCTCAATACTGGACACCCCGCCAACCTTGAAAGCGCTGTAGGCGCTCTGTGCACAGGCCTCAAAACTGAACTTGACATCTTCAGCTGTCACTGGCTCTCCGTTTGTGAAAACGGCGTCCGGGTTGAGGTGAAAAACCCAGACCGCGCCGTCATCCTTATTCTCCCAGCTTTCGGCGAGGTCGGGCACCGCTTCAACAGTGCCGTCGTCGTTGTACGAAACCTTGAGCAGCGTGCTGTAAACGCTTTCAAACAGGTTGTTCTGCGCGGCGTAGCTCCAGTCAACAGGGTCGTAATTGTCAATCATCATGTTGCCCCAGATTGTGATGTCATCGCGGGCCGTGCTTTCTTCACCGGTGGAATCGTCGCCGCCTTCCGGCGCGGCAGTCTGCGGTTGGTCCGATGTGTCTGGCGTCTCCGCTTAATCACTGGCGCAGCCGGCCAGCATGGCCGCTGTCATCAGGACCGCCAGTATAAGAGCCAACAATTTTTTCATGGTACCCTTCCTTTCTTCATGTGACGGCATTTTGTATCCTTGTTACCATACTAATGATGTGCTGATTATATCTCTATTTGTATATCAAGTCAATCGCTTTGCACAATTTTTGATACTATTATCAAAATTTATCGCCCTTGATTCAGACAATATACACAAAACAAAAAGACGGCTTGCAAGCCGTCTTTTTCACCGTATCAATCAATATTTTGCAGGATAGATGTCGTCTTTGAGCAGAGCCTTTGCCCGGGCCGCATCACGGGCCAGCAGGGCATCGATAATCGCCGCGTGCTCAGGTGTCAGGGGTGTTCCGCTGTCCTGCACACGGCCCGCATAATCGCCGAAGCTGGAGTACCGCGACGACACCAGCGGCCGCACGAGCAGATAGAGCAGCGACTCAATCATTTCAGCCATTTTGGCATTGCCGGCCAGGCGCGCCATTTCCATATGAAACAACAGATTGTTGGTGTACAGAACATCGTCCGGGTCTCCGGCAGGCAGGCAGGCCAGCGCACGAATCTGCTCGTCGCTGGCATTGGCCGTCAGCTTGTCGATAACGCTACATTCCAGCACATACCGGCACTCGCGCAGCTCGCGCACCTCTGTTTCGCTGGGCACGCGGATAATGTAGCCCTTGCTGGGGTATTTGTTGAGGTACCCCTCGATGACAAGACGCCCGGCGGCCTCGCGTACCGGGGTACGGCTGCAGCCGTACCGGTCGGCCAGCGTCTGCTCGTTAAACATCTCGTCACTCTTCAAATGCCCCAGCATCAGGTCGGTTTTCATCAGCTTGTAAATGCGTTCGGTCAAATCCTTCCCTTTCATGCGTCCAATCAGCTCCTTTCATCACCATACTATTAGTATACTTATTATCACAGTATTGTGTATTTTTGTCAAGCCATTTCATTACATTTCAGCATGGCAGTTGGTATACTTTATGGATTTTAACCTTGACAGCAGCACAGCAACATGCTATTTTATAAACATTCTTGTTGGTATTTTTTCAGTATACTAAAGAATGGAGGGTCTCTATGCAAACGCTGCTGCGAAACTGCCGACTGGTTCCCGCGCTGTCCGGCGGATGGGATAACGGCCTGGCCGATGTCCTGCTCAACGGTGAGATGATTGCCGATATTTTTTCCGCCGGCTCGGGTATCCGGGCCGACAGCGAGCTGGACTGCCAGGGCAAAACGCTGATGCCCGGCCTTTTTGACCTGCATATGCACATCAACTGGGCTTATCACAAGGGTGAACTGCGTCTTGATGATTTTAAAATCTTTATCGAATCATGTATCAGCGCCAAGCTCTACCTTGACAACGGCATTACCACTGTGCGCGACCTGGGCAGCGCCCGGCGGGTGTCCGGCGCTGTGCGCAGCGCTATTGCTGCGGGCATCTTTACCGGGCCGCGCATTTTGTGCGGCGGACTCATCCTCTCCCCGGTCAGCCGCCCCGCAGAGCCTGACCCGTATAACTTTCTGCGCTTTGTTTCGGGCTGCGACAGCATGATCCGCGCTGTGCGCGAAGAGATTGGTAGCGGCGTGGATTTTGTCAAGCTGTACACCCCCCTGCTGCCCGAAGAAATGCACGCCGCCATGCGCACTGCCGCGCTGTACGGCAAGCCTGTCGCCGTTCACGCCCATGATATCGACTCCATCCGACTGTGCATTGAGGCCGGTGTCCGCACCATCGAGCACGGTTCTTACATCGACGAACAGGCCATTGCGCAGCTCAAGGACAGCCAAACCTATCTGGTTCCCACGCTGTCCGTGCTGTCGCACGAGGTTGCAACCCCCGGCTACACGCCTGCGCTGAAAAAGCAGGTGCTCGCCCCGCTGCTCGAAGCCAGTGCAAAAAATATCTCAGCCGCCTATCGCGCCGGGCTGCGGCTGGGATTTGGCACCGATTCCCCCATCGAAGAGCTCGACCGCCTGCCCGGTCTGGAATTTCGAATGCGGCACGAGTACTGCGGCACGAAGCCGCTTGACCTGCTTTTGCAGGCAACGGTATACAGCGCCGAGATTGCCGGGCTTGCCGGCGTTACCGGCGAGGTTCGGGCAGGAATGTGCGCTGATCTCATTCTGGTTGGCGGCCGGCCGGATGAAGATATTTCGGTCATGTACCGGCGGCCCGAGCTGGTGTGGGTGCGCGGCGCTCTGCACCGCCCCGCACAGCACTGACGAAGCCATGAAGCGTTTTACGCAGTGCAAGGTGGTCTGGGCGTGTGCAGACAGCCCTGAAAAACGCCGTAATCTGGTTGAGCTGGCTCACCTGGCGGGGTTTTACTCTGTCAACATGCAGTTTCCGGCCGCTGTTTTGCCAGAATGCGCCGTCAACCCTGATGTTTTGTATCTGTGGCCGGGTGCCGCTGCGCCGCGGGACAACATCATTCCGGTGTGTCTGGACGGCGATTTTTCCACACAGTGGGCCGCTCTCTTTAACGAGCTGGCGGCCCGTGGTCCCTTTGAGCAGACGGCCTGTCCGCCGCACGGCTACCGCGCTGCCAGCGGGCAGGATTCTGCACCGCTCCTGCCGCTCCACAATGGCGGACTGGAAGACCTCTTTTCTCCCGGCTTCATTCTGTACGACAATGACAACGACGGCCTTGCCGACGCGGTCGACTGCCGCCTGCTGCTGCCTGACGACACTGCTAAGGCACAATTTCAGGCGGCCTGCGACCTCGCCGCGCGCCTCGGTATGGAGACGGCGGGTATTCGCTTTCCCCTGACACTGACCGCTGATGACGGCCGCAGCAGCCTGATTGGCTTTTCAGCCTCTGATGAGCCCTCGGTCACACTCGACCAGCTGCAGCCGCGCAGGCTGGTCACCATTCACGGAACCGGGCAGATGCTGACCGGTTTCACATCACTGCTGTGCCGTCAATTTCCGTGGGTTGCCGATCATCGCAGCCTGTACGACGCTGCGCAGCATCTGCGCGCCGCCGTGCGCATGGCCAACGCCGATGGTCAGGCCGCTGTCCTGGCCATGACACAGGGCCCGGTGCAGGCTCTTTTGTCTGCCGACGCGCCGCTCGAGGTGCTGCAGCCGCTGTTTCCCCATGCCGACCTGCGCCGCCATACGGACTTTGCACCCATCTTTACGCATACATTTGATATTCCCTGGGAGGTCGACGATGTCCGCGCTGTCCTGCTGGCGGCTCTTGACAGCCTCACACCCGGCAGCAGAATTCTCCTGCACGGATTCATCAGCGAGGATGCCGGCGTCCGTCAGGAGCTGGCTGCGTGGTTTCAGGCGCAGGCGCTGCAGCGCGGAGCTGCATCGGTCGAGACGGAGCTGCTGTGCGCCTATAAGCCGGGACTGAGCTGGCTGGAAGAATCGTTTGCACCGCGCGCAGCCGCTCTTGGCGGTGTGAAGCGGGTCGAAATTTTTTTCAACCCGCACCTGCGGCCGGGAATGCCGGTACAGCGGCCCGACGGCTCTCCCTGGCAGCAGGTCGACGACCTGGTTGACAAGCCGCCCCGCTGGCTGCAGGAACTCTATCCGGCTGATGAGCTGATTGCTCCCCTGCTGGGCATCCGCAAAGAGGACATCCTGTTTGACGCGTATACCGGTCCCGAGGATATCACCTATGAAGCGCGGGCTTATGATGAAAAGGGCCGCTGTCTGCTGCGTGACGCGTTCAAAGTCAATGTCAGCGAGCAATGGTATCTCCCCCGCTTTCCCGAACAGGGCGTGTGTGCTCCCACGACAGGAAGAATCGTCGTCGAGCAGGACGGCCGTCCGCTGCTCGACCATGTCATTGCCACAGACAGCGAACGCCTGTGGGCCATCTACCAGCAGGACATCCTGCCCGCGCTGGCTGATTTCATCGTCAGCAAAACTTCAGACGGCGAAGCGCCGCAGCCTCCGCTGTTTGGCCGGCTTGTGCTTGACATTTGCATCAGCGAACCGGAGCGCACGCTGCCCACCCGATGCGATTTGCTCTCTATGGGCGAGGTGCTGAGCGAGGACCTGTTTGACGCGGGCAAAGCCTTTATCAGCGCCCTGTGCATGGAAAAATGGGGCTGCCGCATCGACGCCGCGGGACTCATTCTGCCCCGAATTCACATTCGCACCGGTCCGCCGCGCATGACAGCAGCCTTATATGACCATCTGGCCCCCGTTCCCCGTATTCTGCATCGCGGCGGCATCCTCGAACCGTCGTGCGAGGATGCCACTGTCCGCGTCACGCAGGTGTCGTGGGACGGCGAGCGGCTGGTCCCGCATTTTACCGTCAGCTGTTCGGATTCTCTGGCTGCGCGGCTCGCGCCGCTGGCCAGCCTGACGCAGCAGGGTGTCACAGCGCTTGCTCATCTGCTTGCCCTCTGCGGCGGGATGGTTATGCACTGCGGCGGGGCGTGTCTGTCGGTCACACTTCCCCCTGCTCCGCCTGCGGTCAAAGATTTGACCGTCGATGCTCTTGACCTGCCGCTGGACCGCGTTATCGGCTACGAGGAGTGGCAGCATATAGCCCGGCAGCTCATGCGGGTGCCCGGGCTCGACGTCTACCCTGCCGGCACGACTTTTTACGGCCGCACAATCTACGCCGTCGAACCAGCCTGCCCCCTGCCCGGCTATGTATCAACTGTCAAACGCCTGCTGCGCGGGCCGTCGCTGCTCATTGGCGGACGGCACCATGCCAACGAGGTCTCGGCATCCAACGCGCTGGCGCAGCTCATTCAGTCGCTGGCCGGCGAGCCGCAAGCCCGCGCGCTGGCCGACGAGATGATTCTGACCCTGATTCCCATGGAAAACGCCGACGGCGCGGCACTGCTCGACGAGCTGCGCCGTGAGCATCCCGGCTGGGCCCACCACAGCTGCTACACCCCGCCGCTTGGCCGTGACCTGTACGCCATGTACTTTCAGGACGGCCAAATCAACGCCGACGGTCAGGCTTTCAGCGGCATCTACCGGCGTGTGCTGCCCGACGTTTTCATCGACGTCCACGGCGTGCCGGCCCACGACTGGCAGCACCAGTTCGCCAGCCTGCGCGGATACAAGGGGCTGTGGCTGCCGCGCGCGCTGATTTGCGGCTTTTACTGGTACTGCAGCGACAGCCGGTACACGGACAATTTCCGTCTGAACCGCGCCTGGGCCGACAGTGTGTCCCGCGCCTATTTCAGCCATCCGGAGCTGCAGGCGCTGAACGGGCAGTGGCGCGAGCGCTTTGACAAGTACGCTTACAACGGCTTCAACACCGACTTTCCCTGTGCGTTTGAAAACAAAATGCTCAATTACTGGATTCCCAACCCCTATCATCCGCGCCACCCCTACCTCTCTGTTCGGTTCCCGTGGATAACGTCGGTCTCGTTTACATCTGAGGCGGCCGACGAGGGGGCTGCCGGCGAGCCGCTGCGCCATTGCGCCCTGGCTCAGTTCTGCCATATCCGCGCAGGCATCGATTTCTGCCGTCAGGCAGGGCTTCTGTATCACCGCAGCATTGAGCGGACTGATGACGGCCTGCGCGCTGTGCTTGTGCGCCTGCGGCCTCTGCTGCCGCCTGCAAATACGCCTTAAAGGAGGAGCGGTCATGCTCGATTTCATCATCAAAAACGGAACTGTCATCGACGGGACCGGCGCCGATGCGCGTCGTGCCGACGTCGGAGTACACAACGGACGCATCGTTCTGGTCGGCGACCTGCATGACGCGCAGGCCGCACAGGTCATCGACGCTGGCGGCAGGGTCGTTGCCCCCGGCTTTATTGACAGCCACAGCCACGCCGATATTTCGGTCATCCGCACCCCTGACCTGGAAAGCCTGACGGCGCAGGGCATCACAACGGTGTGCACCGGTCACTGCGGCATGGGGCTCGCGCCCCTGAACCGGCACTATATGGGCATGTTCAACGACGAAGAAGCGCTGAACGCCGTTTTCCCGCCGCTGTTCGCCGGCGACTGTCCGGGCCGTGTACCTGTTGTCGAGCTGGAGCCGCTGCGCGAGGCCTATCTGGCACAATACGGCATTCCGCTCGACTGGAGCAGCTTTGACGAGTTTCTGTCGCACATCGAACGCAGCGGCGTCGGTCCCAACCTGGTCCCCTTTGTGCCCCACGGCCCTCTCCGCATCGCTGTTATGGGCGTTGACTTCCGCCGGACCGCCACTGACCGGGAAGTCAGTGAAATGTGCACTCTCCTTCTTCAGAGCATGGATGCCGGCGCTCACGGTCTGAGCTTTGGCTTTGACTACCAGCCCGGCGACGAAGCCGACAAAAATGAGCTGCTCGCTCTGATGCGCGTTGTCGCCGAATACGACGGCATTGTCACTGCGCACGCCCAGTACAGCCCGCGCCGCGGCTCCCGGATTATCGAGGGCTTCCAGCCCATTGACGGCTATCGCGAAATGCTCGAGCTAGGGTTGGAGAGCGGCGCGCGGGTCCACATCAGCCATCTGCGTCCCGGATACCGCGGCATGCCGGCGCCCGAGCTGACGGACGAGAGCTGCCGCAGCGTCATGCGGCTGTTTGAAGCCTACCGTGCACAGGGCGTGCGCGCCGGCTGGGACGTATTGCCGCACTATGCCGAAGCAGGGCACTATGCGCCCATGCTTGTGTCACAGCTGCTGCCCTATGTTGAGCAGTGCGGCAGCCTGACTCGTTTTCAGGCCATGCTGCATCTGCCCGAATACCGCCTGCGCCTCAAATACGAGCTTGAAAACGGTCTCAACCCCGGCTCCCATTCCCCCACAGGGCTCAATGCCACTGCTCCGGGCTGGCATTCGGTGTATGAAATCACACAGTGCGTACTGCCCGGCTGCACAGGCCGGACCATCGGCGAACTGGCGCAAAAGCGCGGACAGCCCCCGCTTGACACGCTGCTCGATTTGCTGGCTGACGACGTCCGCGTCTGCGTGCGCATCCGCGTGCCTTCCAAAAGCCCCCTTGGGCTGGACTGCTATGCGTCTTATCCAGACGCAGCCTTTGGCCTTGACGTCGGCGGCTGCGACTTTGGCTGCCAGCGCGAAACACGCCCGGACATGCCGCCTCGATATGACGGCGCGTACAGCGATTTCTGCGGCATGGTCATGCTGCTGACCTGCGGCGTTATCGGCCGGCGCGAAGACATCATCGCTGCCATAACCGGACGCACGGCCCGCAATTACGGCCTTTTAGACCGCGGACAGATTGCCGAAGGGATGCGGGCCGATCTCGTTATTCTCGACTGGGATGCCCTGGATCCCGGCATTGATTACATCACGCCCAACCGTCCCCCGCGCGGGGTGGACATGGTCTTTGTCAACGGCCGTCTGACCGCAGAAAAGGGCCGGATGCTCAATCCGCGAGCCGGCATGGTCGTTCGCCGGCGCCAAATTAAGTAAAGTAAATCAGCTTTACTCCATTGTTTTCCAAGCCTTTACTCGTTCTTTTCTCATCATTCGAGGTGAAAAGTG
>DVMR01000052.1 GCA_018714845.1 Candidatus Ventrousia excrementavium
GAGTGCGGCGCCTGCGCGGCCCAGTGCCCGGTCGAGGCCATCAAGGGCTAATCGGCACCCAAACCCCTGGACGTTTTGCGGCTGCGCCGTAAAACGTCCTTTGTCTACATGGGGCCGGCCGTCAGCGCGCCGGCCTTTGAACATACAGAGAGGACGAATACATTGGAAGTAACACGCTTTGTCGACTGCCACCGCCGTGTGGTAGAAAACTGCTCGCGCGTCATTGTGGGCAAAAACGAGACCATTTCGCTGGTGCTGACCTGCCTGCTGTGCGGCGGGCATGTCCTTTTGGAAGACGTGCCGGGCACCGGCAAGACCATGCTGCTGCGCGCCTTTGCCAGGACCATTGGCGGCGATTTCAGGCGCATTCAGTTCACCCCCGACCTTTTGCCCTCTGACCTGACGGGCATCAACTTTTACAACCAGAAAAGCGGCGAGTTCGAGTTCCGGCCCGGCCCGCTTTTTGCAAATGTCGTGCTGGCCGACGAGATCAACCGCGCCACGCCACGCACCCAGTCCAGCCTGCTCGAGGCCATGGAAGAGCGGCAGATATCGGTCGACGGCGTCACCACCCGCCTCAGCGAGCCCTTTATTGTTATGGCCACACAAAACCCGATTGAGTCATACGGCACCTTTCCGCTGCCCGAAGCGCAGATCGACCGCTTTTTCATGCGCCTGTCGCTGGGCTATATGCAGCGCGAAGAAGAGCTTGCGGTCATCTCGCGCCCGCCGACGACTGAGATTCTGAGCGAGCTTGAGCAGGTCGTCACGCCTGATGAAATCGAGCAGCTGAAAAAGGACGCGCGCCTTGTCGCCGTTTCTCCCGACGTTGCGGGGTATTTGATGGACATTGTGCAGAAAACGCGCACAGAAAGCCGCTTTGTCACCGGCGTGTCAACGCGCGGCGCCATTGCCTTTTACCGCGCCTGTCAGGTCTGGGCGGCTCTTCAGGGCCGCGACTACGTTGTTCCCGAGGATGTGCAGCGCATGGCAGAGCCTGTTTTATGCCACCGCATTGTATCGGGCGGCTCGGTGCGCGAGGGGGATAAGCAGACCTTTCTGCGCCGCCTGATCGACGAGATTCCCGTGCCGCTTGAGACCCTGCCGAGGTAAGCGGCGGTGTGGGCCTTTCTCATCGTGCTCGTGCTGGGAGCCGTGCTTTTGCAGCGCTACAGCCTGCAGCACAGCCTGGATCATGTCGGCTTTGACACCGGCGTTTCGCAGATTATTGTCGACCCAGACGAGAGCTTTGACATTGTTTCAATCATTTCAAACGGCGGGCGGATGCCTGTCTTTTTCCTGCGCGTGCAGGAAGTGCTGCCGCTCGACATCTCGCTTGCGGGCGAGGGCTTTGATTTGCGCCGCGACCGCGACACGACCCGTATGGGCTACAGCTGCTACCTGTGGCCGCGCCAGCGCCTTGAGCGCCGTGTGCGCGCCAGCCTGCCCCGCCGCGGACGGTATTTTCTGCGCGGCGCCAATCTGGCGGGCGGCGACTTTCTCGGCCTGCGCGAGAACTACCAGAAAGTTTCTCTGCTGCGCGAGATTGTCGTCATGCCGCGCCCCGCTGCGCGGCCCGACCTGTCTGAAACGCTGGGTGGATACCTGGGCGACCGCTCGGTCAACCGGTTTATCATGGAAGACCCGGTGCTCACCCTGGGCTTTCGCGAATATACCGGCCGTGAGCCGCAGAAGTCAATCAGCTGGCCTGTCAGCGCCCGTTCGGGGCGGCTGATGGTCAAAAAATACGACTACACCATCGAGCAGACGGCGACCGTGCTGCTCAATATTGAATGTGATGCAGACGGCCGCCAGTTTGACGCTGAGCGCATCGAGGGATGCTACTCGCTGGCCCGCTCGGTCTGTGAGGAGCTTGAAGAAAGAGGGATTCAGTACAGCTTTGTCACCAACGCGTCGGCGGCCGGCGCCGTGGGGCTGTGGAACCGCATTGATGACGGCCTGGGGCAAAGCCACCTGCTCGCCATTTTAGAGGGCCTGGGCCGCGCCGCCTATACCCGGACCGAGCCCTTTGACGCAACGCTGAGCCGCGCTGCGCGCCGGGCCTCGCAGGGGCGGTGCCACATTGTCATCACCCCGCGCGACGCGGCCTGTTACAGCCACGGCCTGATGCGGCTGCGCGAGCTGAGCGGTCAGGAGGTTCTGACGCTGTACCCGCCCGAGCCGGCGTCTGCCGCTGAAAACCGGGAGGTGGAAGCGTGAGTTTGTGTTTTGGCATCAAGATTTTGTGCGACCTTTCCGTTTACTTTATTTACGCGCAGCTCATCTGCGAGTGGCTGGGCACGCCCGTTGACGCGCGGGGCGCACTGGTGCTGCTGGCGCTGGCCGGCGGGCTGAGTTGTTTTCTGCGCGGCCGCGGAAGAGTGCGGTTTGCGCCGCTCGTGCTGGTGCCTGTCTGCCTGTTTTTGATGCCGGGATGGGTCGGCGCGCTGGTGCTGCTGGCGCCGGCTGCCTATCTCGCCGTCACGGCGGCGCGCAGGCTGTACCGCATCGAGCACGGCGAAACCAGCGACGGCTTTCGCCGCGGCTGCGTGCTGTTGCTGCCGCTTCTGGTCCTGCCTCTGTTCGGCATTGGCGAGCTGGTGGCCCGGGTGGCGCTGCCCATGGCTGTTGTCTATCTCAGCTGCAGCGTTCTGCTTTTGCGCATGCTGCGGCACGAGCCGGCCACGCTGTCGCAGCCGCGTTTTATCATCCTGAACAGTTCGGTGCTGGTGCTGGCGCTGGCGGCTGCCGCTGCCGTCAGCTCGCCGGCTGTCCTCAGCGCTGTGGGAAGCGGCGCCAGCTGGCTGTACCAGCATCTGGTCATGCCGCCGCTCATGCTTCTGGGGTATGTGGCCGCCGGCTTTATGTGGGTGGCCATGCATGTCATCCAGTGGTTCAGCGGAGGCAGTGTTCAAAACAGCGAAAACGAAATGCCGCAGCTCGACATCCAGGAAAATCCGCTGTTTGAAGAGGTGGAGCTCGCCGAGACGCCCGAGTTTCTGCAGGCTCTGTTTACGACGCTGTTTATTGTCGTGTGCGCGCTGGCCGCATGGTGGTTCTTCCGCAGACTGCTGGGCTACCGCGCCCGCGAAGCCGACGAGCCGGCTGTCGCCGAAGTCCGCGGACAGGCGGCTGCGTCCCCGCGCGGCGAACGCCCGCCCCGGCTGCGCCCCCGCGATCCGCGCGGCGCAGTGCGGTGGGACTACCGGCGCTTTCTGGTTTTGTGCCGCCGTATCGGCATTGTTATGCCGCGCTCTGCCACGTCCGAGACGGCGGCAGAGCTGGGCCGCCAGAGCTTTCCGGCAGAGCCCATTGACGAGCTGAGCGAGGTCTATCGCGTCGCCCGCTACAGCGAGCACGAGATCACCCGCGAAATGGCTGAAAAGACCCTGAATGCAGTGCGCGAAATCAGGCGCAAAATGCCCAAAATATAACAGGGGGAATGACTGATGAACGAAATCCTGAAAGCTGCGCAGGATATGCTGCCGCAGATGATTGAGGACCGCCGGACCATTCACCGCATGGGCGGGGTCGGGTTTGAGCTGCGCCAAAGCGCGGACTACATTTTAAGCGAGCTTGAAAAAGCGGGTATCGAGGCCCGCGAGGTCTGCCCGTGCGGCATTGTGGCCACGGTCGGACGGGGCGACAAAACCATTTTGCTGCGCGCCGACTTTGACGCGCTGCCGCTGTGCGAAGTCACCGGCCTGCCCTTTGCCAATACGGCGGGCAGCTGCCACGCCTGCGGACATGATTTTCACGCTACCATGCTTCTGGCGGCTGCGCGCATGCTCAAGGCGCGCGAAAGCGAGCTGAACGGCGTTGTCAAGCTGGTCTTTCAGCCCGCTGAAGAGACGCTCGAGGGCAGCATGGCCCTCATCCGCGCCGGCGTGCTTGAAAATCCCCATGTCGACGCGGCCTTTGCCATGCACGTCGAGGCCGGGGCCGAGTATTCGGCGGCCGGCACAGTCCGGTACAGCCGCGGCGCGACCTATGCGGCCGGCGATAAGGTGTGCATCACCGTGCGCGGCCGGGGCGGTCACGGCGCGCTGCCCAGCAAGAACATCGATCCTGTCACGGCGAGCGCCCAGATTATTGTCGCCATTCAGCACATCATCGCCATGGAAGTGCCGACGAGCGAGCGCGTGACGGTGACTTTCGGCATGATTGGGGGCGGCACGGCCGACAACATCATTCCGGATGAGGTCGTTTTCAGGGGCACCATCCGCACCTTCAGCAACGAGATGCGCGCCTTTGTCAAGCGCCGCGTGCAGGAAGTCGCCGAGCTGACCGGCCGAGCCATGCGGTGCGAGGTCGAGGTCGCCTACAGCGAGGTGTCGGTGCCGCCCGTTATCAATAACCGCGAAATGGCCGAACGGTTTTTCCCCTATATCGAGGCTGTCACGGGCCCCGGCGGGACGACACTGGTCGACGAACCAAGCTCGTTCGGGTCTGAGGATTTTGCACACATCACCGAGCGCGTGCCCGGTCTGATGATCAACCTGGGCGCCGGCGCCGTGCCGCAGGGCTATGACAAGGCCATGCACAACCCCGCCCTGGTTCTGGACGAAAACGCACTCCCTTATGGCGCGGCCATTTTTGTCAGCTGCGCCAAAAACTGGCTGAAGGAGCAGAAGTAACATGAAAAAAACCATTGGCATTCTGGGCGGCATGGGGCCGCTGGCCACGGCCGACCTTTTCCGCAAGATTGTTCTGATGACCCCGGCAAAATGCGATAACGACCACATCCGCGTCATTATTGACTCCAACGCGCAGATTCCCGACCGTACCCGCGCCATTCTGGAAGGCGGAGAGGACCCGGTGCCGCAGATGCTGTCAGCGCTGGAAAACCTGGAAAAGTGCAATGTTTCGTGCATCATCATGCCGTGCAATACGGCCCACTACTTCATCGACCGGCTGCGCGAACACGCGCACACCCCTTTTATTAACATGCTGCAGGTGACGGCTGAGCGCTGCGCTGCCCTGTTCCCCGGCAAGACGGCCGGTGTCTGGGGCACTACGGGCACCCTGAAAACAGGGCTGTATACCCGCGCGCTCGAGCAGGCGGGCGTCAAAAGCGTGCTGCCCGATGAAAAGGGACAGCAGGTGCTGATGGACCTGATTTACCGCGTTAAGGGCGGCGAGACCCTGAAGGACCGTGCGCCGCTGGCGGCGCTGATGGCCGATATGCACGCTGCTGGCGCTGATTACTTCATTTTGGGCTGCACCGAGCTGCCCATCGTGGTCGAGCAGCTCAATCCGCCGGGAGATTTTGTCGACCCCACGGCGGAGCTGGCGCGCGCGGCCATCGATTTTTGCATGGAATAGGGTCCAAAATGGTAAAAAAAACTTTACAGATTGCCCGCGGTATGATATAGTACTGAATCAGAATTGTTGCGCGCGTTAAAAAAGGACCCCTGCGCGGGTCCTTTTTCCAGCCGGGAAGTAAAGGGGGAAGCCCCTTTATCAATAAAAGGAGGAGTTGCAAGGAAATGAAAAAATGGATGTCGTGGATGCTCGTCTGCGCGCTTTTGTACTCGCTGGCCGCAGTGCCGGCTGCCGCCGCGGACGAGACGGCTGCTGCATCGGCTGAAACGGAAGAAACCGTTTCTGTCACATTCGAGGATGTACAGGGCCTTGAGTGCCAGGAGGCCGTCGAGGCTCTGGCTTCGATGGGCATTGTCGGGGGCTATCCCGACGGGACCTTCCGCCCTGAACAGACCATCAACCGCGCCGAGGTGGCCAAAATGGTTGTTACTGCACTCGGCTACAACGACGGCGGACTGGCCGTGTACACCGGCACGCTGAGCGATACGGCCGGCCACTGGGCTGAAAGCCTGGTCGCCTATGCGCAGAAAATCGGCGTTATCAAGGGCGATACTGAGGGCACCTTCCGCCCCGAGGACCCCGTGAGCTATGACGAAGCCGTCACCTTTGTGGTGCGTGCGCTCGGGTATGATGACAGCGCACTCGAGGGCACCTGGCCTGAAAACTGCGTGCTTCTGGCCAACGAGCTGGGCATTCCCACCGGCGAGGCGGGCAGCGAGGGCGCGACCCGCGGCGACGTGGCCGTCATGCTGTACACCGCCATGCAGCTGCCCATCGGCGGCGAGGGCGAGGATACCATGCTGGCCCGCCAGAGCTTTGTTGAAGAGACGGCTGAAAACACCATTCCCTATGGCCGCCGCCTGATTTTTGAAAACGGCCTGGGCGGTGCTGTCGAAGACAGTGCCGACGACATCCAGCCTTCGGCTTATTACCAGACGCCCGACTACTACACGCTGGGCAGCACCGAGAACCGCGTCATGCTGACCGGCTTCAAAACCCAGCAGCAGTCAACCGGCTACACCTGCGGCCTGACCAGCGCCATTATGGTGCTCGAGTGGTACGGGCTGCGCGGCGACCTCAACGAGCTTGACCTGGTCGCCCTGCGCCAGAATGACGAGCCGGGCGCCACCACGCTGCGCCAGATGACCTACGTCTTTGACGGGCTCGAGGAAAAGCTTGGCCAGCAGTGGGACGTCTTTACCACATATGACGCCGGTCTGACCTGGGACGAAAACGGGTACCCCGTTGTCACCGTTCCCGACGCCGGCGAGATGACGCTCTTTGAGATGTTCCCCTACTTCCTTGAGCAGGGCAAGCCCGTTATCATCGGCTGGAATGACTGGGGCGGACACTATCAGGTCGTCATCGGCTATGACAACATGGGCACTGAGACAACGGCCGACGACGTTGTCATCATCGCAGACCCCTACGACACCACCGACCACCTGCAGGACGGCTACACCACCCTTTCGGCCGAGCGCTTCATCTGGGACTACTCGGTCGGCTTTGACCCTGACTTTGACTACGGCGTCTTTGTCGTCGCGTCGCCCGAGGGCTATACATACACCCCGGCCGAGGGTTCGGATGTCGAAAGCGACCCCGACAATGTCGGTGTCTTTGACGACAGCCACGTCATCGTGCAGGAAGGCCTTGCCGAAGACATCGCGGCCATGGCCGAAACTGCGCCGTACAACGGCGATTACGGCATCTGGATGGGCTCGGACGGCCTGTCCGGCCCGGCGAGCAGCGACGTGTACCGCCTGGCGGACCACGACAATTCGCTGTATTACAAAGAGATTGACGCTGCCAGCCTGACTTCGACCGACACGCTGACCATGCTGGAAGGCTACAAGAGCGTCCAGCAGGCCACCGAATACACCTGCGGCCTTTCGTCCATGGTGTCGGTGCTGGAATGGTTCGGCCAGCGCGGCGATTTGAACGAGATTGACCTTGCCATGCTGCGCGACAAGACCGACGGCCTGCCCGGCGCGACGGTGCAGGAGATGCTCAATGTCATCAGCAGCCTTGACGGTGAGTGGAACGTGCAGTCGAGCTATGATCTGGTCGAGACCGAGACCGATTTCGGCCTGGGCCTTGAGCTCGAAGATGCTGTCGTCGATTTGGGCGACGTCTTCTCGTACTATCTGGAGCAGGGCGTGCCCGTCATGGTGCTGTCGCACGAGTGGGGCGGCCACTGGCAGGTCGTCATCGGCTATGATGACATGGGCACCGAGGGCACGCAGGATGACGTGCTCATTCTGATGGACCCGTATGACACGACCGACCACAACCAGGACGGCTATGTCATTGAGTCCTACGAGCGCCTGGCCTTTGACTGGGGCAACAGCTATGATGCCGATATGCCCTATGCCGGCTTTGTGGTCATGCAGCCCGCTGAATAACCTCTGACCTTACGCGCGTTAAAGCCCGGTCCTTGTGGACCGGGCTTTTTTCTGTGTTTTTACATCTCGCTTCGGAAAGACTAAGCTCACCCCTTGCCACAGCGCGGCAGCTGTGTTATAGTATATACAAAATATACATTTAATGAATAAAAGGAGAGAGACCATGCAGCAGGGAAGAAAAGTGGATGTCATTGGCATTCAGATGGATCTGGGCGCATCTCGCCGCGGGGTCAACATGGGGCCGTCGGCTATTCGGTATTCGGGGCTTTTGGAAAAAATGAAGGGCCTGGGGCTTTCGCCCCGCGACTGCGGGGACATCATCCCGCGCATTCCGCAGGGAGACGGGGACCCGACCATGCGCCATGCGGGTGAGATTAACGAGGCCAATGAACGGCTGTACTGCGCGGTCAGAGAGAGCTTGCGCTCCGGCGCGATGCCGGTGGTGCTGGGCGGCGACCACTGCGTCGCCGCGGGGAGCATCCCGGCGGTTGCTGAAGAGCTGGGCGAAATCGGCGTCATCTGGATTGATGCGCACGGCGATTTCAACAGCGACAAAAGCACGCCCAGCGGCAACATGCACGGAATGCCGCTGTCGGCCGTCTGCGGCTGCGGACCCGAGGCGATGGTCTCCTTTTCAAAAGCACGCGTCAGCCCCCGGCATGTGGCGCAGGTCGGCGCACGTGACCTGGACGCCGCTGAACGCGCACGTCTGCGCGAAAATGGGGTATCGGTTTTTTCAATCAGCGATATTGACAAGCTTGGCATGGCCGAGGTCATGCGCCGCGCCATGGCAGTGGCCGGCGAGGGGACAAAAGGCATTCACCTGAGCTTTGACGTTGACGCCATCACGCCCGAGGCGGCGCCCGGCGTCGGAACGCCGGTGCACAGCGGACTGACGGTGCGCGAGGCTTTTCTGGCCGCTGAAATGCTGGCCGAATCGGGCCGCGTGGTATCGCTTGACATGGTCGAGGTCAACCCCATGCTCGACGCCTTCAACAAGACGGGCGCCCTTGCCTGTGAGCTGATTTTGTCAGTGCTTGGCAAGACAGTCTACTGATTTCGGCGGACTGCCCAAAAAATGCGGGGACTTTTTCTCTGCCTGTGGGGGGTTGTCAAACGGCCGGAAATACGGTAAAATAGAATCAGAAACGCAGGGAGGAAAGGGCCTGCTTAATCTGTACAACCACTATTTGACGGTTTTGCCGCTGTCACTGTGTGCGCTGTACAGAGCGCCCTGAGAGCCGAGCTATACGCATTTTGCAAAACCGTCCTTTTGGGCGGTTTTTTTGCGTCCAAAATGATGCACAAAATGAATATTATGAATATTTTAAGAGATACAGGAGGAAAAGTATGAAAAATGTCAAAGTAGCGGTCTGGGGCTTTGGAGCCATGGGATCGGGCATTGTGCGCGCCCTGCTCACCAAAAAGGGCGTTGATATTGTCGGTGTGTGCGACCTGCATCCCCAGCGGGTCGGCAAGAGCATTTTCGAGGTTCTGGACGTGCCGCGCGCTGAGCGCGCCGACGTCGTGGTCACTTCTGACATTGACGAGGCGGTGCGCGCAGGCCAGTGCGACGTGTGCGTGATCGCCACAGATTCTTTTACTGCCAAAGTGTGCGACAAGGTGCTGCGCATTGTCGAAAAGGGCGTCAACGTCGTCACCACGGCCGAAGAAATGGCGTATCCCAAAGCGGGCGAGCCTGAGCTGGCCGCCAGAATGGACGCCGCGGCGCGCGAGCACGGCGTGTCGGTGCTGGGCACCGGCGTCAACCCCGGGCTCATCATGGATGTGCTGGCCCTGTGTCTGTCGGGCGGCATGACCGACGTCGAATCGGTGCAGTGCCGGCGCGTCAACAGCCTGAGCCCCTTTGGCCCGGCCGTTATGGAAGAGCAGGGCGTGGGGCTTTCGACAGACGAGTTTGAAAAGCGCGTCAAGGACGGCACCATGGCCGGACATGTCGGCTTTAAAGAGAGCGTTTACATGATGGACGAGGCGCTGGGCCTGGGCGTCGACCATTTTGAACAGCAGATGAAGCCCATCGTCACCAGCATTGACCGCCGCTCGCCCTATGGCTTTGCCAAAGCGGGCGACGTCGCCGGCGTCAACATGACGGGCCAGGGCACCCGCGGCGGCAAAGTGGTCATTGACATGATTCATCCGCAGCAGATTGAGCCCGAGGCTGAGGGCACCCACACAGGCGACTACATTGTCCTGAAGGGCTCGCCCAACATCTCGATGGAGATTCGCCCTGAGGTCGACGGCGGCATCGGCACCATCGCCATGTGCATCAACGTGATTCCCCATGTCATCAACGCCCGGCCCGGCCTGCGCACCATGATCGACCTGCCGGTGCCGCACGCCATTATGGGCGATTACCGCGATCTGATCGACGAAGAGCGCAAGATTGTCAAGTAAGGAGGCTTTTACCGTGGCAAAGAAAAACGACTGGGTGCGCATCCACCGCAATGTGCTGGAAGCGCAGGAGCGCACGGGCAAACTGCCCGACGACACCAAAAACGTTCCGCTTGAAATGTGGGTCAAGGGACATCTTGTCGACGAGACTGCCGAGATCGGCGACGAGGTCACCATTATCACGCGCGTGGGCCGTCAGGAGCACGGGACGCTCATCGAGGTCAACCCGCATTATCAGCTCGATTACGGCGAGTATGTACCTGAAATCACGGCCATTGAGGATCAGCTGCGCGCGGCGCTTTTTGGAGGGAATGACAAATGATTGTTGACAGAAGCTACCAGGCTGTCACCGGCCGCATGGCCCAGATTATCGAAAATGCCATGGGCGTGGACTATAAAAAGTACGAGTCAGGCTCTATTGCCTTTGATTATGAAGCCATGATGAACGACACCGGGTATTCGCTCGAGGACATCATCAGGATTCAGCGCACCTTCAACGTGGGCAACACCCCGATTTTCGAGCTGCGCAACCTGACGGCGCTGGCCCGCAAATGCGCCGGCCCGGGCAAGGGCGCCCGCATCTTCATCAAGGACGAGGCCGCCAACCCGGCCGGCAGCTTTAAAGAGCGCCGCGCCGCAACGTCGGTCTATCACGCCAAGAAAATGGGGTACAAGGGCGTTATCGCCGCGACGTCGGGCAATTACGGCGCCGCCGTCGCGTCACAGGCTGCCATGCAGGGGCTCAAGTGCCTGATTGTGCAGGAGTGCTATGATTCGCACGGCATCGGCCAGCCTGAAATCATTGAAAAGGCGCGCAAGTGCGAGGCCCTGGGCGCTGAGGTCCTGCAGCTGACCGTCGGACCTGAGCTCTTTTATGAGACGCTCATGATGCTCGAGGATACCGGCTACTTCAACGCCAGCCTCTACAGCGCTTTCGGCGTTTCGGGCGTTGAGACGCTGGGCTGGGAGCTGGGGCATCAGTTCCTGGAGCAGTGCGGCCGTCACCCTGATGTCGTCGTGTGTGCCAACGCCGGCGGCGGCAACCTGACGGGCACGGCGCGCGGCCTGCGCAAGGCCGGCTGCCCGGCAAAGGTCGTCGCAGCGTCGGTCGACCTCAAGGGCCTGCACATGGCGAGCGACGTGCAGTTCAACAAAAAATCCTTTACCACTGCCCATACCGGCTTCGGCGTGCCCTACGCCACCGACCCCGACCACAGCGATGTGCCCCGTTCGGCCGCCCGGCCGCTGCGGTACATGGACCGCTATGTCACCGTCAAGCAGGGCGAGGTCTTTTATATCACCGAAGCGCTGGCCACCCTTGAGGGCATGGAGAAAGGTCCGGCCGGCAACACCAGCCTGGCCGCCGCTTTCTCGCTGGCGCAGGAGATGGACGAGGACCAGATTATCGTCGCGCAGGAGACCGAGTACACCGGCGCGGGCAAGCACATTCAGCCCCAGCTGTCCTTTGCCCGCAAAAACGGCATCGAACTGCTGTTCGGCGACCCGAGCGAAGAGGTGCCGGGCAAAAACATTATCTTCCCGGCGCGGCCCGAGCTTTTAAAGGCGCGCGATTCCGACCTTGCGCACATGCGCCGCTCGCTCATCAGGCGGCAGATTCGCGGCGCCGCGGCGCTGTGCGACGCTGACCTTGACTATCTGGCCGCCGAGACCAACACCGACCGCGCATGGGTTGAAAAGACCATCGAGGACATCCGGAGGGAACAGAATGAAGCGAAATGATGATTTTGAGACCCGACGTGCTCACCTGGCCGGGATGAGCGATGACGAGCTCAAGGCCTATTTCTGGCAGCTGGCCGACAAACTGACCGAGCCGCTTTTGCAGATGGGGCGCGAATACACCTCGCCGTCGATTGAGCGGTCGGTGCTTTTGCGCATGGGCTTTTCTTCGCTCGAGGTCAAGCCCATTGTCGACACGGCCATTGAAAAGAACCTGATTGCCCACGGCGCGGGCAACATCGTTTACCGACTGTCGCGCGAAACGGGGCTTGATATCCGCGAGACCGGGCTCAGGCTGGCCCGGGGCGAGCTGTGGGACAAGGCGTCCGAGCTCTTTGAGGAGGTGCGCGCATGAGCGATTACAGGCTGAAGCCCGATGAAAAGATTGATATTGAGGCCATTTTGGACGATTTGGAGCATTATGTGCCCAAAAAGCGGCCGTGGACGTGGCGCAAGCCCGCCCTGGACCTTGAGATGGGGGGCTTTCACTATCAGGATATGTCCGAGCCGCTGAGCGAGTCGGTGCCCCTGCCGTCGGCCAAGTATTTTGGCAACATTGACCCGCAGGGCTGCTGGACCATCACGACCGAAATTGCGTCGGGGCGTTTTGAGGACGACATCCGGCGCATGCGCATGGCGGCCCATCACGGCGCCGACCACATCATGGTCATCCGCACAGCCGGGCAGAGCCACTACGACGGCCTGATTGAAGGCACGCCGCAGGGCATGGGCGGCGTGCCCATCACCCGCAAGCAGGTGCGCGCACAGCGCCGCGCCCTTGACCTGATTGAAGAAGAGGTCGGCCGGCCCATCAACTACCATTCCTATGTATCGGGCGTTGCGGGGCCGGACATTGCCGTCATGTTCTGTGAAGAGGGCGTGGCCGGCGCACACCAGGACCCGCAGTACAACGTCATCTACCGCAACATCAACATGATTCGCTCTTTTGTCGACGCGTGCGAGAGCAAGCGCATCATGGCGCACGGCGGCATTCTGCAGATTGACGGCGCGCACAACGCCAACGCCACCGCGCGCGAGGCGTGGAAGGTCATGCCCGAGCTCATGGTCCAGCACGCCATCAACGCCAGCTTTTCGAGCGCCGTCGGCATTAAAAAAGAGAATATCGCCCTGTCGACGGTGCCGCCGACAGCCCCGCCGGCCCCCTGTCTGCACATCGACCTGCCCTATGCCGTCGCGCTGCGCGAGCTCTTTTCAGAGTACAAGATGCGCGCGCAGATGAACACCAAGTACATGGAAAGCTCGACGCGCGAGGCCACGGTCACCCATGTGCTCAACCTTTTGACGAGCAAGCTGACGCGGGCGGATATTCAGTCGACCATCACGCCCGACGAAGGGCGCAACGTGCCGTGGCACATGTACAATATCGAAGCGTGCGACACGGCCAAGCAGGTCATCGCCGGCATGGACGGGCTGATGGAAATGGTCGAGCTCAAAAAGGACGGTTACCTGCGCGACAAGGCCCGCGAGCTCAAAGAGCGCGCTGTGCTCTTTATGGAAGAGATGCTCGAGGCGGGCGGGTATTTCGCCGCCGTCGAGCAGGGCTTTTTCGTCGACAGCGGCTGCTACCCCGAGCGCAACGGCGACGGCATTGCCCGCGAGATTGCGGGCGGCGTTGGCGCGGGCACGGTGTTTAAGCGCGCGGCCGACTACATGGCCCCGGTCACCGCGCATTTTGGCTATAACAATGTCGCCCAGTACGACGAAAAGGCCGTTCAGGACCCTGCCAGCCTGATTGGCGGCTGCACCTTTGAGTGCCCGGAGAAGATTATCTATATCGACGAGCTCGACGACGAGGACAATGTCAACACCCGGCTCGAGGAGAAGCGCGAGTTTTTAAACGGCCAGAAGGTCATGCCCGAAATGGAGTGGCGGGCCGACGGCGTCGTTGTTCTGACCATGTTCCTGCCCCTTGAGCGCCGCGCCGCCGAAGCGGCTGCGCTGGCCATTGCGCAGAAGCTCAATCTCGTCGAGTGCGAGGTCATTCACCGCGAAATCATGCAGCAGGCCGAAGGCACCCGCGTCGAGGTGCGCGGCAAGGTTCCCTTTGCCATCGACGTTGACAGTCTGGTCATTCCGCCCGAGCCCGAGGTCATGAGCGACGACGAAATCCGCGCGGAAATCGAGGCGCACCCCCTGACCGTCGTGTGCGGAACGGTCGGCGAAGACGAGCACTCGGTCGGCCTGCGCGAAATCATTGACATCAAGCACGGCGGCATTGAAAAATACGGCATCAAGGTGCACTATCTGGGCACGTCCGTGCCGGTGGAAAAGCTCCTGCAGGCCGCTGTCGAGACCAATGCCGAGGTTGTCATGGCGTCGGTCATCATCAGCCACGACGATATTCATTATAAAAACATCGCCGCCATCGACAAGCTGGCGCGCGAAATGGGCATCCGCGATAAAATTATCTTTATCGCGGGCGGCACGCAGGTCACGCCCGAGCTGGCGGTCAAGTGGGGTGCAGACGCCGGCTTTGGCCGCGGCGCCAAGGGCATTCACAACGCGACCTTTATTGTAAAGGAGCGCCGGCGCCGCAGGGGCGAGGAAGCGTGAAGCGCTGCGGGCGGTCTGCCATGCCGGCGGGCCGCCCGCATACTAAAGGAGGAATTCGATGAAGGCAGATCTGCTCGTGGCTGAAATAGGCTCGACAACGACGGTTGTCAATGCGTTCAGCCTGGAGCCGCCGCGTTTTCTCGGGCAGGGACAGGCGCCGACTACTGTGCTCGAGGGAGATGTGCGCATCGGGCTGCAGAACGCGCGCGACAGCCTTGCCAAAGGCCTTGGAACTGACCGCGTCGACTGCGGCGAGATGCTGGCCACCTCGTCGGCGGCCGGCGGACTGCGCATGACGGTGCACGGCCTGATTTACGATATGACGGTCAAAGCAGCGCGCGAGGCGGCGCTGGGCGCGGGCGGCATCATCAAAATGACGACAGCCGGCAGGCTGCGCCGCAGCGACATCGAACGCATCCGCGAGCAGTCGCCCAACCTCATCCTCATCGCCGGGGGCACTGACTACGGCGAGCGCGACACGGCAGTGCACAATGCCGAGCTCATCGCCGCGGCCGGGCTGGAGGTGCCGGTCATTTACGCCGGCAACGTCGAAAATCAGCGCGAGATGGAGCTGATTTTCGGCGAGGCGGGGCAGAAGGTCTATATCACCGAAAACGTCTATCCCAAGCTCGATCAGCTCAACATCGAGCCGACCCGCCGCATCATTCATCAGGTCTTTGAGCAGCACATCACCTCGGCCCCCGGCATGGAGCATGTGCGCGACATGGTCGGCGGCAGCATCATCCCCACGCCGGGCGCTGTCATGGAATGTGCGCTGCTGCTGTATGGCGAAATCGGCGACGTCGTCGTTCTGGACGTGGGCGGCGCGACGACCGACGTGCATTCGGTCACCGAGGGCAGCGAAGAGATTGCAAGCATGCTCATCGCCCCCGAGCCCTTTGCCAAACGCACTGTCGAGGGGGACCTGGGGTGCTTTGTCAATGCGCGCAACGTCGTCGACATGCTGGGCAGGGAGACGCTCGAGCGCGAGCTGTCGCTCGATGTCGACGCGGTGCTCGCGGGCTACCGCGCCATTCCCCGAACGCCAGAGGAGCTGCGTCTTGTCACCCGCATTGCCGGTGCGGCAGCAGAAACGGCGCTGATCCGCCACTGCGGCCAGCTCCGCTATATGTACACACCTCACGGCCGCAAGACCTATGCCGAGGGCAAGGACCTGACCCGCGTCAAAACGCTGGTCGCAACCGGCGGCGCGCTGACCCGCCTGCCGCAGCGGCAGCTGCTGATGGAAAATCTGCGCGACTTAAACCGCACGGGCACCATGCTCATGCCCAAACCGGGCAAAACGGGCATTTTATACGACGAGCACTACATCATGGCGTCGCTCGGCGTCATGTGTAAAAAATATCCCCGCGAGGCTGCGGAGCTTTTGCACAAAAGCCTCGGAATCTAAAAGGAAAATGTACAAAAAATTCTTGCAGCGTTCACAATTTGGCCACATGCCGCCGGTATAATAAAGCCATCCTCTCCAGTACGGATGGGCAGCTTCGGCAAAAGCCGGGGCAGAATGGGCCGGTATGGGGCCGTCCAGTCCGATGAGTTCAACATAGAAAACGATTGATTGCCGCACTTGCGGCCGTGCATAAGAAAATGCTCGAAATCCTTTGGGCGGCAGGGATTTTCCCTGCCGCCCAAAGCTGTTTCGGGGAATCTCTGTGTAGCCTGTGAATTTTATGGAAAAAGAAACAAATACCGATTTTGCAGCGTCTAAAAAAATTGACAGGGCGTTCACAAATCCATCATAGAAAAGGATTATAATAAAAGACCGCGCAGGCAGGCGTTTTCTGTCCTGCGTGCATTTTCAGAAAGGAGGAGCGCTCATGAACGGTTCTGATGACAGACAGCCCGGGCGCCGAAAAACGGGCGGGCGTGATTTTTCCGCGCCGCCGGTCGAGCGCCCCGAGGCCATTGACGAGTTTATCTATGACGTGCGCCGTGCGGCGCTGCAAAGTGAGCAGCCGCACCCGCCCCGGGAAGATATGCACGCCGGCGCACAGCTGTATACGCCGCGTCCGCAGAGCGAAGATGCACGCCTGAAAAGCGCCGCATACCAGCAGCAAGCGGCGGCAGAGGCCGAGGCTGTGCCGGGAAGCACACTGCGTGGGGGCAGCACTGCACGGGGCGGCGCCCATCTGGCGCAAAAACCCCGGCGGACAGAGGCGAAGCCGCAGACTGCAAAGGCAGCTGCGGGGAGCAAGGGTCGCCCGGCCAAAAAGAAAAAGAGCAAAAAGCACCGCATCCGCACGCTGGTCATGACCCTGCTGCTGCTCGTGGGGCTTTACTGTATTGCCGTTTTTTCCAACATCCCGTTTATCAAAAAGTGGCGCGATATCTATATTGAGACGGCCATGGGCACCATGACCCATCAATGGCTGGCCACGGCGTTTATCCCCGACTTTGTCATCGACGAGGTCATGGGAACGCGCAGCGATATCGAGAGCGACCAGAATTCGATTGAGACAAACTGGCAGGTGGGTTCGCTTTCGGGCGCTGGCGATAAGGTCAAGTGGAGCAGGCTGGAAAAGAACTTTTTCAAGCTCTATCCCGAAATCGATGAGGACAGCTTTTATGAGTATCTGGACGCGCATGGCGACGAGGTCCTGACCGACGATGGCTACCTGCTCATTGATAAGGCAGGCCTGGATGATGAAAGCACTGGGATCACTACGGTTTACGGTGACGAGGTGCTGGCCATTGACACGGTTAATGGCATTACGATTGTCAAGGTGACGGGCAGCGAATATGTCGGCCGGCTGGCCATTGTCAAGGACCCGGCGCAGGTCGGGCTTGAACTGTCGGAAAACTTCGGCAGCTCGGGCAGCATTATCGCCAATATTGTGGAAAACAGCGGTGGCGTGCTGGCCATCAATGCCAGCGGGTTTTACGACCCCGACGGCCACGGCAACGGCGGCACGCCGCACGGACTGGTCATCCGCGACGGCGAGCATTTGTGGGACTGGGTCGGACAGGGCGGCGACAAGGCCATCGGCTTTGACTGGAATGACCAGCTCAATATTGAAATTTACGATGACAGCAACGATTTCCGCGATGCGGTCGAGTTCAAGCCCGTGCTGGTGCTTGACGGTGAAAAGGTCATTTCAGGCTCGGCCGGCTGGGGAATGCAGCCGCGGTCTGCCATTGGCCAGACCGACGACGGACAGGTTCTGCTGCTCGTCGTCGACGGCCGCCAGCCCGGCTACTCTATCGGCTGCACCATGGGCGATCTGGCTGACATCATGGAGCGCTACGGCGCCGAGCAGGCCTGCAACCTGGACGGCGGCTCGTCGAGTATCATGTATTACAACGGCAGAAAAATCACCAGGCCCTCGGCGGGCGACAAACAGAACGGACGGCTTTTGCCTAACGCCTTTGTCGTCAGTCCGCGATAGGCCGGCGAGAGAAAACAGGGACGGCGTCCGGCTTTCGGACGCCGTTTTTCTATTGTAACAGGGGGGAAAGTTTGCTATAATGGTTGTGTAAAGATTTTGGAAAGAGGGGAACAGGGGTGTCTATCAAGCTCAAGCGCGAGGGGTATGGTCTTGCAATGACGCTCGGCCACCTATGCTGCGACATCAACGGCGGCGCGTTGCCCGCCATTTTGCCGTTTCTGATGGTGGAAAGGGGGATTTCCTACTCGGCTGCCGCCGGCCTGACCTTTGCCCTGAGCAGCCTGGGTTCGCTGATTCAGCCGATTTTCGGCAATATGGCCGACAAGCATTCGCGGCCGTGGATGATGAGCGTTGGCATTATTCTCGCCGGCTGCGGCGTGTCCCTGCTCGGCTTTTTGAACAGCTACTGGGCCATGTTCCTGGCCGTCATGCTGACCGGTATTGGCAGCGCACTCTTCCACCCCGACGGCGGGCGCATGGCAAACTATGTCGCGGGCGAGAAAAAGGGCCGCGGCCTGAGCAACTTTTCGGTCGGCGGCAACCTGGGCGGCGCCATCGGGCCCATGCTGGTTGTCTTCGGCATCACGACATTCGGCCTGCGCGGCACGGCCATTTTGGCAGTTCCGTCTGTGCTGATGGGCGGTTTTTTGCTGATGCAGAGCCGCGAACTGGCCGCCTTTGCGCAAGAGGGCAGTAATGCCACCAAAGTCGCCATGCAGGCAGGGCAAAAAGATGACTGGCGCTCTTTTTTCAAACTGACAGGCGTCGTATTCCTGCGTTCGACCATCTCGACCGGCATGACGACCTTTATTCCGCTGTTCTGGCTCAATGTGCTGATGCAGAGCGAAAGCGTTTCGAGCACGACGACGACTATTATTTCCATTGCCGGTTCTGTGTCAACCCTGATCGGCGGCCGGCTGGCTGACCGCTACGGCTTCAACCGCGTCATCCGCACCGGCCTTGTCTGCGTGATCCCCTGTATGATTGTCGTCATTCTGTCACGCTCGGTCATTTTGTCCACCATTATGCTGGTGCCCATGGCCATGACGCTGTATCTGGCCTTCAGCCCGTCGGTCGCGCTGGGGCAGAAACTGGTGCCCAACCACATCGGGTTGGCGTCTGGCATCACTATGGGCTTGGCGTCCAGCTTTGGCGGCGTTGTTTCGCCGGTGCTGGGACGTATCGGCGACAGCACCGGCTTGCCCGTTGTGCTGTGGATTTTAGTGGGCACTGCAGTTTTGGCGTGCGTGGGCTCATTTTTTGTACCGGATGCTCCACCTGCCGTCCAAGCAGTGCCTCAGGAAGAAAAAACGAACTCGCAGGCTGCTTCGTAAAGATGAAAAACAGCGGGACATTCAAGGATGTCCTGCTGTTTTTTACGTTGATAGCAAGCAATGAAACAAAATTTATAAAATTTGTTGCGCATCCTCGCGTAAGAAATAGCTATTTCTTTAAAAATGTAAAATCACGGCAAAAAGTTCACGAAACCTAACTTTTCAGATAAAAAAAGTTCATAAAAAATTGTTACTTTTTTGCACAATGGTGGTTGATTTTTGGCGGGAAATGATGTTAGAACAAGACGATTTCCGCCTGATTTACAGTAAAATCGGCAAAATGTATCTAGTTTTAGTATAGCGGTTAATATACCCGGAAAGGAGAACATGATGGAGCTGTTGGGACACAATTCCCTGCTGATGCTTGAGAAATCCATGGACTTTTTGTGGACCAAGCAGGCGGCGATTCTGGACAATATTTCAAATGCCGAGACGCCCAATTACAAGACAAAGGTCGTCACCTTTGAAGAGAGCCTGCGGGAAAAGCTGGATGCGGCGCAGCGCTCGCGTTCGCCGCGTACTGCGGTGCGCGAGGTGCTGGAAGGCGCGCAGTTCGCTGTCACTGAGGCGCAGGAAGCGACCCGCATGGATGAAAACGGAGTCAATCTGGTCGAACAGAGCGTTGAGCTGGCGCGCAACGCCTATCAGCTCCAGTACGTTTACAGCGCGATTTCAAGTGATTTGTCGGCGCTGCGTACAGCGATTCGCGGACAGTAAGCCCCTGGCAGAAAGAGGGAAAAATAAATGGCATTTTTAAGCTCAATGAACATCGTCGGTTCTGGCCTGACAGCACAGCAGCTGCGGCTCGATGTGATTTCTGAGAACATCACCAACTCCAACACCACGCGCACCGAGGCGGGCGGACCGTACCGCCGCAAGGTCGTCGTGTTCGAGGCAATGTCGGGCAGGGACGATTTCCGCACTGTCATGGCACGCGCCGCTGCAGCCGGCCGCACGGCCTCGAACGCCGGATATGAGACGGCAGGCGGCGTCCGCGTCACCCAGGTCGCCGAGGACCCCACACCCCTTCGCCTGGTCTATGACCCGGCCCACCCGGATGCTGACGCGGACGGATATGTGTCCATGCCCAATGTCGACACTGTCAAGGAGATTACCGATGCCATGGCGGCGACACAGGCCTATTCGGCCAACGTCACGGCGCTGAACACGCTCAAGACCGTTGTGCAGCGAGCTCTGGAAATTGGACGTTAACCCGTAAGCAGGAAAGGAAGCGAAGCGCTTGATTTCACCGATTGACCGCCTGCAGCCCCTGGCTGCGCTGACTGAGGACCAAAAGACCGTAGAAACTGTCCAGACCGCCGAACAAGTGCCGTTCGGCGCTGTTTTTCGCTCAGCTGTTGACAATGTGCGTCAGACGGATGCTGAAAAAGTGCAGACCGATTATCTGCTGGCCACCGGTCAGCTCGACAATCCCGCCCAGTCCACCATTGCCGGCACCAAGTATCAGATGGCTGTTGAGCTTCTGGTACAGCTGCGCAACAGAGCGCTGGACGCCTATTCTGAGTTGACGCGCATCAACATGTAAGGCGGCTGTCCATACATATACAAAGGGGTTGACAGCGTTTGGGCGATAAAGTCAAGGACTTTTTGGAAAAAGCCAAGGGCCTTTTAAAGAGGCTGCCGAAAAAAATCATCATTATAGCCGCGGCAGTTTTGGCAGTCGTCATCGTGGCTGCTGTTGTTGTTCTTGGCAACAAACCTTATGCCGTGCTTGTGACTGAGGTCAGCAACGAAGAGGCAGTCACTATTATGAATCTGCTCGATGAAATGGGCGTGACCGATTACAGGCTTGAGGGGAATGACACCATTCTGGTGCCTGAAAGCCAGGAAGCGCAGCTCAAGGCCCGCCTGCTCGTCGAGGGATATCCTAAAACAGGCTTTTCGTATGAAAACAGCAAGGAGTATTACAATATTTCCGTTTCTGACGAAAATGTACTGACAATGACAAGCGCAAGCAATAAAGACTGGACGGATTATATTGGCGGGAAACCCTCGGCCGAAGACCGGAAAATATCACTGCAGATACCGGACGGCCTGTTGGAAAACCTCACACTGTCCACAACAAACGAGGACATCACCCTTTCTGCATTGTCTGTAACCGAAAGCATCAGTATCTCCTGTAGCGGCGGGAATATTGCCTTTGAAGCCCTGGACGTGGGGAGCGCCCTGCACCTGGCGGTCAAAAACGGAGATATTTCCGGCGAGCTTGCAGGAAGCTATGATGATTTTGCCATTCAGTCAGAGATTAAAAAAGGCGAGAGCAATTTGCCGGACAATAAAGACAGCGGAGCCAAACTGCTGAATGTATCCAGCAACAACGGCGATGTCAATATTGCGCTTGCAGGCGAATAATCGCCATTTCGAAAACCGCCGGATGCGGGAAGCAGTCCGTTGTTTCGCGGGAACAAAAAAGTGGGCGGGAAGCCAAACAGCTTCCCGCCTGTTTTTCGTTATCGTCTGTTTGCCTGCTGTCAAACCGGCTTGCTTTGCGTATCAGCGACTTTTGCCTATCCAGAGCGTCAGGCCGGCCTGACAGGGTGGCGTATGACGGTCCGCCACTTTTCCGGTGCCACGCGGCGCGCGTCAGACAGATAGATTTCGTGATGCAGACGCGCATCAGACAGGTCGCTGACAAATCCGTGCTCGCGGGCAAAGGCATCCATCATCGCCACGGAATGGGGCTCGTCGTCAAAGGGCCCCAGGTGCATCATCTGCACGCACAGCCCTTCGTCGACGGTCAAAAATGAAGCGCCCGAGCAGTCAAGCTGCTTTTTGGCTGACGCCGCCGCGACGGCCCAGTCAAAATCTGACGGCGTGACAAAATCGGGCAGCCGAATGACCGATGTCCAGCGAAAAGCGGACTTGTTGTTGTAGTCGATGCCCGCTGCGCCGTCCTGCTGCCAGAACCCCTCAAGAGGCGGCACCACATATTCAAAAAAGCCCGCAATGTGGTAGTCGCTTTTATAGCTCATTTTCAAGGTGTAGGCCACGGCATATAAAACGCCGATGGCGCGCTGATAGTCGCCCGCAGGGTCATTCGGGTCCCCCTGACCGCGCACAGCGATATAATTCATGGGCGGCACGGTGACGAGCTCGGGCTTGTTTTTAGGCATATAATATTCTTTGAACTCTTTTTTAAAATCAAACGCCACGATAAAACCCCCATTCATGCATACAGCGCGCAGCCGTTACGTCTGCTGTCCATTATATCAGATACAGATACCCCCGACAATGGGCAGAAAGCACTTGATTATTGATATCACTAAAATATCAGTAAAATTATATTAAAAATGGATAAATATAGAATTTATGGAAAAGGTATGGTATAATTGATTTTAGCTGATAAAAATTTTGAATTTATAATGAGAAAAGCACAAATGAGCGGAAATCACAAGGAGGAAAGTCAAAATGAAATTTCTGTACCGCCTTTTTGAAGGTGTAAGCCAAACACCTGACAACCAAAAGCATAAAACTTATGGCATACGCGCGTACAGACAAAATGGGCATGGCTGGCTGTGTGCAGCAGAAGTATCTGACATTTCGTCAGACCAGAAATTCGTTTTGCGCCTTGTGTGGTGGTATAATCAGCTGCAGCTTGCTCCGGAACATTTAAAGGACATCGTACAGGATACGATTGTATATGAAAATTCTAATATTTCGAAAGCTATATCCTGAGTAAATGAAAAATAAAAAAAGAAAACCCCTGCAGCCGCCAACGCTGCAGGGGTTTCTGCTTCCGGAGCGGGCGATGAGAGCTAAGCCCCCACCTTTAAAGTTTGGGAAACATAGATTTATTTCAGATTCCGCGCCTGTTTATCGGATTGTCATACAAGGGTTTTGCTGTTTTGACGCATTTAACATTCCGATGGGATTCCATCAGAGGTCCGCCGGAAAAAGAAAAACCACCGTCTATAAAACCCTATGATAATTAAATATTACCATACCCGCGTAAAAAAAGCAAGACACAGAAAATAATGGGAAGAAAGACGTAAATATCTTCCCGTTATTGACTTTCTGAAGCGCATTTGCAATAATATTTGCAATAATAAGCCACTCAAAACACTTTTAGGGGGCAATGGGCAGTGAAGAACACACAGGAGCTGGAGCATCAGATTCAGCATGGTAAGAACCCGTCTTTGCTGGGAGCGGACGACTTTACCGTCCCAAATCTGGCGGTGTATCTGAACAAACTGCTGCATGACCGAAATGCGTCCGTACAGGATGTCGTGATGGGCTGCAATCTTGACCGGAGCTATGGCTACCAGCTTTTCAACGGCACCCGCAGGCCTACCAGAAATTTTCTGTTACGCCTGGCCATCCTGTTGAAGCTGGGGATGGAAGAAACCCAGCGCCTGCTGAAGATTGCGGGCCGTCAGCCGCTGTACGCCCGCGACCGCCGGGATGCGGCGGTGCTCTACGCCCTGACCCACGGACTGACGGTGGAGAAAACGGATGCATTGCTGGAGAGCTTAGGGGAAGGGACACTCTTATGAATGATAAGGAAAACTTCCTGTCGGGGTTTGCTCCGCTGCCCGAAGAAATTACCCTGCCGCCGTCATTTCTGGAAACCTATGAAGTGGAGTCCTGCCTGTCACGCAAAGAGCGCGGAGGCGTCTGGCGCCTGGCGCGGCGGGCTGATGGTGCCGCCTTTGTGCTGAAGGCCGTTCCGGCGGGCACGGAAGATCTGGCGGAATCATTTCAGATTCTGACCCGGCTGTGGCCTCTGCTTCCCAACTCGGTACCAGAGCCGGTCAGTCAGTTTCGGGCGGGGGAGATGGACTGCCTTTTGCGCACTTATCTGCCCGGAGAGACCCTGGCCCAGCGGCGGGAGCGGGAAGATGGCTGTTCAGAGGCGCTGTGCGTTTCGCTGGGACTAAAGCTCTGCGCCCTGCTGGAGGTCATCCACAGCCAGAACCCCCCGGTAATTCACCGGGATATCAAACCGGAAAACATCGTCATCCTGCCCGATGGGGAAGCAGGGCTCATCGACTTCGGCATTGCCCGTCAGTTCAAGGAAGGCAAGGACACAGATACCCGCCATATGGGCACCCGCTCTACCGCTGCGCCAGAGCAGTATGGCTACGCTCAGACCGACCGGCGCACGGACCTGTACGCCCTGAGCATGACGCTTATCTGGGCCCTCACCGGGCGGTATGACCGGGATGCACTGCAAGAGACAGAAATTTCTTCTCACCTGCGAAAGACGCTGGAAAAGGCGGCCGCTTTCGCCCCGGAAGCCCGGTTCCAGGATGCCGCTGCCTTCGCCGCTGCCCTTGCCGGGAAGCCGGCCCGGCGAAAGAGAGCAGTGCTGGCACTGACGGCGGCACTTCTGCTGCTGGCAGCCGGGGCATGGTTTCTGCACCCGGCGGACATGCCGGCAGATGAAAGTCCCGGCGAGGCAGAGGAACAAATTTCGGACATTGCGGTGGAATTTTCCTCCGCTGTCATGGAAGCCGCCGTCCGGCAGGCTCTGGGGAAACCGAATGGGACGGTCACCTATGACGAGCTGTCTGCCATCACCCGTCTGGCGGCGGTGGGAGAAAGTACCTTTGGGGCAGAGCAGGATTTTGACTACCGGATTGGCTGTTATATCGGCAACCAGTTTCAGGGAGATCTGCCGCCTGGAGACGTCACCGACGAGGCTCTCGTTCTTTTGGCACACATGCCCAATTTGAAAGAGCTGTATCTCTGCCGTCAGGAGATTCGGGACATCTCGGTTCTCGAGGGGCTGCCTCTGACCACATTGGCCCTTTGCGAAAACCAGATTGCGGACTTCTCGCCGCTGGCCGCCCTGACAGAGTTGGAAACGCTGTATCTGGGGGGTAATCCGGGTACTGACTACAGCGTTCTGTCCCGCCTTGACCGGTTGTCCGTCCTGACGGTAGAGGGCAGTGCGGGTACGGGCGTCGGGACCGTGGACAGTCTGGATTTTCTGGATGCCCTGACGCTGCGAAAGCTGGGCCTGGGACTGATAGTGCCAAAAGATGGAAGCTGGGAACCCCTGACCCGCCAGATCGCTCTGGAAGAGCTGCTGCTGTGGGACCCTGGGGATGACGCAGTGGCGGCGGCCAGTGCGCTGTCCCAGCTGAAAACCCTTACTATCGGGGACTATTATGCCAGCGACCTCACCGCCCTCGCCGGACTGACCGGGCTGGAAGTGCTGAATATTCACAAGGGCAGTATGGAGAGTCTGACCGGGATTCAAACCCTTACCCGGCTCATCACCCTGTCCGTGGGGCATAACGGCATCACTGATTTATCCCCCCTGTCCGGGCTGGAGCGGCTTAACTACCTGCAACTGGATGGGCTGGAAGTCACGGACTTCTCCCCGCTGGCGGACCTGCCCGCGCTGGGCTATGTGGTGGTTCCGCAGAAGCAGACAGCGCTGGTGGAAGCGGCGTGCCCCAATCACACCTTCGAGCTGCGGGGATTTTAGCTGTGATAACAAGTGTGCAGGTTTGCACACCAAAAAAGGCCGGAATCATGATACGATGATCATGATTCCGGTCCCTTTTTTTCTTCCGGCAGAACGGTCAGTTCCAGAACGCTGTTGATGACATTCTGCACGACCCGGAATTGCTCCGGGGGGAGCTGCTCAAGGCGCCGGGCAAGGATTTCCGCATCGTTGCCCCCGGACCTGCCCCAAAGCAGTACGTCGCTGGATACATGGAGGGTCTCGCATATCCTCCGCAGCACTGTCAGCGAAACACCGGCCAGCCCCCGCTCCACACAGGAAACGTTCTGGGGCGAAACACCGATGAGCTCGGCGAACCGCTCCTGGGTCAGGCCGGCGGCCTCTCGGGCCTGCCGCACGCGACAACCCACCTCAATATTGATTTCCTTTTTTTCACGCATGGGCCATTTTATCACCTCTTGCCCCTAGTGTAACCAATTCGCAGCTTGACGAAAACAATGCAATACTTTATAATAACTAAATATAATACTTGATTATGACCGGATTATGAAATCACAGGAGGGTTGCGCAATGCAGCGAGGGAAAAGATGGCTGGCACTTCTGCTGGCTCTGGTTTTGGCGGCAGGACTGCTGCCCACGGCGGCGCTGGCAAACGGCGACGGGACCGAGGTAACTGATGGCGAAACCGACAGCAGCGGGACCAGCGGCGACGTCGAAACCGGCAGCGGCGAAACTGACGAAGAAACGCTGAGTGACAATACGCCTTTAGACTCGCCGGATGCCATTACCCGCGCCCAGTTGGCGGAGAAACTCTATAACAAGTTTTATCTCGACCAGCCCGCAACGGACCAGGGCTTTACGGATATTGGGGATGGCCAGAGTGGCACGACTTCACCCTGTACGCCTACGCAGTGGACCGCTATCAACGTCCTGGCAGAAAAGGGGATATTGAGCGGTACCAGCGGAACTACTTTCTCCCCCTCCGGAAAAGTGACCCGGGCGGAGCTGGCGGTGGTGTTCTGGCGGGTTACCGGGTGCAAGAGCCACCCGACGGCGGCAACGCCCCCCTACTCAGATGTGACAGGAGCCGAGCCCTATGGCCCCGCGGTTCTGGCCCTCACCGCCATGGGAATCATACAGGGGGAAGCAACTGGCAAATTTAATGCTACCCAACCGGCGTCTGTAGGAATGGTGAATCTTCTTTTCGCGAAATATGACGAATCCACAGTAGATACCGACGGCTGGGAAACCGGTGTCACCCGGCTGGACATGCTTATGCAGGTCTATGCGCAGTACAAGGGCGACCCCGTCCTGAAGGAAAAGGCCGAAGTGGGTGTGTCAAAAGACTTTGCGGACATTGGCGCCTGCACCCCGGAACAACAAGCGGCTATCAAGTTCTTTACGAAGGCCGGCGTCATCAGCGGCCTGAACACGCAACCTCCTATGTTCCAGCCCTATGGCGCTGCGTCCAACTTTCAAATTGCCTTGCTGCTCCAGAAATGCGCTGAGATGAGCACGCCGGATACCGGAGCGGAGGAGGGCGGGGACCCCGCCGTTCAGGGAGTCGCGCTCCTGTCCGACGCCGCGCCTCTGGCGGAGGAGGGCGGAGAGGAGCAGCGGCCCAACCTGGAGGAAATGGTCAAGGCCGCCTTCGAGTTTCTCGGGCAGCAGGGGGCAGATGTGACTGCCGCAAAGGGAAATCCCCACGCCCCCGGCCTGGAAAGCAGCCTTACGGCCTGGACGGCTTCCGTTGTGCCCGTCTCCCCGACGATCAGCCCTGCAGACCGGACTTTCACCGGTGCGCTGGAGGTCACCATCAGCGCAGGCGGCTCCGCAGAGACAGATGGCACGATAATCTACTACACCACCGACGGCAGTGACCCGACCATGAGCGGCACCTTGTACAGCGAGGCCTTCACAATCACCGAGGACACCACTGTGAAAGCAGTCGCAGTGAAAAACAATCTGGTCAGCTCTGTGGCCACGGCTGGTTACACTGTTGCTGAGTTCACCATCACCCCCAGCCGCGATTCCTTCACCGGCAGTGACACCGTGACCTTTACCATTGCCAACGTCCCGGAAGGTGCTAAGGTCAGCGTGACCTGCGATCACACGGCATACAATCCCACCGAGGGTGCAGACGGCGCCTGGTCCGTCACCCTGCCCAACGCCAGCGAGACCTATACCTTTACCGCGACGGCAGCTGTGGGCGAAAAGACTTATACGGACACCTGCCAGGTGGAAGTGACCCGTAAGAGCACCGGCAGTTCCTCCAGCCGCCCCAGCAGCGGCAGCTCTTCTTCCAGCACCACGACGGAAACCGTCACCAACCCGGACGGTTCCAAGACTACCACAGTCACCAACAACCGCACTGACACGGTGACGGAGACAACAGAGTATCCGGACGGCACGACAGTTATCGTCGTCACCAATGGGCGGACAGACACGGTTACCCAGACTACTGAATACGCAGACGGCTCATCTGAGGTGGTGGAAACTGCGTCAGACGGCACCGTGACCACGACCAGCACCGACGCAGATGGCGGTCAGACCAGAGCGGTAGAAAATCCGGACGGCTCTGCAGAAATCACTGTAGAGAGTGCTGATGGCTCCCGCTCAGTCACCGCGGTGAACGAGGACGGACAGGCAGCTGTAGAAGTTTCGCTCTCCGCCGACGTGCTGGATAACGCTGGGGATGAGGCGGTGCCTCTGCCCATGCCCGCTGTGGCTTCATCCGGGGATCGGGACGAGGCCCCCACGGTCACAGTAGAGCTGACCCGGGGCTTCAGCGCCCGGGTAGAGATTCCTGTGGAGCGCGCAGCCACGTCTACCGTGGCGGTGCTGGTCCATGACGACGGTACGGAAGAGATTATCAGGGCCAGCCTTACCACAGAGAATGGCGTGGTCGTGACGCTTTCCAATGGGGATACGGTGAAGATTGTCGATAACGGCAAGTACTTCGACGACGTGCCGGATTCTCACTGGGGAGCGGACGCCATTGATTTTGTGTCCAGCCGGGAGCTGTTCAGCGGCACCGGCGAAGCCGTGTTTTCTCCCGATACAGCCATGAGCCGGGCCATGCTCGTCACCGTGCTGGCTCGCTTTGAAGGCGTGGACACCACAGGCGGAGATACCTGGTATGGAGCGGGACGTCAGTGGGCCATGGAAAACGGCATTTCTGACGGTGCCAACATGGACCAGGTCCTTACACGGGAACAGCTGGCTACCATGCTCTATCGATATGCAGGAAGCCCTGCTGCGGATGGTGCAATCACCCACTTCTCTGATGGAGACAAAGTCAGCAGCTATGCCGCGGACGCCATGCAATGGGCGGTTTCGCACGGCCTTATCGGTGGCATGGGGGATAATACGTTGAATCCCCAGGGCAATGCCACCCGTGCACAGGTCGCAGCAATCCTCATGCGCTTTATCGAAAACTTCACCATTTAAGCTGATGGGCGGGAGTAACTCTCCCGCCCATTCTCTTTGGAAAAGCAGAGGCTTTGTATTCGTGCTGAGAGAAAATCTGCCGGGACCGGTGACTGTCGGCCCGGACAGGGAAGGACTCCATATCCTGATGGAAGGCGCCATAGGAAACGGCAGGAACCGGCTCCCTGCCGTTCGGAGTCTGGATGCTGACGCCGTACTGCCAGATACCCAAAGCGGCAAGAGGCGCTTTATCTTTACTGTCACGCGGCATTCTCTGCGAAGCGATAATTTCAAAAACCGCAACATTTTCATACGGAAAAAGCAATAAGCTGCAAAATCGTTAGATTTTGCAG
>DVMR01000053.1 GCA_018714845.1 Candidatus Ventrousia excrementavium
CTGAGCAGAAACCCGTTGTATTTGACCTCCAACACTGCGCTGAAAGGGCTGAGCACCGGATAAAAGGGCAGGTGCGGCGAAAAGAGGTCGCAATTTGCCTCATTGGCCGCAATGTTGTGGTCAATAGTGACACGGATACGGTTTTCACGGGCGATAAACGCCATTCGCTGGTACTCGACCACTGTCCGCGGGCGGTAGCAATGCCAGCACATCAGGCCGTAGCATTCGGCCGCAAACGGCTCTGTGCTGTGCAGCAGAGGTGAATAGTCGCCTTGCGCCAGCCGCATGGCGTCCTCGCGTTCGAGGCGCAGCGAGCGCTTTTTCTGGTATTCCCCCTGCTTCTGCTTCATTTCCAGCATGGCGAAATCGGCCGCCGGGTCGTAAATGCGCAGACGAATTTTGCGCCGAAGCTCCAGTCCGTCCATTTTATCGTAAAAGTCGCTGTCATCCAGCGTGTCAAAGTACAGTGAGCGCACGCAGTAACCCATCGGGCCGTTGTGCTCATCGCGCAGCATAACCTGCCCCAGCCGCGCACTCAGACAGGGCACGTCAGCCGCTGTAATCTGATACTTTTTTTCCTGCCGCAGGACCTGGTTCACAGCACTGCCCCTTCCCTTTGCGCCGACCTGTCCTCCGCATCAGGCAAGCCCGCAGACGGCGCTTCGGTTTTTTCAAAAAGCCAGACCGTTTCGCGTCTGTCCTCAGAGTAAGCCGGCGACGGCCGGACCGACACTGCTACCCAACTTCCATCTGTTTTCTGAAAAACAAGCTGCGGCGCTTCACCCTGCCGAATCCGGCGGGTAATCTCTTTGTTATCAGCAAAGCCTGCAAATTCCGTACGGCAGAATGGTGCTACCTGCTCACTGCAATAGCCCTCCAGCATATGAGTGAAGCGTCCGCCCGATTCGCGGACAAGCTGGTCACAGCATGGCAGATTGTGGACAGAGCGAAAAGCATTCATCTGCAGGTCAACAAGATAAACACCTTCATAGCGCGACGAAATGGCTTCTCTGAAGACTTCAAGGTCGTTTTTCTGCTTCAGCATGCGCTCCAGCTGCTCATTGGCGCTGCGGGCAGTATCTGTTCCCCGCTTTTCACGGTAGTACTTCCGTTTGGCACGGTACATCTGCTGTTCAGCGGCAGCCACCAGCTCGTTCATCAGCGGATACTCTCTGCGGTGCGCCGTGCCGACCGATATATGGTACCCCGCCTGACTGACCTCGTTTTGCAGCCCTCTGACCGCCTGCTCAAGCGCGTCTTCCGCCGCAGTGCTGAAAGCCACGAACTCGTCGCCGCCAATGCGGTATGTATCCTCGCCCAGCCACCGGGCAACAGCGCCGGCCACATCGCGCAGCATCTGGTCACCTGCCGCATGCCCCATACTGTTGTTGAGCTCGTGCAGACCATCGGCGTCGATATAGATACAGCTTATACCAACACCACTCTGTTCGTGGCGTGCAAGCGCCTTTTGAAACTGATTGCGGTTTTTCAGAGCAGTCAGCGTATCGATACTGCTCAGCTGCTCATTGCGCAGGAAAGCCCTGCGGTTGGCATAGGCCAGCGAAAAGCTGAGCGACACGCTTTCAAGCGGCTGTGCCGTCGTCCACTCTTCGGATGGATTGACGGCCCCCAGCGTGCCAATCACAGCGTTGTCCGGGCCGCAGATCGGAACGGCCATCAGACTGCGCACCCCCATCTTCTGCAGGCGGGCGCTCAGTCCCGGCGTCTTGCTGTCCAACGCTGAAAAATCGTCGAGGAGCACGGGCTGCGGCACAGCCCCAACCGCTGTCAGCGTATCTGCCTCTTCGTCGGTAAACTTCCCGGCTCTGCGGCAAAGATATCGCTCTGGCGCACAGCCGATGTCAAATGCCAGCAAAAACGCGCTGTCCGCTTCGATGTAGTCAGCAACGCGCCGCAGCGCCTGTTCAAGCTGAGCCGCCTCGCGCGGGGCGTTGAGCAGCAGCTTTTCCACATCAAGCATGTAGCGGACCTGACCCAGCTGCTTTTCTTTCATCCTCGCTTCCTTTTTTCTTTTATACAGCAGCCAGCCGAAGCACAAAACCAGCAAAGCACCCTCGCCAGCAGCCAAAAGATAAAGGCGCTGCGCGATATCCCGGGCGTCGACAAAAACATCGCTTTCCGCCACCGAGACCATCAGCTGCCAGTTGTTGATGCCAAGCGGCAGGTAATGGGCATAAAAATACTCGCCTGCAGTAGATGACAAAAAGGCCACTGTGCCGCTTCGGCTGTTTTTCAGGTCGTCATTGACCTCGTCAATGGTCTTGCCCTGCCTGGTTTCGCGGTTCCCCAAATCATAAACATTTCCAAGTGTATCGTGCCATGTATCAACCAGAAAGTCGCCCGTCTCGCCGTCGGCAATATAGACCTGCATCCGCCCGTCATAGGCCGAGGCCTGACAAATTTCCGGCAGGTCGCGCAGCAAAACAATACCGAGCAAAACAGCTGCCGTCCCGTTATCGTCTTCGACCGGCATGCAGATATACAGGCAGTCCCCTTCTTTTGTATGGTAAACACGCTGTGATATATGTCCGCCCTTTTCAGCCAGCTCATCAAAGTCAAAGCCTTCAGGCGCTGAACCCGTTATGCTGTCTCCGTCCAAAACCCGGCTGTCAGGCAGTACCAGCTCGATACGTGAAATAATGCCCGTCGGCTCAAACGACGCCAGAACACTGCGCGCAGTTGCAGATTCCGGCCCCCGGTACCCGATGACCTGCGCCAGTGACTGCAACTGCAGCTGCTCGCTCTCAAGGTGGAGCACAATCTGCTCCCGCAGCCGCTCTGCAGCGTCATCCAGCTGGTCAAAGCAAGATCGGATTGCAATGGCGTTGACATAGCGGATTGAAGAAAAAATCAAAACAAGGATGCACAAGAACGAGACGGTGATGACAGCTGCTTCCATACGCCACCTGCCCGACCGTCCGGAGTTTGCCTGATTCCCGTTCTGCCCCTTCATTGTGCACCGCCATTCACATCAAACCTGACTTAAATCAGATGTTTTCTTTTTATTATACACGACATTAGACATAAAATATAGAGCCAATCCAACAATAATAACTGCCAAATTTAAAAACTGCTATGATTTTTTCAATAGGACACTTCATGCCGCTTTCTCTTCCGACACTCAGGCAAGGGGGGATTGGCGTAAGCGCCTATCCGTGGTATACTGTCTTCATCAAACAACAGGAGGCTTTTTATGAAAGTTGTCATCATCGGCGGCGTTGCCGGCGGAGCTACGGCAGCCGCCCGTCTGCGACGTCTGGACGAGCACGCCGAGATTGTCATTTTAGAGCGCAGCGGCTATGTGTCCTATGCCAACTGCGGACTGCCGTACTACATTGGCGGCACCATCCAGAGCCAGAGCGCCCTGACCCTTCAGACCCCCGACAGCTTCCGCAGCCGCTTTAATATTGACGTCCGCGTACAAAGCGAGGCGACCGCCGTTGACCCGCAAGCACACACCGTCACCGTCCGGGACCTGCGCAGCGGCACCGAATATACGGAAACATACGACAAGCTCATTTTGTCCCCCGGCGCACGCGCCATCCGCCCACCGCTGCCCGGCGTTGACAGTGAGCGCATTTACACGCTGCGTACGGTCGAGGACACGCTGCGCATCCGCCAGGTCGTCAAGACGCAGCGTCCGCAGTCGGCCATTGTCGTCGGCGGCGGCTTTATCGGCCTTGAAATGGCCGAAAACCTGATGCACGCCGGCCTGCACACCACGCTGATTCAGCTCGACGACCAGGTGCTGCTGCCCATGGACCCCGACATGGCCGGCGAGATTCACTCGTATCTGCGCGCGCAGGGTCTTGACCTGCATCTGAGCACCGGTGTCACGGGCTTTGAGGAGCGCGGTGATAAAATCTGCGCGCTGCTGGGTGATGCGCCGTCTGTCGAGGCCGACATGGTGGTCATGGCCATCGGCGTTGCGCCTGACTCCGACCTTGCCAAAAAAGCCGGGCTGACCCTCGGCGTTCGCGGCTCCATCGCCGTTGACAGCCACATGCGCACATCAGCTCCTGACATCTACGCTGTCGGTGACGCCGTCGAGGTGACCAGTCTGGCGACCGGGCAAAAGGCTCTGGTGTCGTTGGCAGGACCGGCCAACCGACAGGGCCGGATTGCCGCCGACCACATCTGCGGCCTCGGCAGCGCCTACGGCGGCGCTCAGGGCACGTCGGTCATCAAACTGTTCGACATGACGGCTGCCTCAACCGGGCTCAATGAAAAAACCGCCCGTGCAGGCGGCATTCGCTTTGACAAAGTGGTCACCTATTCAGCCTCGCACGCTTCTTACTATCCCGGCGCACGCAATATGGTCGTCAAGACGCTGTTCGACCCTGCTGACGGCCGTGTACTGGGCGCACAGATCATCGGGTTTGACGGCGTGGACAAGCGCATGGATGTGCTTGCCGCCGCCATCCGCGCCGGCCTGACTGCACAGCAGCTGACCGAGCTGGATCTTGCATATGCGCCCCCCTACTCCTCGGCCAAGGACCCGGTCAACATGGCGGGCTATGTCATTGAAAACGTCCGCTCCGGCCTCGTGCGGCAGCACCACTGGAACGAAGTCGCCGGCCTGCCGCAGGACGGCTCGGTGACGCTGCTCGACGTGCGCACGGCGGCGGAGTTTCAAAGCCAGGGGCCCGTGCGCGGCGATGCCGTCAACATTCCGCTTGACGAACTGCGCGGGCGGCTGGACGAACTCGACCCCAAAAAGCCGGTCTACGTCAACTGCTACAGCGGCCTGCGCAGCTATCTGGCCTGCCGGATTCTGATGCAGCGCGGCTTTGACTGCTCTAACCTTTCGGGCGGCTGGCGCTTCTGGTCCTATGCCGCCACGGACCGCCGGCATGACGCCGCGCCGACTCATCTGTGCGGCGCTAAGCTGTAACCGAAAAAGGAGGTCATATCATGCTGTTTCTCTGTTATCCCCGGTGCACAACCTGCCAGAAAGCCCAAAAATGGCTGACTGAACATCATATCGATTTCACGGTACGCGATATCAAGCTGCAAAACCCGACGGAAGATGAGCTGCGTGCATGGCACAACGCCAGCGGTCTGCCGCTCAAGCGCTTTTTCAACACCAGCGGACAGCAGTACCGCGCATTAGCGCTTAAGGACCGCCTGCCGCAGATGTCCATGGATGAGCAGTACGCCCTGCTGGCGACCGACGGGATGCTGGTCAAGCGCCCCATGCTCATTGGCGAGGACTTTGTGCTGGTCGGCTTCAGGGAATCCGAGTGGGAGGAAAGGCTGAAATAAAATGGCGCTGATCAGACTGCACAGCGACAGCGACCCGCGCTTTGCCCCGCTGTTTTCGCTTTATCAGAGCAGTTTTCCCCTGCACGAGCAGCGCCGTCTGCACGACCAGCTCGCCGCGCTGGGGCACCCGGACTATCACTGTATGTCCATCGAGGAAAACGGCGCCTTCTGCGGTCTTTTGATGACGTGGGAAACGCCGGAGTTCATTTACGTCGAGCATTTTGCCATCTGTCCGGACCGGCGCGGCACCGGCCTGGGCAGCCGTGTTCTGACTGCGCTGTGCCGCGCGCCGCAGCCGGTGATTTTGGAAATCGACCCGCCCCAAGACGACATTTCCATCCGCCGCCGCGGGTTTTATGAGCGAGCCGGTTTTTTTGCCAGCGACATTCCTCACATCCATCCGGCCTACCGCCGCGACTGCGCCCCGCACCGGCTGGTGCTGATGTCCTCTCCCGGCCCTCTGACGCCCGACCTGGCCGACGCCTTCCGCCGTTACCTGTCCGGCACCGTCATGACCTTCAGCGAACGTTAAAGGGCCCGGGTCTGCATGGACACCGTCTTTTTGCCGCCGTCGATGGTCTGGCGGCCGACCTCGGCAAAGCCAAAGCTGCGATGAAAGGCCAGCGAAGGCCGGTTTTCCGGTTCGACGTTGATTTCGGCCGCCAGCGTTTCGACGCCGGTGCTGCGCGCAAAGGCCAACACCTCGCTGTACAGCTGCGAGCCCAGTCCGCGGCCGCGGTATTCCTGCGCTACGGCAATGCGGTCGATGTACAAAAACCGGTCCAGCCTGCTGCCGAACCAGCGGTAGTTGACGCTTTGATAATCTGTTCCCTCACGCAGGGCGATAACAAAAGCTGCGACACGACTGTCAGCCACTGCCGCACGGGCCAGCGCCGCTTTTTGAAGCAGTTCTGCCAGCCCCTTTTCGTCAAGCGGCGACAGCATTTCGACGTTGTCCTGGTTGATGCGCAGAATGTCCGCATAATGGGCCGCTGTAATCCCGGTGATAATTTCTGTGTTCATTGCTGTGTATCCCCCTTGTATGATGCGTCAGGCGGCACGGTAAAGTGTTCTGCTTCAAATGAAAAGACGGTACAGCTCGGCTGTACCGTCTTTTATCTTACAGTGCTGCAAACGCCCTGTCAACTGCGGCCGCGACCTCGTCGGCCTGCTCGGGCGTCAGCACAAAGGGCGGCTTGAACACCAGGGCCGTGCCCGTGCGGCCGCACAGGTACCCGTCCCTATGCAGCGCATTGTGGACGGCGGCGGCTGACGCCTCATCCGCGCATTCCAGTGCAAGGGCCAGGCCCTCGCCCCGCGCCTGCACCGCCTTGTCGTATTTTTCCGTGCAGCGCTCCAGCCCCGCCCGCAGCCGTGCGCCGGCTGTGCGGATGTTGTCCAGCAGTCCGCCCTCGCAAAGTTCGTCAAATACTGCGCAGGCGGCGGCGCACGACAGCACTGCGTCGCCCGAGCCGCCGGACAGGGCATACAGGTCCTGCTTTTCCGGCTGGCAGGAGGTCAGGAATCCGGCGATGTGCAGACCGTTGCCCAGCGCCTTGCCAATCAGCAGAAAGTCAGGCACAACGCCCTCAGCCTGATAACGGAACATCCGGCCGGTGCGGCCCATGCCGCTCTGAATTTCGTCAAAAATGAGCAGTGCGCCGCGCTCGCGCGTCCAGGCGCGCAGCGCCCTGAGATACCCCGGCGGCGGGCAGAGGTGCGACGCGCCCTGGCACAGCTCAATGACAACGGCCGCAATCTCCTGCGCTGACCCAAACGTCACCTGCTGGCTGAGAAAGTCGAGGCAGGCAAACCGGCAGCTCTGCGGCTCGCAGTGAAACGGGCAGTGCAGGCAATCGGGGTACGGCGTGAGCAGCACACCCGGATCGAGTGGGCCGTAGCCCGTCTTGCGCTTGGGCAGGCCCGACATGCTGGCGCTCAGCTGCGTGCGGCCGTGAATGCTGTTCCAATAGCTGACGACCTCGGTTTTGCCCGTCAGCTTCCGGGCCAGCTTGACCGCCCACTCAGCGGCCTCTGACCCCGACGAAGTCAGATGAATGTACGAAAAATCACCGTTTGTTGCCTCCAGCAGCCGCTCATACAGCCGCGCCTTATAGGGGTTGACTGCGCCCGACTGCGCCGGCCTGCTGAGCGCCTGCTGCATCACCTCGATGAAATGCCGGTTGCCGGCACCCAGGCAGACGCTCAACTCATTTAAAGCGATGTACCGCCTGCCCTCAGCATCAAACAGCTCTGCTCCGCTGCCGCTGACCAGCTCCGGCCCCTGCGCGCGCACCGGCGCCAGTATGTCGTGCGAAAGGGCTGACTGCGTCCTTTCCCTCTGCATGGTTCACACCTCCAGCCTGTCAAAATTGGTCAGAAACTCGACCAGGTCGTCGACCTTGGCCTGCATCATGCGCTCGCCCTTTTCACGCGTGGCCAGCGTGCTGTTGCCGTTGGTGCCGCGCGGGGTCTTCATCTTATTGAACAGCGCGACGCGCACGGTGCCGTTTTTCGTACAGCCCGGCATGACCTCGAGGTATTCCTCGGTCGTCTCTTCCATGCGCACCAGGTCGCCCCGTATGTACAGCATGGTCGACGTCTCAGCCTCGTCGCCGTGCCCGCCCTTTTCCTGCTCGCACAGCTCGTCTTCGGCCTCTTTGCCCAGTCCCAGACAGTTGGATACCCCGACCTTGACACCCCAGCGGCAGGACAGGTTATTGGCCGCGATGCGCAGCGGATAGTGCGTCGACACGCCGCCGTCGAGAATCAAAAACTTTTTCACACCGAATTTGATGAAATTTTCCAGAATGTTTTCGACAAACGAGGAAAACCGGTATGCCTCGATGCTGACCGAGCCCTTGTAGTCGGTAAAGGCCGGAAAGTACGCATAGGGCAGCGTCGGCAGCGTCACGACGGGAAAGCGCTCGGTGACCGCACGGGCCAGCCAGTCAGTGACGAAAAAGTCCGTTCCCATGGGCAGATGCCCGCCGTGCTCTTTGGAGCCGCCGCCAATGGGCAGCATGACGATGGTCTCTTCATCCAAAAGCTTCTGGCAGTCTTCGTTTGTGACCTCGGCAATCATCACGCCTTTTTTCAGTCTGGTCATATGGCATCTCCTTTCATCCGGTACCGTCAGATTTCGCTTCAATAATATCATATAATGTTATATTATCATTCTTCTGCATGGCTGTCAATTTCTCAAACTTTCTTTTGATGAAATTGAATGACATTTGCCGTCATTATCAACAAATTTTCCGACGATTTTAGGATGACGCCAGGATTTTTGCCGCTCTTCTGGAAAAAAGGTTGACAGAGATAAAACATCATATTATGTTATAAGTACAAATATTTCACAGCAACAAACTGGAAAGAGAGGGTTTGTCCCGTGATTGATAAAAACGCCAGCACACCCATGTACGAACAGATTGCCGCTGTGCTGCGCCGTGAAATTTTGCAGAAAAAGTATGGCGAGCGCGGCTGCATCGGCACCCACGCCGAACTCACCCAACGCTTTGGCGTCAGCATGATTACAGTGCGCAAGGCGGTGCAGCTTCTGCACGATGAAAAGCTGGTCGACATCAAACAGGGAAAGGGTACCTTTGTGCGCAGCACCCTTTTGCAGGATGATTTGTCCCGCCTGACTGGCGCCAGCAATATCATGCAGGCCAGCAACCTGCCGGCGCTGGTCTCGGTGCCGGTGTTCGAGGTCATCGAAACGCCCCGCCGGTTTGACGCCGACCTGCGCGCCGGTCTGGGCAAGCGCTGCCTGCACATTGTGCGCATTCACAGCGTTGACGGCACGCCGCTGTCGTATGCGGAAATTTATCTGCCCCATCTCTACGGCCGCCGCATTACCAAAGCCGATGTCGAGCATTTTACCATTTATCAAATTTATCAGGACAAGCTGCAAATTCCCCTGGGCATCGGCCGGCAGAGCATCCGGGCCGGCCGGGCCAGCGGTGATATAGCCGGTGCTCTGGGCGTTGACGCCGGCTCGCCAGTGCTTGAAATCGAGCGCCGCGCTTTTTCTGCCAGTAAAAAGCTCATCGAATATATGCAGATGGCCTATGAGTATACAAAATACTCTTTCGAGGTCGAGCTCAAGCTCAGCGCCACATAAAATATCAAAGGCGGCAGAAAATGCCGCCTTTACTTTTTTTCTTTGGCAAAAAACAGCTCTTTGACGCCAATGACAATCCACAAGCCGCCGAACAGCCGGTGCAGCAGCTCTTCCCCCGCCATCTGCGACAAACAAGCGCCCAGCAGGGCCGCCGCGCAGCCGGCCGCCGCGGCCCACAGGCCTGCCTTGACCTCGACCCGTCTGTTTTTGAGGTGGTAATACAGTGCCGGCGGCGCTGTCGCCAGAAAATACAGCAGATTAACGCCCTGGGCCTGCCCCTGTTCAAAAGACGCAGCAGCTGTCAGATACAGTACCAAAAGGGTCCCGCCGCCGACACCGGCTCCGGTCAGAATACCGGTCAGCGCTCCTGCCAGCACGGGGATGACAAAGCCCTTCATCCCAGCACCGCCCGCACGCCGCCGAAAATGAGCAGTGCGCCAAAGACCCGGCGCAGCAAAAGAGCGGGCAGCTTTTGGTACAGCTTTCCGCACACAAGTCCCCCGGCAAAGCCGCCGATCAGGTATGGCAGCGCAGCCGCGAAATCAATACGCCCCTGCCAGAAATACAGGGCCGCAGACAACGCTGAAATGGGCAGGATAATAAAGACCGATGTGGCAAAGGCCTTTTTTGAATCCAGCCCGATCCACGACAACAGCAAAGGCACCAGCACGATGCCGCCGCCTGCGCCAAAAAAGCCGTTGACCAACCCGGCCAGCGCGCCGGCGGTCAGGTATTTCTTTTTCATACGCTCCCCCAAAAACAGGTTTGCGTTTAGTTTGGGCGGCAAACGGGCGATTATTCTGGCCGTGCCAGCAGTCGCGCAGCATGAGGCAGATGCCGCACAACGTCGCTGGGCAGCATTCCGTATTCGCCCAGCTCGGCGCGCGCCCAGTCGGCTGCGGTGCCATGCAGCCACACACCGCTCAGCGCGGCCTTGGTCAGGTCCGCTCCCTGCGCCGCCAGCGAGGCAATGACACCGGCCAGCACGTCGCCGCTGCCGCCCTTGGCCAGTCCGCTGTTGCCGCCGTCAAACAGCCACATGCGGCCGTCGGGCGCGGCGACAGTCGTACAGCTGTCCTTGAGTATCAGCACTATGCGATGCGTTCGCGCAAATGTTGACGCCAGCTCAAAGCGTCTTTGCACCAGCTCCTCCACCGACGAACGGCAAAGCCGCGCCATCTCACCCATGTGCGGCGTCAAAACGGCGCGGTCCGGGACAAGGCGCAGCAGCTCGGGCTCTTCGGCCAGCAGATTCAGTCCGTCTGCGTCGATGATAACTGGGCCCGAAAACCCGGTCAAAAGTCCGCGCAGGCGCCGCCTTGCCCCAGCGCCCACCGACAGCCCGCAGCCGCACAGCGCGGCCGTTGCCCACGCCACGGACTCATCCAGACATTCGGGCAGGGCGAGCAGGCATTCGGGCAGCCGCACGGCAGCCGCCGCCAGCACCGGCTGGTCGGACAAAAGCCGTACCATCCCGACGCCAGTGCGCAGCGCCCCCTCGCACGAAAGCAGTGCAGCACCACTCATCAGTTCGCTGCCGCAGACGGCGAGCAGACGGCCAAAGCGGCCCTTGTGCCCGTCGCGCGGGCGGGGCGGCAGCCCCTGCGACGCGACGGCGCGGTCCAAGCGGCAAAATGCACCGGCCTGCGCAAGCTGCTCATCGGTAATGCCAATGTCAATGACTGTGCTGTGCCCGCATTTCCCGGACGAATTTTTGAGCAGGTGTCCCGGCTTCAAACAGGCAAAAGCCAGCGTCTGCGCTGCGGGCAGGGTGTTCTCGTCGCACAGTCCGGTGTCCAGGTCAACGCCGGACGGCGCGTCCAGCGCGACGACGGGCAGGCCGCTGCTGCGCACAGCGTCAAACAGCGGCGGCAGATGCTGCGGCAGCGCGCCGGAAAAACCGGTGCCGAACACCGCGTCAACGACAAGCGCCGAACGGCCGAGCAGGTGCTCGAGCTCGCCGTCGGGCAGCGGCAGGTCCCACACCGCAGCCCCTGTTTCCTCAAACAGTTCAAGGTTGTGCTGCGCCAGCGGCGACAACCGCGTCCCCATGGTGAACACCACAACCGGCACATAGCCTTCGCTTTGCAAAACCCGTGCCATGACAAGCCCGTCGCCGCCGTTATTACCCTTGCCGCAGAGAATCAACACCCCATCCCCCGGCCGCAGCGACGGCATGATTTTCTGTGCGGCCAGCGTGCCGGCACGCTCCATCAGCTCGGCATAGCTGACGCCCGCGTTGTCAGCCAGCGCTTCCGCCGCGCGCATCGCGGCGCTTGTTGCGATTCTGGTCATGAGGTCACACCCCTTTTGTCAGATTGAGGACAGTATACCACAAACAGGCATAAAAAAACAGACAGCCGTAGCTGTCTGTTTTTGTGTGTAAACGTTTCTTACTTGACTTCGACTTTGGCGCCGGCTTCTTCCATGCGCTTGACAATGGCGTCGCACTCGTCCTTGGAGACATTCTCCTTGATGGGCTTCGGAGCGTTGTCGACCAGCTCCTTGGCTTCCTTCAGGCCCAGGCCGGTCAGCTCGCGGACAGCCTTGATGACCTCGATCTTCTTGTCGCCGACAGAGGCCAGAACCGGGGTGAACTCGGTCTTCTCCTCAGCAGCGGGAGCGCCGCCGGCAGCGGGAGCAGCCATCATGGCGACAGGAGCGGCGGCGGAAACGCCGAACTCTTCCTCAAGAGCCTTGACCAGCTCGGACAGCTCAAGAACGGTCAGAGCCTTCACTTCTTCAATCAGCTGGGTAACTTTTTCACTAGCCATTTGTGTTTACCTCCAAAATGTTAGAATCAATCGAACCAAATCGCGCTGCGGCAGCGGTCTGTGCAAAGCGCAGTCCTGCGCAGCGTCTCTGCATTAAGCCTCGGCAGGGGCCTCGGCTGCTTCGGCGCCGCCGCCCTGCTTTTCGGCAATGGCGTTGAGCGCACGGGCCAGAGCGGCAATGGGCGCATTGAGGGTGCCGAGCACGGTGGCCACAAGGACATCCTTGCTGGGCAGCTCGCCAATCGACTTGATGGTCTCAACATCGACCACCTTGCCCTCGATAAAACCGGCCTTAATCTTAAAGACCTTCTCATTTTTCTTGGCAAAGTCGACAATGAGCTTGGCGGGCGCGATGGGATCGTCCATACCCAGGGCCAGGGCCGTGGTGCCGTTGAGAATGGGGTCGAGCTCGGTAAAGCCGACTTCGTTGGCGGCGAACCGGGTCAGGGTGTTTTTGACAACGGAATACTCGACGCCGGCCTTCCTCAGCTCTGCACGCAGCTTGGTGTCAGCCTCGACGGTGATGCCCTTGTAATCGACGAAAACGCCGGCGCTGGCATTGCGCATTTTGTCGGCCAGCTCGCTGACCATGGCCTGCTTCTGAGCCAGAACTTTTGCATTAGGCATTTGCGTTTCACCTCCGAATAGGAATCTCGCGGGAAATAACAGTGCCCCCACGCGCAGAGCGTGAGGGCACACTGGTAAGCAGCATAAAAGCAGATCTTTCATGCACCCTCGGCAGGACGGCCGCGCCGTTTATGAAAACTCTCCTGCTGTCTGCGGAATGACACAACTGTTATTATATCAACAGGCGCATGGCCTGTCAACTGTTTTTTCAAACTCAGCCCAGCTTGGCCGGGTTGATGCGGATGCCGGGGCCCATGGTCGTCGCGATGACGCAGGACCGGACATACTGGCCTTTGGCGGCGGCCGGCTTGGCGCGGATGATGGCGCCCATCAGCGCGTCAAAGTTTTCCTGCAGCTTTTCAACGCCAAAGGAAGCCTTGCCCAGCGGGCAGTGGATGATGTTGGTCTTGTCCAGGCGGTACTCGATGCGGCCGGCCTTGCTGTCGGCAATGGCCTGCGCCACGTTGGGGGTGACGGTGCCCGCCTTGGGGTTGGGCATGAGGCCCTTGGGGCCGAGGATTTTACCCAGGCGGCCGACGACGCCCATCATGTCGGGAGTCGCGATGACGACCTCGTAATCAAAGAAGTTTTCGCCCGTAATGCGCTGGACCATGTCCTCGGCGCCGACGTAATCGGCTCCCGCGGCCTCGGCCTCTTTGGCCTTGTCGCCCTTGGCAAAGACGAGCACGCGCACCTTTTTGCCGGTGCCGTTGGGCAGAACGATGGCGCCGCGGACCTGCTGGTCAGCGTGGCGCGAGTCAACGCCCAGCTTGACGTGAATCTCAACGGTCTCGTCAAACTTGGCCTTGGCGGTTTTCAGCATTGTCTCAATGCCCTCGGTCGGGTCAAACAGCTTGGCCCGATCGTAAAGCTTGGTGCTTTCGATATATTTTTTACCCTTATGCACGAATAATTTCCTCCTTATAGTGGTTTTCGGAATAATCCTCCCACCAGGCGGTCATGGGGCTGTGCCCGCCGCCTCGCTGTGCTTTACTCCTGAACGGTGATGCCCATGCTGCGGGCAGTGCCGGCGATCATGCTCATCGCGCTTTCCAGGCTGGAAGCATTGAGATCGGGCATCTTCATCTCGGCGATCTTCTGCAGGTCCTCGCGGGACAGCTCGGCGACCTTCTGCTTGTTGGGCACGCCGGAGCCCGAGCTGATCTTGCAGGCCTTTTTGATAAGAACGGCCGCAGGAGGGGTCTTGGTAATAAATGAGAAGGAACGGTCGGCATAAACGGTGATGACGACAGGGATAATCAGGTCCCCGTCATTTTTTGTGCGCTCATTGAATTCCTTTGTGAACGCCATGATGTTAACGCCGTGCTGACCGAGAGCGGGGCCGACCGGGGGCGCCGGAGTCGCCTTGCCCGCGGGAATCTGAAGTTTAATAAGTCCTACTACTTTCTGTGCCACTTGCGTTGCACCTCCTTGAATGAATGTGGTAAAATTGGGCGCAATGCCCTCCCACCCCGAGGCCCTGGCCCCGGGTAATCATAAAAAAGCCGCTATTTTTCCAGCGAGGCCACCTGGCCGAATTTCAATTCGACCGGGGTCTCGCGCCCGAACATGGACACGGTGACGCGCACCGTCTCAGACGGGTAGAGGATTTCATCGACCACGCCGATAAAGCCCTCGAGCGGGCCGTCGATAATCTTGACGTTGTCGCCCACCTCGTATGACAGGTGAACCTCACGCTTTTCCATACCGAGCGCCGCCACCTCTTCATCTGTGAGCGGAACAGGCTTTGAGCCCGGGCCGACAAAGCTCGTCACGCCGCGCGTATTGCGCACAACATACCAGCTTTCATCGGTCATAATCATCTTGACCAGCACATAGCCGGGGAAAATCTTGCGCTCGACCTCTTTGGGGCCGGTATCGCGCAGCTCGGTCACGGTCTCCATCGGGACGCGGATATCGAGGAAAAGGTCCTCGAGCTTGCGGTTTTCGACTGTTTTGCGAATCGTGGCAGCCACCTTGTTTTCGTAGCCCGAATAGGTGTGCACCACATACCACTTCGCCTGATCAGACATAATACCCTCCTGTGCGGCGGGCCGTCAGACCAGATCGACGATAAGCCCGCGGATAAAGCCGAATGCCGTGTCCAAAAGCGCGACAAAAATGCCCACAACGATAATGCACACGATGACGACCACCGTGTTGTTGAAGACCTGTTTGCCGGTCGGCCACACGACCTTTTTGGCTTCGCTCTTCAGGTCGCGGAGCCATTTGCCGATGCGGCGGAAGAAGCGCACGACGGCATTGGGCTGGGCGTCCTTTTTCTTGGCGGGCTTGTCTGTTTTTCCCTGAGCAGGGGTCTGATTGACGTTCTTGTCCTGTTCAGCCATTAAGCTGCACCTCACTTTCCGACTTCATTGTTACCTGGTCTCCCTGTGCAAGGTGTGCTTTTTGCAGAACGGGCAGTATTTCTTCATCTCCAAGCGGTCGGGGTCGTTCTTCTTGTTTTTCATGCTGTCATAATTGCGCTGTTTGCATTCCGTACACGCCAATGTGATTTTTACGCGCATGTTTCGGCACCTCCTTTAATCAATTGCCTCCCTGACTTTTGGGGCACTTTGCACCGCCGTGCGCTCCCGCTTGAAAAGCGTCCTGACGCGGCGCGCCGGATCTTCCGGCTATTGCCGCCTTTTTCCGGGCAACAAAAAAAGACCCTGACAGGTAGAATTAGAATATCACAATATCCTGTCGAGGTCAAGCATTTTTTGTCACTGAAAAATATTCGCAATGCTCACGGCTGCTGCTCTGAATCGTCTGTCCGGGGGCGGTCCTGCGGGTCCTCTATCAAGTATCACTGGCCGTATATCCTTCTTCAAACTCGACAAAGTACATCTGCGGAAAAGCCGCCCGGAATTCAGCGATTTTTTCATCGTTCAGGTCCTGTACCATAACGACCACTCTGTTCCGCTCTTCATCAACATATATACCGTTGATTGCGGCAAACACGCTGTCCTCGTCTGACTGCGGACGAGCGATGCTGAGAGACTCGCTGATTTCATTCTGCGCGTCCAGCAAATCTCTGTACGAAAGCTCTACGGTCTCGATTTCAATGTCAGGGTTCCCGGTGAAAGTTCGGATGGCCTCCATTGCGTCCGCATCGGCCAGGCCGTCTGCAACGCAGACGACCAGATGGCCGTTCCCGTCAATGTACGCGCCAGCGTAGTAGGCAGGATACGTGCCCGCCGCTTCGCGCAGGCCGGCTAAAAGCCGGTTATACTGGTCATTTGCGGCGCTTTCATTTTGCAGGCGTTCAGGGTCTGCGCCGATACCTGCCGCGGCTTCATATTCATTGGCAGCAAGCCCTGCTTTTTCATTTGCCGCAGAGTCATTTGAGGGAAAAGCAATTAAAGCCATGCTGCCGTAAATAATCGTAAGAGCGAACAGCAGAGCAGGCGTGTGCATCTGCTTTTTCATGACATTTCTCCTTTCCTGAATCTGCCTTATCTGCCCATCCTTTCAACTATCGCTTTTCACTGCCGGCGCCGCTTCACTCTTCAATCAGTCCTCTGTCCAGCTGCCGGCGCGGGAAACGGCCTTCTCCCAGCCCTTCAAAAGGCTCTGGCGCACCTGCGGCGCCATGTCCGGCTCAAACCTGCGGTCGACCGCCGGCCGTGCCGCTTCACTGCCGGTTTTCCACACACCGGCCGTCAGTCCCGCCAGGGCGGCCGCCCCCAGTGCCGTGGTCTCAAGGCAGCGGGGCCGCACGATGGCCCGATCCAAAATATCCGCCTGAAACTGCATCAGAAAGTCATTGGCCGACGCGCCGCCGTCGACACGCAGGGTGCTGAGCCGGCCGCCGACATCCCGCTCCATGGCGCGCAGGACGTCCGCCGTCTGGTATGCGATGGACTCCAGCCCCGCGCGGATGAAATGGCAGCGCCCGGCGCCGCGCGTCAGGCCAAAAACAGCGCCGCGGGCGCGCATATCCCAGTGCGGCGCGCCCAGCCCGGTAAAGGCGGGCACGATATAGACCCCTGCGCTGTCGGGCACCTTGCGCGCAAAATACTCGCTGTCCGCCGCATCTGAAATCAGCCCCAGCTCGTCGCGCAGCCACTGCACGACCGCGCCGCCCACAAAGACGCTGCCCTCGAGGGCGTACTGGACTTTTTTCCCGTCTGTAGCGGCCAGCGTGGACAAAAGCCCGCTTTCTGACCGGCAAAGGTGTGCGCCGGTGTTCATCAGCAGAAAGCAGCCGGTGCCATAGGTGTTTTTGGCATCGCCCTCGTCAAAGCAGCCCTGTCCGAACAGCGCCGCCTGCTGGTCGCCCGCAACACCCATGATGGGCACCTGCGCCCCGCCGATGTCGGCCATGCCGAAGTCCGCGCCCGACGGCCGCACCTCGGGCAGCATGCACATGGGGATGTTGAGCGCACGGCAAATGTCCTCGTCCCAGCACAGGCGCTCGATATTATACAGCATGGTGCGGCTGGCGTTGGTGCGGTCCGTCAGGTGCTCGCGTCCGCCTGTCAGCCGGTAGATGAGCCAGCTGTCCACCGTGCCGAACAGCAGCTCTCCGCGTTCAGCGCGCTCCTGTGCGCCCGGAATGTTGTCCAGAATCCACCGCAGCTTAGTCGCCGAAAAATACGCGTCCGGCAGCAGCCCGGTCGCGCGGCGGATGGAATCGGTCAGCGTGCGGTCGCGCAGAATGGCGTCGCAGATTTCTGTCGTGCGCCGGCACTGCCACACCACCGCATTGCAGACCGGCCGACCGGTCTCTTTTTCCCACACCACTGTGGTCTCGCGCTGATTGGCGATGCCGACGGCCGTCAGGTCGGCCCCGGTCAGGCCGCAGCGCGCCAGCACCTCGGCCAGTGCGCCGTACTGTCCGGCAAAAATCTCCATCGGGTCGTGCTCGACCCAGCCGGGCGCAGGATAATGCTGCGTCAGTTCGCGCTGCGCCATGCCAATGGGTTCGAGGTCCTCATTGAACAAAATAGCCCGCGAGCTGGTCGTCCCCTGATCGAGCGCCGCGATGACCGTCTTTTTCCGTTCCATGCCGCCATCCCCCTTTGATTGCCCTATTGTATCATAAAACAGGTACAAAAAACAGTCCCGGGCATATACTTTTTCGCGGCAATATGCTATACTGTTTATAACTCAATTTTCGGAGGTGTGTAAAATGAACTGTTCTCTCAGCGAAAAACTGACCAATCTTGTGCGTGAAACGGTCAGCCCGGACCTGACGGCCATTTCATTCGCCCTGATGAAGGACGGCAAGGAACTGGCTGCCGGCGCCGTCGGCACTCTGGACGGCCGCCCCAATCATCCGGCCAAAACGACGGACCTTTACAACATCGGCTCGATTTCCAAGGTCTATGTCACCGCCGCCGTCATGAAGCTGGTTGAAATGGGCAAAATCGACCTGGACGCCCCGGTCGTGCAGTACCTGCCGCGCTTTAAAATGGCCGACCCCCGCTATAAAGACATCACCGTGCGCATGTGCCTGTGCCACCAGAGCGGACTGCCCGGCACCCACTGGAAAAACAGCTTTACTTACGCATGGCTCGATCACTATTTCGAGGATGAGTACGACTACTACGTCCACAGCCGTCTCAAGGCGGCGCCCGGCACCTACACCACCTACTGCAACGACGGCTTTTCACTGGCGGAAATGGTCGCCGTCGAGGTCTCGGGCATGGCTTTGTCAGACTTTCTGCGCAAGTACATCCTGGCCCCCATCGGCGCGCTGTCAACCTGTGCGTCTGACCGCCTGCCCATCGGCCATGACCATGTTGTCATGAAGACATCTGCCGGCATGGAATACCTGTCAGTCGTCGGCGCTGGCGGCATCAACAGCGACATGATGGACGTCTGCCGCTTCGGCAACAGCTTTTTGACCCACGCAGTGCTGTCGGCCGAGTCGTGTGCCGAAATGGCCAAGCCTCACGGTCTGCCCCAGCCCCCGCAGGACACCTTTTCGCATTATCTCGGGCTGGGCTGGGACCGCGTCGCCTTTGAGAGCAAGATCTGCAATCTGGGCGAGGGCGTGCTGATGAAGAGCGGCGGCACCGCGCAGTTTTTGTCTTATCTCATCGTCGCGCCCAAGTACAATCTGGCAGCCGCCATTTCAGGCACATCAGATACCAAAGCCGACCACCTCACCCTTTTGTGCCGTCTCATTACCGAAGCGCTCAAAGACGAGGGCATTGACGTCTCCGTTCCGCTTTCCGCGCCGCAGCGCGTGTTCTCACCAGTCCCCGCCGAAGTCCGGGAGAAGTTCGAAGGCTATTACGCCATGTCGGCCGGCATTGGCCAGGTCGAGTTCGACGGCGACAGGCTCAATGTCTTTAACATCACGACCGGCCAGAAGCAGCCCCTCTTTGCCGGGCTTCAGTACTGCGAAGGCCGCTTTTACGGCGACAAGGGCCAGGAAGTCGGCTTTGTCGAGCACAACGGCTTTAAGTATCTGTTCATGAGCAACATCATGAACGTCTATGTCCCCGCCATGCAGAAGATTGAAAACCTCAAGCCGCTGACCGACGCATGGAAAAAGCGCGACGGCCGCCAGTACTATTTCTGCGACGCTATGCCCGACGACATAATGTGGGGGATGCTCTCCGCAACCTGCACGCTCAAGGTCTTCCCCCATGCCGAAGGCGTCATGCTGGCCTGCCTGCAGGCCAACCCCGATGACGGGATGCCCATGGTCATGCCGCTGGCCGTTGAAGACGACAGCCTCAGCCGCATGTTCCTGAACGCTTCGGCCAGCGCCTCGCGCGACCAGTTTGCCGCAGAGTTTTACGAAAAAGACGGCACCGAAGAAATGTATCTGTGCGGTATGCGCTACCGCGATATCTCGTACAACAAACAGCCGCTCGAGGCGGGAGACGTTGTCACCGAATACGGCAAAACGCAGATTTTTGCCATTCCCGAGGGCAAGCAGCCTGTCATCTATGTGCCGGAAAAGGGACGTCTGCTGCTGACCGACGCCAGCCTGCACATCGTCTACGACAGCTACCTGGGCGGTCCGGTTCCCAGTGTTTCGGGCGGGTACGCCCTGTTTACCGGCCAGACCGGCGCACGCTTCAGCGTCCTGCTGTAAGACGGATGCAAAAAGCGCAGAGCTTTGCGGCTCTGCGCTTTTTGCATGCCTGCTGACAGCTGTATTCTTTTGTATTCTCACCGGCGTGATCTTGTATTTCATTGGAATTGGCTGTTGGAAACTGCTGGTACATTATATCAGGGCCGTCAGCAGGACAAAGAAACGTCTGTCACTTTAGCTCGCCAGGATTGGAAAAAACGACCGCCAGATCCGCCTGAAATAGGACATGGCGGCCGTTTGCCATGATCTGAAAAGCCTTTAAAACAAGCGGTAGATTCCTGACAAAAAAAGCTTCGCTTTTGGCCGCTGCTGTGGTATGATAAAGATAAATCGTCATTTGGAGGGGTATTATGTCTGAACTGCTCGAAATCTGCATGGTCGTGTGCTTTGGTTTTTCGTGGCCCATGTCGGTGCTTAAATCATACCGGGCGCGCACGGCCAAGGGAAAAAGCCTGTTCTTTCTCGTCATGATCTGTATCGGCTATGTCTGCGGCATTGCCGCCAAGCTGACGGCGCCGACCTTTAAATGGTATGTTCTGTTTTTCTATGTGCTCAATCTCATCATGGTCAGCTGTGACCTTGTGCTGTACTTCCGCAACCGCCGCCTGGACCGCGAAAAGGCTGCCAGCGAGGCCTGATGCCTGCCCAAAGAGACTGCCCCGGCGGTCTCTTTTTGTTTGCCGCGCGAGACATTGCCGCCCCCCGGCATGAGAGTGTGCCCCCGTTTACCTTGACTTCCCCCGATGCGGGGACTATAATAAAATCAATCATTGTATACATATCGTATACATTTTAACAAAGGAGGTTTTCTGCATGTCGTTTTCCCCTCCCCTGTCCTCGGCCTTTAACGAGACAAAAAACCGCTCGACTTTTTTGTCTCCGCAGTCGGGCATGTGCTCTTTCTGCACCGCCGAGTGCATCGGCACCTGCGAGCTGGGCCTTTCGGCTGTTTTGGGCGCGCGGTCGGTCTACCCCACCAATACCGGTGACAATCAGGTCGCCTCGGAAAAGAACTACCCCATTGATTTTTCCCACTTTAACATCAACGGCCGCGTGTTCGGCGCGCGCGGGGCGCAGCCGGACAGCGAGCAGGCCACCATTTTCAACGTGGGCCTCGAGCGTACATACGGCCGTCAGCATCCGGTCAGGCTGGCCATGCCCGTGCTGCTGCCCGCTCTGATTAAGCTCAACTGGCAGGATTACTTTGCCGGCGCCGCCATGGCCGGCGTGTCCTGTGTCATCGGCGAGAGTTCGCCGGGCAAGGACCCTAATCTTGTCTTGGAAAACGGCAAAATCAAAAGCTTCCCCATGCTGGGCGACATTCTGGACGCCTTCCGGCGTTATGACCGCGGCTATGGTCAAATTGTCCTGCAGTGCAACTGCGAAGACGACGCGCAGGGCCTGCCCGAATACGCCATTGAAAAGCACGGCCTGACGGCGCTCGAGTTCAAGTTTGGCCAATCGGCCAAGGGGACCCAGCCGGTACAAACCGTGAGCGGCGGACTCGACGGTGCCCTCAAAAAGCAGGCCGCCGGCGCGCTGGTCCATCCCGACCCGTCAGACCCTGCCGTGCAGAAAGCCTATGCTGACGGCGTGTGCCCCAACTTTTACACCTATGGCCGCCTGCCCATGTGGGATGAGACCTATTTCGTCCCGCGCGTGCGCGAGCTGCGGCAAATGGGCCTGAAAAACGTTTACTTCAAAATGGCGGGCTACGACCCCGCTGACCTTGAGCACGTTCTGCGCATCGCCTGTCTGGCAGACGTCGATATGGTGACCTTTGACGGCGCAGGCGGCGGCTCGGGCTACAGTCCGTGCAAAATGATGAACGAATGGGCTCTGCCCACCGTCTGCATGGAAGCCGCCATTGTCACAGCCTGTAAAAAGCTGACTGCCGAGGGTCTGACCCTGCCGGCCATTACAGTGACCGGCGGCTTCGCTACCGAGGACCAGGTTTTCAAGGCGCTCGCCTTTGGCGCCCCCTATGTCACTGCTGTCGGACTGTGCCGCGCCAGCATGGCGGCCGCCATGAGCGCCAAAAAAGTGGGTGAGCTCATCGCCCAGGGCCAGGTCCCGCCCCACCTGCAGAAATACGGCTCAACTGTGCAGGAAATCTTCGCCGACCTGCCCGAGCTGCGCGCTTTGTACGGCAAGCAGGCCGACGGCTTTGCCCCCGGCGCCATCGGTGTTTTCTCGTACCTCAACCGCATTGCGCTTGGTCTGCGCCATTTCGGCGCTCTCAACCGCAAGTTCGATGTGTCACTGTGGAACAAGACCGACCTGATTCCCCTGACCCGCGACGCGCGTGACCTGATGCGCGGCGAGTGGTTCAACTGGTAAAGCATAATATTTTACGTTTTAAACAGCCGTGGCCATCTGGCCACGGCTGTTTTCCCGTTTTATTCCGAATTTTCTGAACAGCACACCCTATTGGATGGCATTTGGGCTGAAACCCGGAATGTCTGAATTGCTTTTCACTGCGTCCGCATGGGCCGCGCACTATACCTGTCCGCCTGTCAGGTCTATCTGCTTTACAGCCTGCTCCACAAGCTCGGCAGTATGCGTCATGGAGTATTCCAGCGTCATGCCTTCGGTCATCAGCTCATACACCGACGAAAAGCCGCACTGCTCAGCGTGCTCAGCTCCTTCGCCCCGGCTGCCGACAATGGCAACGCAGCGCACGCCATATTTTTTTGCCAGCCTGGCCGCCTCAACAGGCAGCTTGCCCATGAGCGACTGGGCGTTCATCTGTCCCTCGCCGGTGATGACCAGGTCAATCCCGCCGGTTTGCAGCAGCCGTTCATACCCCGTCACCTCGTTGACAATGGCAAAGCCGGGGCGCAGCTCAGCCCCCAGCAAGGCCATGAGTGCAGCGCCCATACCGCCTGCCGCCCCCGCGCCCGGCACATTGACGACGTTTCGGCCCGCAGTCTGCTCAAGCAGGCTGCCGAACCGCGCCAGAACAGCGTCGAGCACCGGCACGTCCTGGGGCCTGGCCCCCTTTTGCGGACCAAATACGGCCGATGCTCCCCGCGGTCCGCACAGCGGACTGTCAACGTCGCAGGCCACTGTAAAGCGGCAGGTGCGCAGACGCGGGTCAGCGGCCGTTGTTTCAATGCGCGCGAGCTCTGACACACCGCTGGCTCCGGGGGCAATCGGCTGTCCGGCCCGGTCGAGCAGGCCAAAGCCCAGCGCCTGCAGCATCCCAGCGCCGCCATCGTTGGTCGCGCTGCCGCCGATGCCCATTATCACATGGTCGCAGCCCTCGTCGAGCGCGGCGGCGATAAGCTGGCCGGTTCCGGCACTGGTCGTGCGGAATGGGTCGCGTTTTTCGCGCGGCACAAAGGGCAGACCCGACGCGGCCGCCATCTCGATGACAGCCGTTTTTCCGTCGCCCAGCACGCCAAAAACCGCCTCACGCGGTTCAAGCAGCGGTCCCGACACCGTCCGGGTGCAAAAACGCCCTTTGCTGGCCAGCACCAGTGCCTCAACCGTGCCCTCGCCGCCGTCTGCCATGGGCAGCCTGATGATTTCAGCATGAGGCGCGCGGCGCAGCAGTGCCCTTTCAATCATTTCGCACAATTCCCGTGACGACGCGCTGCCCTTAAACGAATCGGGCGCAATCAGTATTCTCATTCAGAAACATCCTTTCTCCCGCGCCCGATTCGTCCGGCCGCAGGTCCGCCGCTTTTGCGTAATGTCAATTTCCTTTATAGCCCTTTATCTGCAAAGTATTGCCGGTTATACAAATACGCCGGCGACAACGGTTTCATCGCACCGGCCAGTTCATTGTAGCGCGCAGCTTCGCGATGGTCCCCCATTCGGTCATAACAGACACACAGCTGCATCAAAGGAATGAACCCGCGGCAGTCGGGATTGACAAAGCCCCCTGAGCGGTCGTCCGCCGGGCGCTCAAGGGCTGTCTTATACCAGAAAACCGCTGTTTCCAGCTGGTTTTCATCCAAAAACCACGCCCCAAGACGACAGCACAGCTCGGCCCGGGGCGGGCCAAAGCTGAGCGCACGCAGCAGGGCCAGCAGCGCCTTCTGGCGTTCTCCCTGCGCGGCGTAACAGTCACACAGCTGCCCGCAGGCGTCAATCAGATTGGGCGTCCAGCCCTCTCTGCGGTCAATCAACTGCTCAAAAATAGCCGCTGCACGCGCTGTTTCCCCGGCCTCGCGCAGTTCGCGCGCATAGTAAAAGCGCTGACGCGCATCCAGGACATCCCCGCGCTCGAGCATGCGCTCAAAGATACGGCGGTTACGCCCCGGCTCAGCCGGCTTGAGCTTGTGATGCTCGACAGCAGCTGTGCTGTAAAGGATTTTCCCTTGCGGCACAATGACCTCGTGCACAGCGCCGACCCACCGCATTCCGGCGGCCCGGCGAATCAGCCGCTCGCGATAATAGGTGAAAACCGGCGCTCCATCCTCGTCAAACGCCGTATGATAAGGCATCATGACGATGTCGGTATCCGGCTCCATTTCGCGCTTTAAACGCTCGATTTCGCGCACACTGGCCTCGGGCAGCACATCGTCGGCGTCCAGCCACAGACAGTAATCGCACTGCGCCCTGTCAAAGGACGCGTTGCGCGCTGCGGCAAAATCGTCGATCCACGCGAAATGATAAATCCTGTTTGTATATTTTTCAGCAATTTCTACGGTTTTGTCGACAGAACCCGTGTCGACCAGTATGATTTCGTCAGCAATCGGGGCAGCCGAACGCAGACAGCGCTCCAGCGTCTGCTCTTCATCGCGGACAATCATACACAGGCTGATGGTGTTCATGCAATCCCTCCCACCATCAGCCTATGCGGTGTTCTTAGATTTCGTCGAGCGGATAGATGGGACGGCGGAGATGGGTATAGGTCATGGTCTTGGGATTCTGCGGCATCAGTCCGGGGCACTCGATGTCATAGACTTTTTGGGCCAGCGGCTCGAAGGCCGCGCGGAAGTGTACCGCCGACTTGACGACAATAATCTTCCGCCGCAGGGGCTCAATGCCGTGCGAGCGGAAAATCTGCACGTCATACGGCTGGGTGACGTTGCACGTCACAATGACTTCAATGCCGTCGACGACCAGAACCGCTGATTTCTGCAGGTCCATGGGCATCCCGCCGCCCATGGGGCCATCGTTGATGTATTTGCCGTCGTGCAGCAGCTTGACATAAGCGTCGCACTCAATAGGTCCGCCCAGGATTTCAGGGCACTGCTTGCCGCCCAGCCACAGGTGGACGGTGTTGCCCGCGCCGGCCCGCGCGGCCGCGGCAACCGATTCCGGGTCGCAGATAAGAGCGACGGCGGCGTCTTTGACGCCCGCATTGAGCATGGCGCGCAGCAGGTGGGTGCCGTCGCCTGTCGAACCGCCGCCCGGGTTGTCGGCCACATCGGCAAAAATGACCGGCCAGGACTGTTCGCGTTCCGCCTGCGCGATGGCCTCTTCCGGCGTATAGAACCGGCGCTGCAAAAGGCTACGGTCAGCCCAGATGCCGTCGGCCAGCGCATTGGCAATTTCCTGCGCACGGTCGGGGTCATTGTCAGTGACGGCGATGGTCGTCAGGCCGGCTTCCTCAATATCTGCGCAGAAAAAGCCGTGGCCAATGGACACCGACAGCACACCCGGCTGCTGCTCAAAGGACGCCGCGCGCTTGACATGCTTGTTCATGACAGGCATGGCGGTCGGCACGGCAGCCAACAGGAAGGGCTGCTTGGCCCAGCGCATGACCGGCTTGATCTCACCGCGCAGGGTGCGCAGCAAAATACCGGCTGCTTCCAGACCGCGTTCGTACAAATCAGCGTGGGGATAGCCGCGGTAGGGGCAGAAAACATCACAGTTTGTGAGCATTTTCTGTGTGATGTTGGCGTGCAGGTCCAGCGTGGCCATGATGGGGACCTGCGGTCCCACAGCGGCGCGAATCTCTTCGATCAGATCACCTTCGCCGTCCTCGCTCAGCTCGGTGACCATAGCGCCGTGCAGGCACAAAAGTACAGCGTCGACCCGGTTGGTCTCTCGGATGGTCGCAAGCACCATATCGCGGATGCGCTGCCACATATCGGCCGTCACCGGACCGGCCGGAATGGCGTTGGCCGCCACTGACGGCACAAGATGCACATCCTTTTCCCCGGCCAGCACGTCGAGAAATCCGCCCATTTCGCTCCGGGTGCCCGCGTAGTAAGACAGGATTTCTTCTCCTTCAACATACTCGCGGCTGCGGAAGCATTCAAAGTCGGTCTTTTTGCTGGAAAAAGTGTTGGTCTCATGCTTGAACTGCGCCAAAATAATGTTGAACATGCTCGCTCATCCTTTCTTTATTGTCCGAGTGCATTGGCCACAGCGTCGCCGACCTGAGCAGTCGACGCACTGCCGCCCATGTCGGGCGTCAGGGCCTGCTTTTGCTGCAAAACAGTCTCCATAGCGGTCAGGACGCGCGCGCCCCAGTCCTGATGGCCGAAAAAGTCCAGAATCTGGCTGGCCGACCAGATGGCGGCCATGGGGTTGGCTACGCCCTTGCCGGCGATGTCGGGCGCCGAGCCGTGGATGGGCTCAAACATCGACGGGAACCGGCGCTCGGGGTTGAGGTTCGCGCCTGCGGCAAGGCCGATGCCGCCGGCGATAGCGGCGCCCAGGTCGGTCAGAATGTCGCCAAACAGATTGGAAGCCACGACAATTTCAAACCGCTCGGGATGGGTGACCATCAGCATGCTGGCCGCGTCGACGAGCAGAGTCTTGGTCGGCACGTCGGGATACTCGCGGCCGATCTCGTGAAAAAGCTCGTCCCAGTAGACCATGGAATAATTGAGCGCATTGCTCTTGCTGATGCTGGTCAGGCTCTTTTTCTGTGTCCGCGCCAGCTCGTAGGCATACCGGATGATACGGCTTGTGCCGCGGCGGGAAAACACGCCGGTCTGGGTGACGAACTCATGCTCCTGCCCCTCATACATTCGGCCGCCCAGGCCGGCGTACTCGCCTTCGCTGTTTTCGCGGATAAAGGTCATGTCAATGTCCTCTCGCCGGACATTTTTGAGCGGGGTCTCGGCCCCGTGCAGCAGCTTGATAGGACGCAGGTTGACATATTGGTCAAAGCCGCGGCGGATGGCGAGCAGCAGCCCGTGCAGTGAGACATTATCGGGTACCGACGGGTCGCCGACCGCGCCGAGAAAGATGGCGTCAAACCGCCGCAGCTGCTCAAGTCCGTCTGCGGGCATCATGCGGCCGGTCTGATGATAATAAGCACAGCCCCAGGGCAGCCCGGTAAAGGCAAAGGAAAATCCGCCGTCGAGCGCTGCGGCACGCTGCAAAATTTTAACGCCCTCGCGTGCGACCTCGGGCCCGATTCCGTCGCCGCCAATGACGGCAATCTGATATTCTTTCATGCGCATCCTCTCCTGACTTTGGTAGTTTGCTTTACCATTTTATCACGAAGCTGGTATAAAAAACAATCGTGCGGCGAGTAAGCCGCACGATTTTATTGCGCTTTCTTGCAATTCTTTTTTTACTGCCAGCGGCCGTCCTGCATCAGGACGACATGGCCCTCAGCCAGCGAACGCTGCACGTCGATAATGCGCTGGTTTTTCGAGCCGCGAAACCGCAGCGACAGACTGCGCTCGGCCAGCACAAAGGGACCGTCGACCAGTACATGACACAGCCGCAAAAGCGCTTCCTTATCGCCGCCCTGCTCCAGCAGCTGCTCATAGGTCCAGCCGCTGTACGCAGCCAGCTCCAGCCCGCGCGCGCGCACCCCCTCAGCCAGCGGCAAAAGCGCCTCTGCCTGACAGAACGGCTCGCCGCCTGACAGCGTCACACCGGACAGCAGGGGGTTTTTGTCCAGCTTTTGCAAAAGCTCCTGCGCTGTGCGCGCCTCGCCCCCCTCAAACGGATGGGTCTCGGGATTGTGGCAGCCCGGGCAGTGGTGCGGGCAGCCCTGCACAAAAACCGTCATGCGGATACCCGGGCCGTCGGTGATGGAATCGCCGATGACCCCGGCCACATGGATGACGTCAGACACTGTGCTTGACACGGTCACGTTCCTCCGCCCGCTTGGCGTCGTTGAACCGGTCGAGCGTGCCGACCAGGTAGCCGGTGATGCGGCGGATACGCTCTATTTTGGGACCGGGCTCGTCCTCACGGCGGCCGCAGCAGGGACATTCGTCGCCGATGATGCCGGTGTAGCCGCACACCGGGTCGCGGTCGACCGGGTGGTTGATCGAGCCGTAGCCCACGCCGGCATCGTGCATGCAGCGCACCACGCGCTCAAAAGCCTCGAGATTCTGGGTCGGATCGCCGTCCAGCTCGACATAGGTGATGTGTCCGGCATTGGTCAGGGCGTGATACGGCGCCTCAATCTGGATTTTTTCAAAGGCCGAAATGGGGAAGTAAACCGGCACATGGAAGCTGTTGGTGTAATAATCGCGGTCCGTGACGCCGGGAATGATGCCGAACTTCTTTTTGTCCATGCGGATGAACCGGCCGGACAGGCCCTCAGCCGGCGTGGCCAGCAGCGTGAAGTTCAGATGCTCCTGCTGGCTCAGGCGGTCGAGATAGTCGCGCATGAAGCTGACAATATCCAAGCCCAGGTTGCGCGATTCCTGCGATTCGCCGTGGTGCTTGCCCGTCAGGGCGACCAGCGTTTCGGCCAGGCCGATGAAGCCGACAGACAGCGTACCGTGCTTTAAAATCTCGCCAACTGTGTCGTCAGGCCCCAGCTTTTCCGAATCAATCCACACACCCTGCCCCATCAGGAAGGGGAAGTTGCGCATTTTTTTGCGTGCAATGATGTGGTAACGGTCGAGCAGCTGCTTTGTGGCCAGGTCCATCTTGCGCTCGAGCTCTTCAAAGAACCAGTCGATGTTGCCCCGGCTCTTAATGGCGATGCGCGGCAGGTTGATGGATGTAAAGGACAGATTGCCGCGGCCAAAGCTGATCTCACGGTCAGGGTCGTAGACATTGCCCATGACGCGGGTGCGGCAGCCCATGTACGAAATCTCGGTCTCGGGGTGGCCGGGTTTGTAGTATTGCAGGTTAAAGGGCGCGTCAATGAACGAGAAGTTGGGGAACAGCCGCTTGGCACTGACGCGGCAGGCCAGCTTGAAGAGGTCGTAGTTGGGGTCGCCCGGATTATAGCTGATGCCCTCTTTGATGCGGAAAATCTGGATGGGGAAAATAGGGGTCTCGCCGTGCCCCAGGCCGGCCTCAGTGGCCAGCAGAACATTTTTGATGACCATGCGGCCCTCAGGCGAGGTGTCAAGACCGTAGTTGATGGATGAAAACGGCGTCTGCGAGCCGGCGCGCGAGTGCATGGTGTTGAGGTTGTGCACCAGCGCCTCCATCGCCTGGAAGGTGGTCTTGTCGGTCTCGGTCAGGGCGTTTTTATAGGCAAACTCACGCGCGCCGGCAAAGACGTCGTCGCGCAGGCCAAACTCTTTGGCGATTTCCTCCTCGCAGGCACGGAAATCGTCGGTCATCTCAATACGGGGGAAGGGCTTGCCCGCCTTCCACAGCTCTTTAAAGGCGTGGCGGATGTCCGCCTGACGGTCCATCAGCTCGGGCTGCATCAGCACTGCGGCCTTGGAAAAATTGGCGGCGTACAGCCGGCGAAAAGTCTTCATGACGCCCTTGGACAGCGCATAGTCAAAATTGGGGATGCTCTGCCCGCCGTGCTGGTCGTTCTGGTTGGCCTGAATGGCGATGCAGGCCAGCGCACCGTAAGAGATGATGTCGTTGGGCTCGCGCAGAAAGCCGTGCCCATTGGAAAACCCGCCGCTGAACAGCTTTTCAAGATCGATCTGGCAGCAGGTCGTCGTCAGCGTGTAAAAGTCAAAGTCATGAATGTGAATGTCACCCTCGCGGTGGGCGCGCGACTGCTCGGGAGACAGGATGTATTTTTCGTAAAAGTCCTTGGCGCCTTCAGAGCCGTACTTGAGCATGGTGCCCATGGCGGTGTCGCCGTCGACATTGGCGTTGTCACGCTTTAAGTCGCTGTCCTCGGCGTCAGCAAAGGTAATCTCATTGTAAATGCGCATCAGGTTGGTGTTCATTTCACGGGCGCGGCTGCGCTGTGCGCGGTACAAAATGTACTTTTTGGACACCATGGCGTAGCCGTTATCCATCAGCACAACCTCGACGACGTCCTGAATGTCCTCAACGCCCGGGGACCGGTCCCCGAACTGGGCAGCCAGCCGCTCCTCAACAACGGAGGCCAGGCGGCGGCTCTCTTCACCGGCGGTGCGGCGGCCCGAGGCCTCCATCGCCTTGTTGATGGCCACAGCAATCTTCTCGATATCGTAAGGGACCTCGCGTCCGTCCCGCTTTGTGATGGTCTGGAACATGCTTGTACCTCCGTCAGACTGAAATAAAGGGGCCTGCGCCCCTGCCGCACCCCCAACCGACTGGCCGATGTAGTGTGCATGAATATTATAACCACAATATCTTGTTTCGTCAATGATAGAACCCGAAAAGACTCTCTAAACTTACGCTCGTATTTTTGTGGATGTTGCCCTGCGTATTTTTGTGCCCGCCTTGTCGAACACCCACAATATATTGTGGTTTCAATCTCTTCAAGCCCGCCTGCCGCAAGGGCTCCAAATGCCCTCAAAGCCCCACCGGACAAGGCAAAAGGCCGCCTTTTGGGAGCGGCCTTTCAGGGATTGACAGGCAAATAAAACGGAAATATTTTACAGCTTTTTCAATACGCCTGTGCGTTCGTTGAACTCATCAATAAGGCGGTCAATTTCCTGCGCCTGCGCATGGACCGACGTCCAGTAGCTGTCGTCGTACCACTGGTCGTTGAGCTCCTGCACACTGCGGCCCTGCTGCTCAACCCAGGTGTAATACTTCAGGTTGTGGATGCGCTTTTTGCCCTGATAATTCAGCTCGAGCATATGGTCGGTGCGGATCGACGCCAGGTGCTGATAAAAGTCGCGGCAGGCCGCCAGCGCGTTGTACGCGCCGTTCTGCTCGCGCAGCTCGTCAATGCGCGAGCCGTACATCTCGGCCGAATCGGTCAGCACAGTGGCGACGACGTCATTTTCCGTCAGCTCATAATACCAGGCCATTTTGATGCAGCACAGCACGTTGGCAATGCCCGAAATGCCCAAAAGCCCCAGCTTTTCGACAAGCTCAGGCGCGACGCCGACCTCGTTGACAAGGAATTCACGGCCCTGCGGCTCGTTGAACAGCCGCAGCAGATTCTGGCTGTCGTCATCGTCAATGTCAATGACCATATCGGTGTTTTTGACGTTGTGAATCCAGGGCACATGCTTGTCGCCGATACCCTCAATGCGGTGGTCGCCAAAGCCGTTTTCCAGCAGCGTCGGGCACTGAAGCGCCTCGCCGACCGCCAGCTTACAGCCGGGGTACCGCTCCTTTAAGTAATCGGCCGAGCCCAGCGTACCCGCCGAGCCCGATGTCAGACAGACGCCGGCCAGCCGGCCTTTTTCGCCGCGGATGCTTTCAAACGCCTCGGCGATGGCGCTGCCTGTGACATGATAATGCCATAAATGATTGCCCAGCTCTTCAAACTGGTTGAAAATGACGACATCGTCACGAGTGCGGCGCAGCTCCCAGGTCTTGTCAAAAATCTCTTTGACGTTGGACTCGCAGCCCGGCGTGGCGATGACCTCGCCCGCGACCTGCGACAGCCATTCAAAGCGTTCGCGGCTCATGCCGGCCGGCAGAATGGCGACCGACTGGCAGGCCAGAAGCCGGGAGTTAAAGGCCCCGCCGCGGCAGTAATTGCCGGTCGACGGCCAGACCGCCTTGTGATAGGTCGGATCAAACTGGCCGGTGATCAGCCGCGGCACCAGACAGCCAAAGGACGCGCCGACCTTATGGCAGCCAGTGGGAAACCACTTGCCCGTCAGGGCGATGATACGCGCTTTCACGCCGGTCAGGCTCTGGGGAAGCTCGATAAAATTGACGCCCCCGTACAGCCCGCCGCTCTCTTTCTGCTCGTTTTTCCAGGTGATGCGGAACAGGTTGACCGGGTCAAAATCCCACAGGCCAACACGCGTCATCCGCTCGCGAATTTTCTCCGGGACGAGCGAGGGGTCTTTCATCTGCGCAAACGTCGGGATGACAATGTTGTTTTCACGCGCGCGGGCGACTGCCTTTTCCAAACGGGCTTCATTTTTTG
>DVMR01000054.1 GCA_018714845.1 Candidatus Ventrousia excrementavium
TATGTTCTGCTGATTGGCACAGTGCTCACATCCTTTTTCGGAAGCATCCAGTCAACGCTGACCCGCGTCATGGACCCCAACGAATACGACACCCTGCTCGCAACGCTGGTCGCCAGCTTCAGCAATGTCAACTCTGAAATTATCGTCTTTTCAATCGCACTGCTTGCAGTCATCATCTTTGTTCTGCGCCGGGACCTTGCTCTGCTCGATGTCCTGACCCTGGGCAAGGCCCAGGCCATCAATCTGGGCGTGGACTATGACCGCAGTATTCGCCGGCTTCTTTTGGGCGTCACGCTGGCCATTGCCGTGGCGACCGCCGTGGTCGGCCCCATTTCGTTCATGGGGCTTATCATTGCCAACCTGTCCCGTCAGCTGCTTAAGACCTATCGCCACAGTCAGCTGGTTCTGGGCTCTGTATTGTTCGGCATGATTATCCTGGTGGCCGGTCAGGTCATTGTCGAGCACGTTTATACCTACTCTATCCCCATCAGCGTGTTCATCACGGTGGGCGGCGGAATCTATTTCCTTTACCTGCTGCTGACCAAAAGGAGGGTCTGACCAATGCATGTTAAGCAGCTGACCAAACAATACGACGGCAAAACCGTGGTCGATGGCGTCAGTTTTTCCATTCCGCGCGGCAAAGTGCTGTCGCTTATCGGTCCCAACGGCGCCGGTAAATCGACCGTTATGGGCATTATCTCGCGGCTCATTGCACGCGACGAAGGCCTTGTTGACTTTGACGGTCAGGACATAACCAAGTGGAAAAGCAAAGAGCTGGCCAAAAAGCTTGCCATTCTCACCCAAAGCAACCAGATTCAGATGAAGCTCACTGTACGCGAGCTGGTCTCTTTCGGCCGTTTTCCCTATTCCGGCGGCCGAAACACAGCTGAAGACGAAGCGGCCATTGACCGCGCCATTGCGTACATGGAGCTTGAGGAGTTCGAGGACCGCTTTATCGACGAGCTGTCAGGCGGTCAGCGCCAGCGGGCGATGATTGCCATGGTCATCGCACAGGATACCGAGTTTGTGCTGCTCGATGAGCCCACCAACAATCTGGATATTTATCACGCTACAAACATGATGAAAATCGTCCGTCGGCTGTGCGACGAGCTGGGCAAGACGGTGATTTTGGTGCTGCATGAAATCAATTATGCAGCCTTTTACTCTGACTACATCTGCGCTTTTGCAGATGGCAAAATCGCCAAGTTCGGCACTGTTGAGGAGGTGATGACCAAAGAAGTTCTGTCCCAGATCTACCGGGTCGACTTTGAGATTTTAAAGATTGAGGGCAAGCCCCTGTCCATTTACTATTAGCCCATTTTACAATCATATAAAGGAGAAACGACTGATGAAAAAGCTTTTATCCCTTGTAATGGTTCTGGTCCTCAGCCTGGCTCTTGCCGCCTGCTCCGATGCCACGACAGGCAATCCTGACAGCGCCAGCAATACAGATACATCCACTGCCGGCAGTTCAGATACGCCTTCTGACAGCGGCAGTCAGGCTGATGCGCAGGCTCCCGAAACAATCACCATCAAAAGCCTGAACGCCAGCCAGAAAGAGGCTGACCTTGAGGTTCCCTATGACCCACAGCGCATCGCTATTCTGGATATGGCCTCTCTGGATATTCTGGATGCATTGGGAGTCGGCGACCGTGTTGTCGGCACAGCGCAGACCTCGCTCAGCTATCTGCAGGGCTACATCAATGAAGATATTCCCAATCTTGGCACAATCAAAGAAGCTGACCTCGAGGCAGTCATGTCATGTGAGCCCGACGTCATCTTTATCGGCGGACGCCTGTCCTCCTCTTATGACGCGCTGAGCGAAATCGCCCCGGTCGTCTACCTGTCCACTGACACCGAGCTGGGCGTCGTCGAGAGCGTGCGCAAAAACGCCGGCATCATCGCTTCCATGTTTGGCCTTGAAGACCAGGTCGATTCCCTGATGGCTGACTTTGATGAGCGTATCGCTGCACTGGCTGAGGCGGCCTCTGGCCAGACGGCTATTGTCGGCATGGTGACCAGCGGCGGCTTCAATGTCCTGGGCAACGACGGCCGCTGCTCGATGATTGGCCGTGAAATCGGCTTTGACAACATCGGCGTTGATGCTGATATCGACACTTCTACCCACGGCAACGAAGCATCTTTTGAGTTCATTGTGGAAAAAGACCCCGATTACATCTTTGTCATGGACCGCGATGCCGCTATTCAGACCGAAGGCGCTCAGCTGGCTCAGGAAATTATGGAAAACGAGCTGGTCATGAGCACCCGCGCCTATCAGGACGGCCACATCGTCTATCTTGCAAATCCCGCTGTATGGTACACTGCCGAGGGCGGCATTACAGCGCTGGATATCATGCTGCAGGACCTGGAAAGCGCGCTTTTATCCTGACCTTCCCAAACTCCATATAGTTCCCATCCGTTGAGAAAAGCCGGGGACCATTGGTCCCCGGCTTTTCGTCTATTGCGACACCTGCATGAAGCTCAGCGGTTCATCGTAAACATTGTGGCCTGTTTCAAGCACCGCACCGTCGCAGGTGACAGTGATGGTGTCGGCGTTGTACGCCGAGAGCAGGGTATTGACCAGGCTGCCCAGCATCATGCCCTCACCGGTGCTTCCCATGCCGTTCAGGCCTTCGGCAAACTCGGCCGACAAATCAAGGTCAATGTGCAGCGTGTCGCCGACTGCATAACTGACCACATCACCTTCCTGTGTTTCGGTGCCGTTGTTGTCCAATTCAAAGCTGTTGACCACGACATCGGCCGGCAGTGCCTCGTGTGCAATCAGCGCGTCGACAATGCCCTGCGGCTGGGCCTTCACCGTCTCGGTCACCTCTTCAAAGCCGTCGGCTGTTTCATTGGGCAGGTACAGCGTGATATCCATTTCTTCAGCCACCGCGATGTCCGGTGTACTTTCCCCCAAGCCATCGTCTGTTCCCTGTCCGTCATCCTGTGTCTGTGCAGATGCACAGCCAGCCAGCATAGCCGCCAGCAAAGCTGGTACAGCGAGTTTGATCCAGCGCAGCTTCACGAAAAATCGCTCCCTTTATCAGAATAATTATTAGACGCCGGAAAAATGAAAAGGTTCCCTCCCACCGGAGCGATGGGTGTCAGCTACCACTTTAAGATTTTTGTTTCCGTGGCACATATGTGCCCGGTATGGCTCAGCCGCACTTTGCAGCACAGATCCGCCGGCATCAGCCGCTTGACGCTCCGGCCGTCTCATGGTATCTTTATTTTGATACATTGTTTCAGTCTCTTACATGTCTGTCCGGTGTATTTTGCAAAACAAACTGTGTTTAAAGGAGTTTCACTGTGCTGACAATAGCCATCTGTGACGATGAGCCTGACCAGCTGCTCAAGGCGGCGGATGCTCTGCAGGCATATCTGCAGCAGCGACCGTCTCTTTCTGGGCATGTGGCCGCTTTTAGAAGCGGTCAGGAGCTGCTCGCTGCCGCAAAGGCGCGGAGCGGTTTTGACCTTTATATACTGGACATCATCATGCCTGACCTTAACGGTATTGAGACCGGGATGCGCCTGCGCGAGCTGGGCAGCGGCGGTGAAATTATCTATCTCACCACATCTAACGATTTTGCCGCGGACAGCTACGAAACCCAGGCCTTTTTTTACCTGCTCAAGCCGGTTGGCCGGGACAAACTGTTCGCTGTTTTAGATGATGCCGTCAAAAAGCTTTTCCGTCAACGCTCTGAGGGAATCATCATTCCGGTGCATGGCGGGACGCGGCGTCTGCTGTTTGATCAGATTTTATATGCAGAACGGGTGCGGCGGGTCATGCGTTATTACTGTGACGGCGAGGCCGTCGATTCCCTGACGATTCGGGGTTCTTTTCGAGAGATGGCGGCGCCGCTTCTGGCAGACAGGCGTTTTTGTCCGTGCGGGCCAAGCTTTGTTTTCAACCTGCAGCATATCACCGGCATCAGCGGCCAGCTCGTGCGTCTTGACACCGGAGCCCAGATTCCTGTTCCCCGCCGGGCCGTTCCTGAGCTTAAGGCTGCATGGGGAAAATTCTGGCTGGACGGAGCTGACAATTTATGATCAGCTTTGAGGTTTTTGTCTTTTTCACCATCCAGGGTATGATGCTGTCTCTGCTCTTTATCCAAAGCCGTTTTACATTGAAAAAGACCTTTTTGATTATCGCAGCTGCCCTCATGCTGATGCTGACTGCGGATTTCGTACTGTATAACATGATAGGCGCAGAGCTTTTTTTGCAGCTTTACTCCCTGACCAATCACGTGCCGGGCATGCTTGTGCTTGCATTTATCAGCCGCAACCGCGGGTGGCAGCTGCTGTTTCAGCTGTTGTCAGGTGTGTTTTTCTGTCTGGTGACCCAGCATTTTGCGGGTCTGATTTTTTATATATCCGGCAGTCAGCCCTGGGCTCTGGCCGCTGCCTACGGCATGCTTACTGCTCTCATAATCTTTCTTTTGCTCCGGTTTCTGCGCCCGCTTTACCTCGAAGTTCTGCACTCGCTTCGCCACGGCTGGTGGCTGATGTGCATGATGCTGGCGTTTCACTACCTTATCAGCATTTACCTGATTCCCGGTTATGCGGGCGAGGCTCTGCGCCCTACGGTGCTCAAAGCGGCAATTTCATTGTTGATGCTGGGCTTTTATGTGGTAACCTTTCTGCTGTTTTTCAGTGTGCGTCAGGGGATGAATGCCGTCTACAGCGCAGATCGCCTGTCGCTGCAGCTGTCCGCCCTGCAAAGCCGTATGGATGCCGTCCGCGCAGCCGAGGAATCCCTGCGTGTAGAGCGTCACGATCTGCGCCACAGGCTGCAAACTGCGGCTGAGCTTGTGATGCGCGGCGACCGGCACAACGCGCTGAGCCTGATAGGTGACGCCCAGTCGCGTCTGGATGAGCAGCAGCCTGTTCACTGGTGTCATCCGCCCATGCTGGATGCCGTCTTTTGCTCGTACTTCAACCAGGCACAACGCCAGGGCATTCGCGTAGATGCACAGATTACCCTGCCCAGGCGCCTGCCTGCTCCGGAAGCTGAACTGGCTATCACTATTGCCAATGCCCTGGAAAACGCCATCAGCGCCTGTATGGCTTTGCCGGAAGCAGACCGGCTCATCCGCTGCAGAGCGCTTGGCCAGCCAAGTCTGTTTCTGGAAATTTCCAATTTCTGTGCCGCTCCTGTGCCTTTGGACGAAAATGGCCTTCCCGTATCCGGGCAGAAAGGGCACGGATTGGGGACGCGCTCCATTGCCTCGTTTTGCAAAAAATACGGTGCCCTATGCTGCTTTGAAAATCAGGAGCGCCTCTTTTCCCTGCGCATTATTTTCTGATATCCAAATGCTTAAAAATCCCCGCGTCTCTGTTGGCACGGGGATTTTGTCATGTGTTCAGGCTTTGGTGCGCTCTGATCCGCGCCTGCTTTTTAAAAGCTCTTTTCCCGACGTCCACACGATGATAACTCCGAGCAGCATCAGCAAAACCGCCACAATCAGCTGCAGACCCTCAACCATAAAGACGCCTGTGCCGGCGGCAAAGGCCCGCACCATGGCCGCCGTTCTCTGAACCAGAGCTGTCGACGTGACGGCAAGCATGATGAGCAGCGGCGGAAACAGCGTCCGGTTTTCCCGGCCCGTCACCTTGAGGAACACACACAGCGTGATAAGCACCAGCGCGCTCAAAAGCTGGTTGGCGCTGCCGAACAGCGGCCAGATATTGGAATACCCCACCTGCGTCAGCAAATACCCAAACGCCAGCGTGACGACAGTTGCGAAGTATTTGTTGCACAGCAGCTTTCTCCACCCCTCGGCGTTGGCCATATCGTCGACGCTGAACATCTCCTGAAAGGACATTCGCCCGATGCGGGCCACTGCGTCCAGACTGGTCAGGGCCAGTGCGGACACGCACATCGTCATAAAGCACTGTGCGACATAAACCGGCAGGCCGAACATCTCCAAAAGCCCGGCAACGCCGCTCGAAAAAATCTGAAAAGGCGTGCCAACCGCGGCCGTGCCATCGGCCGATGCCGCGGCGCCCGCGACACACAGGGCCAGTACCGCCAGCAGGCTTTCAAGCACCATCGCGCCGTAACCGACCTTGAGCATGTCTTTCTCATTTTCAATGGTCTTGGACGACGTACCCGACGAAACGAGGCTGTGGAAACCGGACACCGCGCCGCAGGCCACGGTTACGAACAAAATGGGGAACAAATCGCCCAGGCTGGCGTTTGAAAAGCCTGTGTAAACGGGTAAATTCATTGTCGGATGGGCCACCACAAGGCCGAGCACCGCTCCCGCAATCATGCCCACAAACATAAAGGTCGTCATATAGTCGCGCGGCTGCTTTAAAAACCACATGGGCAGGACAGACGCCAGGAAGATATAGGCAAAAGTGACATACAGCCACGCGCTTTTCCCGGCGACCAGAGGCATGGCCATGCCCAGTGCCAGCGAGGCCAGCGTACATAAAAGCCCCAGCACGACTTCTTTCCATCCGCTCAGCCTGAGTTTTTTCTGCAAAAGTCCAAAGAGCACGGCAAAGGCCATGAAAAACAGCGAAATTGAGCCCGCAGCACCGTTGACCTGCGCCATATCCGACAAAGCCGCGGTGCCGTCGGTCACCGTGTAGGCGTTAAAAGTATCGGCCACGATGTCAGCAAACGCCGCGATGACGAGCAGTGTAAACAGCCAGCAGAATACCAGAAACAGCTTTCGCCCGGTTTTGCCGATGTACTTTTCAATGAGCAGGCCCATGGATTTTCCCTCGTTTTTGACGCTGGCGTACAGTGCGCCGAAATCAGCTACTGCCCCGAAAAACGCGCCGCCAATCAGAACCCACAGCAGCACCGGCAGCCACCCAAAAGCCGCGGCCTGAATGGCCCCCGTCACCGGGGATGCCCCCGCAATGGACGAGAACTGGTGGGTGAACACCGTCCAGCCGTTAGTCGGCACATAGTCCTGACCGTCGTTTTTGAGCACTGCCGGGGTCTTGGCCCGCGGGTCAATGCCCCACTTGTTGGCAAGCCAGCGGCCGTACAGCGTATATGCTGCCAGCAGGCACACGATGGCAATCAGCAGGATAACCAGAGTATTCATTTTGTTTTCCTCCCTGTAGGTGTTTTTTTGCTTCATAAATCAACAGTGCCAGAAACAAAAAAGCCTTCGTCTTTTTCAGAATAATCTGAAGAAGACGAAGGCTTTATCCTCCGCGTTACCACTTCTTTTGCCGGCGCTTGCCCGGCCCCTCAGCCACATCCTCGCACATGTCTGGTCCTGCTCTGTACAGACATGCCGTTCGAATATGCGCTCTGATAACGGTGAGCTTCCGTCCCGGATTACTTGCCAATGGCTTTTACCCGAGCTGCTAGCAGGTGATGAACCGTTTTCCTGCCTGTCCCCTCGCACCAGCCGGAGACTCTCTGCAAGGCAGTTTGAAAAAGGCCCGTATCCTGTTCACTGCATTTGACATATGAAACAATTTACAAGCAATTATAACGGATTTTTCTGCAATGTCAAGAGGCCTTTCGCAAAAATATTTTCATTTCGCAGTTTTTGTGGTATGATGCTGCAAAAGACCAATGAAAGGACAGACGTGCATGAGCCATTCTGACGACTATTTCGAAAAGTACGGCTTTATGATTGAAGAAGATGAACGGCGTGAAAAAGCCGCTTTGACCGAGCGGATGCGCAAATGGCTGCTTTCAGGAGCCAGACTGCTGTGCGACTGTTACAATGAAGTGGCGGAATCTGCCGCCGCCATCGCGCCCCATGACCCGCAAATCGTCGATCTGGCGCATAAAACGGCGATGTCTGAGCTGACGGCCGGCATGATAGGCAGCGGAAATTGGACGTTTCAGACCCGCCACGGCGGCATGGTCATCTCGTCTTATACATTCACGCCCTATCAGCAGCTGTTCCGCGTTATCCTGGAATGCGTCGATACCCCCTGTGATTTTGACCAGGTTGATGTGGCCGTCTCCAGCCGCCGGGCGCTGTACCACGCCGAAGCTGTTCTGACAGACGACCGGTGCGGTATCTTCTGGCAGCACCTGATTGACGCTCTTCCGCCCTATGGGGATGATGTCCTGTTCCCTGGCGAGCTGTTCGATTTGACTGCCGCTCTGGCCAAATGCCACAGCACCCTGACCGGTCAAAGCTTCCACCCCTGGTACGACGACTGGAATAACGCCTTTGAGCATCATTGGCAGGTGCGCAGTGCGCCGCGCACCGAAGCGGCGCTGCGGCAGCGGGTCTTTTTCCCCGACCGTGCTGCCGCCGAAGAAGCCGTGCGCAGCAAAGCGCCTTCGGAATGCGAGAACGCAGACCGCGACCTTCTGGTCGCCGCCTTCCCCCAGCTCACCCGCCTGTGGACGCCTCAGCAGCTTGACGAGCTGCTCGTGAACAACGTTCTCAGCCGCGTGGCCAGTGACGACCCCAAGCTTGCTCTGCAGATGTTCCGCCTTTTGCTGGACACGGCCGAGCCCCAGCTTGGCGCCCCTAGTGCGGCATCGTGGTACTTGGGAGATGTTCTGTCTGCGCTGCTTGAAACCAAATGGACAAGTGAATGGTCGATTGACCTCATTCTGGATGCGCTGCGCCAGGACGACCATTTTGCCTATCAGGTCTTTCAAAGCGCTTATGCCGGCTTGGAGCAGCAACGGCTGATTCAGGCCTGCATTGACCGGAACGACCGCGCTTTATATCAAAAGCTGGTCGACCTTCTTGACGAAAGCCCCTGGCCCCATGACGGCGTTGAGCCAGACCCCTGGCCGGAAGAAGAAGAGGAAGAAAAACCCCGCAAGCGCCACAGCCAGCGGCGCTGGGTTCCCGCAGACCCGCTGCCCGACGACGGGACCCTGTTCCGCTACTGTACGGTAAAATTCCCTGGCAAAGAACATCCTTACGCTTACCTGACCGGCGACCTGCCCCTCATCGAAGGGGACTGGGTCGAAGTCCCCGTGGGCAATCAAGGCGCATCCTGTCCTGCACAGGTGCGGTCTCTGCTGCTCTGCACCCGCAAAAATGCTCCGTGGCCGCCTGAAAAGACCCGGACCGTCCTTCGCCGCTGTGAAGCGCCGGACGGGCGTTCATAACGATGCTTTACTCAGTCTCATCCATTCGTTCCAGCAGGAAAACGACCGGACGCACACCGTCATCGCAGCAAAGGATTTGTTCTTTAGGGTTTCTCATCCAGCCTTGCCAGTAAAAATTACCGCCCTGCAGCGCTGCATAGACCTTGCCTTTGATGGCATCCCACGCAGGAATGCAGAAATCATTTTCATAGGGGAAGCGATTATAGGTTTCCCTAGTGACAAAAAACTCCTGCCCCTCGGAAAAAATTGTGCATTTTCCTTTTTGGGGATTGGCCAGAAACCTGTCCGCCAGGTCCTGATAGTACTCCCGTTTTACAACCGTAATCTTTACTTTGGTTTTCATGCGTTTTCCTCCATATCAATTCGCTCGATTTTGAAGATTACGGGTCTTGTTCCATCGTTGCAGCAGGCAATCATCATTTTAGCATCGCGGGTCCAGCCCTTCATAATGGATCCGCCCTGGAGCGCGGTATAAACATACCGGTTGATGGCATCCCAGGCTTCCATGCAGAAGTTGCCGTTATTCATGGTTTCATAACTTTTCGAGTCAATTAAAAATTCCTGTCCCACTTCAAACAGATGGCAGGGGCCCGCTGCGGGATTAGCCAGGTATTCTTCCTGCAAATCCCTGTAACATTCTTTCTTAAGAACTGTAATTCTGCACTTGTACTCCATAATGTCTTCCTCCTTTTACATTCGGCGATGATGAAAAACGGGGCTGCGGTTGCACAATACAGCTTCCGCATCAATGCTTAAAGGGACGGTGATATAATGTTGACGCCGCGGTACTTCTTTTCCGGCGATTTCCGGCAGTTTTACCCGTATTTTCTCTCGCAGCCGCACATAAAGCGAGTTTTTCACAAGGGCGAATATCTGTGGGAGCCCGGCCAGCCCTATGAAAAAATTCACTATATCATTTCCGGCGCTGCAATCCACTACGCCGATCACGAGAACGGCCGCAGAAAAATCATCAGTTTTCACGGTGCTGGTACGGTTTTTCCCGGTTACCGCCGGAATGATTACAAAATCGAGCTTTCGCTCACTACATCAGCTCTGTCTGAAATGCAGGCTCTGGAGTTCACAAAAGCACAGTTTCAAGCCATGCTTCAGGCCAATCCGGCGCTCAGCGAGCAGGTCGTGGGATGGTACTCCATGTACATCAACCGTTTTCTTTTTGAAACTGTTCACCAGGAATACAACCCGTCTCTTGTCAAAATCAGCAACCTGCTCTATCTGCTGACCGACTGTCAGCCCTCGTCTTCCGGTCCCGCCATCGCAATAACACAGGATGAGCTTGCCGGATTGCTTGGCCTGAGCCTTGCACAGCTGACCCGGGGGCTTACAGCACTGCGCGAGCAGGGTGTTATTTCGACCGGCCGGGGAAAGATTCATGTAGTCGATCCCCCTGCGCTGGCTCGCCTCTGCACTTCCGAAATTTTCTGACCATCTCCTGTATTGCCATTATTGTAACTCATTGCGCGCTGTCCTGTCTGCTTCAAATGATATGTAGCGCAAAACTGCCCATTCCTTTGCCCGTTCCCCGCACAGCGAATTTCAGCCACTCTTCACAACAAAAAAAGACAGCCGTTTTCACAGCTGTCTTTCTTTTGGAGCGGATGACGAGGCTCGAACTCGCTACCTCCACCTTG
>DVMR01000055.1 GCA_018714845.1 Candidatus Ventrousia excrementavium
AAAAAACTGCGCGTGCTGTTTTCAGTGGGTTATTACGATGCCTGCACTCCGATTGGATATACGCATTATGTTGTGGCCCATGCCGGTCTTCCCATGGACCGCGTTTCACTGAAAGCCTATGAATCGGGGCATATGGCTTACTTGGGGCAGAAAGCTGCGTGCGAGCTGGCCGATGACCTGCGTGCTTTTATTATTCGATAGGGAGGAATATTTATGCAGGAATTGCTGCGGTACAAGACAGCACAACAAGCTGTCGCCGGCGGACATAAAGTGGACTATGTGGCAACAATCGAAGAATTCCCGCTGCGAACTTCGTCCGGTGAGATTGAAGCCACGATGGTGACATACTCTTACATCAGGCAGCCTGAAGAAAGCGATCGCCCTATTATCTTTGCCTACAACGGCGGTCCGGGGTCTGACAGCGCTTGGTTACATTTCGGTCTGCTTGGCCCCCGGCGCATCGAGGTCGGCGAACCGGAAGAGGGGTTAGTTGACTTTCCTTATGAACTGCAAGACAATGAGGAGTTTCTAATCGACATTTGTGATATCGTCCTGATCGATCCGGTCGGTACGGGTTTTACACAGGTGCTGACGGAAGAGGCCAAACACAAGTACTATGGTGTGCAGGGTGATGCTGAAAGCTTTGCACGCCTGATTGAAAATTGGATTGCCCAGCACAGCCGTTGGGACGCGTCAGTCTATCTGCTGGGTGAAAGTTACGGGACCATCCGCAATGTAGCTCTGGCTGATGTCCTGCCCAAAGCAATTCACTTGGCGGGAATCATCAGCGTGGGCACCTCGTTCAATGTGGGGTTGTCTGAACTGCATGTCGAACCATGTGTGCGAAGAATGGAAGCATATGCGGCGGCGGCATGGTATCACCACCGTGAAAACAAACCACCGCTGGCTGAACATCTGCAGCAGGCACATCAGTTTGCCTATACCGACTACGCAAAAGCTTTGTTGTGGGGCAGTCAGCTGCCGCTGGCTGAATATGAGCAGACGTTAAAGCAGCTGCAATATTTCACCGCTATGCCGGAAAGCCATTTGCGAAGGAACCACCTGCGCTTTTCTGAGCGTGACTTTGTCCAAATGGTCTGTCCAGGTGAAGAGGTCAGTGTTTATGACGCGCGAATCAAGGCGCCTACGGGCCCAGATCGTAAGGCTGCAGGAGATATGAATGACGAACCTCAGACAGCCGCAGTCGGCCCCGCTTTCGCTGCAGCCGTTTTTAAATATCTGTATAATAATCTAAAATTCATGCCTGATAGACAATATCGTCAGAAAAGCTTAGAAATTGCTGTGGGTTGGGATTATCAAAGCGGCGGCATCAATACTATGGATTTGCTGGAGCGTTTGATGCGGCGAAAGCCAGATCTGCGAGTCTTTTTTGTCAACGGACTGTTCGATCTGCAGTCGACCGCGGATTTTGTCACTTATTACCTGGCGCAGTATGAAATCCCTGGAGAGCGCACACTGGTACGCGCCTATGAATCAGGGCACATGACCTATTTTGGCAAACCATTTTATACTTTGACTCGGGATTTAAGACGCTTTATTATCAATGAGGAGTGATGAATGTGCAGGTTGAAAAGCATTTAGAGAAACTGGGGATTAAAATTGAAGAGGCTGTTGCGCCGTTGGCTAATTATGTCAGTGTGCAGCGTGCCGGTGATCTGCTCTTTTTGTCGGGGGCAGGCCCTGTGCGCGATGGAAAAGCTACCGTGGTCGGTCGTCTAGGGGATAATCTGACTGTGGAGCAGGGCTATACGGCTGCACGTGAAGGCGGAATCAACTTGATTTGTGCGCTGAAAAGCTACTTGGGGGACTTGGACCGAGTTGAGCAGATTGTCAAACTTCTGGGATTTGTCAACTGCACGCCAGATTTTAGGGCGCAGCCCGCTGTGATTAATGGCGCATCTGATATTCTAGTCCAAGCCTTTGGAGATAGAGGACGCCATGCACGCTCAGCGGTCGGCGTTTGTGCACTGCCGATGGGGATTCCTGTAGAAGTTGAAATAATTGTCAGGGTTAAAGAATAGAGAGTGAACAGCAGTGGGCACCGCTTGAAAGACGGTGCCCACTGCCTTTTTGGAAAGGATCATTAAAAAGTGTGTTTGACGATTTTACCGTTTTGCACGACAAGCTTGACATGATCGGCATGAGTCAGGGTTTCAATATCCTGCAACGGATTGCCGTCCACAACAATGATATCAGCCTGCTTGCCACATTCCAGGGAACCGATGCGTTCTGCCCGTTTGACGACATGGGCACTGTTGATAGTGCCGATTTTGATGGCTTCCATTGGAGTAAACCCGGCATTTACGATGGCGCGGAATTCCAGCCCGTTGGCCAGATAAGGGGTGTTTGGGGAGTTGGAAAAATCGGTGCCATAGGCGATGCACAAGCCGGCATCACGGGCTCGGAGTAGGCTTTTTTGATGGCTTTGAGCGGCTTTTCTTCCTTTTTCGCGCATAAAGGCGGGAAAGTCAGGCAGAGTTGCCACCAGATTAGATACATATAGAGTCGTGACGACTGGCACATGTTTTTTGATCATTAGTTCCAGACAACGATCATCAAGGTCAATGCCGTGCTCAATGCACAAAACGCCGTTTTTCAGAGCCTGATAAGTCCCTGCAGCATTGGAGCAGTGAGCGCAGACATAGGTACCGTGTCGCATTGCTTCTTGCACCATAACAGCGATTTCCTCGTCAGAGAACTGAACGTCGTCCAGACCGTCAATGGCGGATGAAACACCGCCGGTTGCACAGATTTTAATGCACTCAGCGCCGTTCCTGAACTGCTCACGCACCGCCTTCAGACAGCCGTCCACACCGTCAGCCAGACAGCCCAGATCGTCAAAGCGGTTACTCAGCTCTACCGGTAGATGAGGAACCAGGTCCACATGTCCGGCTGAAGGACTGAGAACTTTGCCAGCGGCCATGACATTGGGTCCCCGCAGATGGCCGCGCGCGACAGCGCGTTTGAGGGCACCGCTGAAACCAGACATATCGCGAATTGTAGTAAATCCAGCGTCAAGAAGCAGGCCCATGTGATATGCTGCTGTCAGTAGCCGGTCACGGCTGTCCGGTCCGCTGCCTTCACTGCCCGACAAATGCGCATGGCAGTCAATCAATCCGGGCAAGATAGTACCGCTGCCGGCATTGATAACCTCAAATTCATCAGGCAACTCATATCCGGCAGACGGACCGGTATAAACAATATCAGATCCTCGAATGACGATAAGCCCGTTTTCAATAGGGATATCGCTGACGGCATCAATGATGCGGCCCTGGATGGCAAATGCGTTCATAATACACCTCCATAATGAAAATAATTTAATGATAATATCAAAGGAATTATTTATTATTATACCAGCAAACAAGGCAAAATGCAAGCAAATCGGCACCAAGCACGGGCACTTAATCGATATGGTAAAAGACTTTGATTGCTCATTTCTGTGGTTAATCAGAAGAAACACCGTGACAAACCCTGTATTATCGTGTATAATAAAGCTGAACGCCGCAGTACGGCGACAATCATAGCAGGAGGGATGCCCGAATGACCATAACCCGCGATATCCGCTATGTCGGTGTCGACGACCATCAGATCGACCTGTTCGAGGGGCAGTACGCCGTCCCCAACGGGATTTCATACAACGCTTATGTCATTCTGGACGACAAGATCGCCGTCATGGATACGGTGGACGCGCACAAGAAAGAAGAGTTCCTGCACAATCTGGAAGACGTGCTGCAGGGGCGCGCCCCTGATTATCTGGTCATTTCGCACGTTGAGCCCGACCACGCGTCGAGCCTGAAAGCCTTTGTTGAGCGATACCCGCATGCGCAGCTGGTCGGCAACGCCAAAACCTTTTCTATGCTGCAGCAGTATTTTGACGTGGATTTTTCGGGTGCGCTGGTCGTCAAAGAGGGCGATAAGCTCAGCCTGGGAAAGCATGAGCTGACCTTCTATATGGCGCCCATGGTCCACTGGCCCGAGGTCATGGTCACTTATGACAGCTGCGATAAAGTCCTGTTCAGCGCCGACGGGTTTGGCAAGTTTGGCGCGCTTGATGTGCAGGAAGACTGGGACTGCGAAGCGCGGCGCTATTACTTTAACATTGTTGGGAAGTACGGCGGCCAGGTCCAGGCGCTGCTGAAAAAAGCGGCAGGGCTGGACATTCAGGTCATCTGCCCGCTGCACGGCCCCGTGCTCAGCGAGAATCTTGGTTATTATGTGAATAAGTATGACGTCTGGAGCAGCTATACCCCCGAGACCGAAGGCGTTTTCATCGCCTATGCCAGCCTGCACGGCAACACGGCCGAAGCGGCTCAAAAGCTGGCCGGCATCCTGCGGGAAAAGGGCTGCCCTGAGGTGGAAATGATCGACCTTGCACGCGGCGATTTCGCCGAGGCCGTAGAAGGGGCGTTTGAGTTTGGCAAGGTCGTGCTGGCTGCTTCGTCCTATGACGGCGGCGCCATGCCGTTTATGGACAAGCTTCTGCACCATCTCAAGGCCAAGAATTATCAGAAACGCACAGTGGCGCTCATTGAGAACGGATCGTGGGCGCCGTCGGCTGCCCGTACGATGAAAGAGCTTTTGGGCCAGATGAAAGACATTACGGTGATCGAACCGGTTGTCACGATCCGCGGGGCTGTCAAGCCGGGGGACATCGAGCAGCTCGAGGCGCTGGCGCAGGCGCTTATGCAGCAGTAAAAGAAAAAGCGATGGGGATTCCCATCGCTTTTTGTTTATTTGCTGCGCCGCAGTTTTTGGGGGTCGAGCTGGGCCAGAATAATGGCAATGAACATGAGCGCGCAGCCCATCAGCTCGCGCACAGAAAGCCACTGGTGCATCAGCACGCCGCCGCCCAGCACGGCAAAAACCGACTCAAGGCTTAAAAGCAGGGATGCGACCGTAGGGTCGGTGTCCTTTTGTGCTACAACCTGCAAAGTGTAGGCAACGCCGCAGGAAAGAACGCCGGAATAGGCGATGGGCAGCCAGGCGCCGATCAGCTGCGGCAGCGTCGGCTGTTCAAAAATCAGGGTCAGGATGAGCGATAAAATGCCGCTGACGAAAAACTGAATGCAGGACAGCGTAACGCCGTCGGCTTTTGGCGAAAAATAGTCGATAATCAGGATGTGGAAGGAAAAGCAGATGGCGCACAAAAAGACGAGAAAATCGCCGCGCGACATGCTAAGCCCGTCGGTCAGGCACAAAAGAGCCATGCCGCCGGTCGCCAGCACGACGCCCAGCCAGACTAGGACAGGCGGCTTTTTGTGCAGGAACAGTCCCAGCAGCGGGACGATGACGATGTACAGCGCTGTGATGAAGCCGGCCTTGCCCGGCGAAGTTGTCTGAACGCCGAACTGCTGCAGCGTCGATGCGACAAAAATGGCCAGGCCGCAGCACAGGCCGCCAAGCAGCATGGTTTTGCGATTTGCCGGCGTCATGGGGCCGTTTTCACGGCGCGCGTGCAGCAGGTTGCGCCGTACCAGCGGCAAAAGCACCAGACCGCCAATCAGAAAGCGGCTGGCGTTAAAGGTGTAGGGGCCGACATGCTCCATGCCGACAGCCTGGGCGACAAAGGAAACTCCCCAGATGAACGCGGTGAGAATGAGCATCAGATTCCCGCGCAGCTTTTTTGACAGTTTCAATTTCTCTCCTCCTTGTCAATGCAGACAAAGCTTATTATACACCAAAAAAAGACAAAGCGGTACCCCCGAAATTGCGATTGGTTTGCTGGCGCCGGCCGCCTTGCGATGAGACACAGCAGGTGGTATAATCAGACAGAGAGCAGACAGGAGGAAATGTCCATGAAATACACCATTGCGCTTGTCGACGTCGACGACACGCTGCTCGACTTTGGAAAATCCGAGCGCGCCGCGCTGCAAACCGCGCTGACAGCCTTTGGCGTTCCGTTTGACAACAGCGTGGCGGCGCTTTATCACAATATCAACGACGCCCTGTGGAAGCGGCTGGAACAGGGCGAACTGACCCGTGCACAGCTGTGGGAAATGCGGTTTAAAGAGCTTTTCCACGCGCTGAAGCGGCCTGTGCCGGACGGTGTCAACGACCGCTATATGGCGTCGCTGGCTGAGCAGGCATTCCCCATGGAAGGGGCGCAGCAGATGCTCGAGCAGGCGTCAAAGCGGGTACAGCTTTACATCGTTTCCAACGGCGTCGGCGCGGTGCAGCGCCGCAGGCTGAAAACAACAGGGCTCGACGTTTACTTCAAGGACGCTTTTTTGTCGCAGGAGCTCGGCGTGCAAAAGCCGTCGGCTGCTTTCTTTGATAAGGTTTTTGATGCGATTGGCCCTGTTGACCGCAGCCGTGTCATTCTGCTGGGTGACAGCCTGACGAGCGATATGAAAGGGGCACGCAACGCCGGCGTCGCCGCCTGCTGGTTCTGCCCGGACGAATCGCGCCCTGACGTGCCGGGGGCCTATGACATCCGCATTTCACGGCTTGGCCAGTTTATTGATGTGTTGGAGGGACGACTGTGAATCAGGGACTGGAAGAAATGATTGCACGCAGCGAGCGCATCGTCTTTTTTGGCGGCGCCGGCGTCAGCACCGAGTCGGGGATTCCAGATTTCCGCAGCGTTGACGGGCTGTATCATCAGAGCTATGACGTGCCGCCCGAGACCATTCTCAGCCACAGCTTTTTTGTTCGCGAGCCTGAGACCTTTTTCCGGTTTTACCGCGAAAAAATGTTGGCGCTGGACGCGCAGCCCAACGCCGCGCACCGGCGCCTGGCCGTGCTTGAGCGCGAGGGGAAGTTGACGGCTGTCGTCACACAGAACATCGACGGGCTGCATCAGGCGGCCGGAAGCAGGCGGGTTTTTGAGCTGCACGGCTCGGTGCATCGCAATCACTGCCAGAAATGCGGGGCTTTTTTTGACGCGCAGTTCATTAAAAACAGCGAGGGCGTTCCGCGCTGCCCGTGCGGGGGAATCATCAAGCCCGATGTGGTTTTGTACGAAGAGGCGCTCGATCAGGGCGTTTTGCAGGGGGCGGTCGAGGCCATTATGAATGCCGATATGCTCATTGTCGGCGGAACGTCGCTTGTCGTCTGGCCGGCTGCCGCGCTGGTTGATTACTACCGCGGCGACCGGCTGGTGCTTATCAACCGTGAGCCGACTCGCGTCAGCGGCCGTGCGGACCTGGTCATCACCGACAGCATCGGTGTTGTTTTGGGAGGGGGACAGTCATGAAGGCAATTCTTCTGCCCGCCCCGCGGGTAAGCCACTGGAGCGGCGGACAGACGGCTGAGATCGCACTGTGGCCGCCCCAGAGCAGCTATGCGGACCGTAATTTTCTGTGGCGGCTCAGCTCGGCGACCGTCGAGTGCGAGACCTCGGTCTTCACCAGTCTGCCGGATTATGACCGCATCATTGCTCTCCTGCACGGCGAGCTGACCCTTGACGTCGCGGGGCGTCAGGTACAGCTCGGAGTCTGCCAACCCTATGCTTTTGACGGCGGCACGCCGGTGACCAGCACGGGCCGCGCCGTTGACTTCAATCTCATGCTGCGCAAGGGCAAATGCAGGGGTGAGATGCTCGGTTTGCAGAGGGGCGAGCATCGGTTGGCATCGGATGCAGCCTTTGAGCACAGCGCGCATTTGTTCTACGCCGTCGACCCCTTGACCGTGCGCTGGAAGGACAATGGCTGCGTGCTGCCTGCGGGCGGTTGCCTGCAGGTCACGCTTTGCAGCGGTGAGAGTGTGCAGGTCACCGCCGAGCCTCGGGGACGGGCCATGCTGGCCAGCGTCTGGTATTAAAAAAAGCCGTCCGCAGGACGGCTTTTTTCATGCTATCAGGCTTCTTCGGCCTCGGCGATGGCTTCAATTTCAACCAGCAGCCCGGGACGCAGGTCTTTGGTCGGAACAATGATGCGGGCGGGTTTGTGCTCGCCGAAAAAATCCGCATAGACGCTGTTGACCGGGTCCCACAGCGAGCTGTCTGCGATAAAGGCACGGCACATGACGACCTTGTCGCGGCTCAGGCCGGCGGCGTGCAGCACAGCATCGACCTTGTCTAGGCAGGCGCGGGTCTGTGCCTCGATGCCATCGGGCAGGGCGCCGGTTTCGATGTCGTTGGGCAGCTGGCCGGAAATGTACAGAGTGCCGTGTGATAAAACGCCGGGGCTGTAGTGGCCGGACGCCTTGGCATGATGTTCAGGGACGATCAGCTTCATGATTTCCTCCTTTTGTGACAGGCCGTTGAAAGTCTTCAATATGGTCGCGCACATACTGCGTCAGCGTGTCTTTAAGCTGCGGAACCTGAGAGCGGAACCAGACGTGAGCCTCGGCATCCTGCGCCGGCGAAGAGGCGCGGTAGGATTGCAGGCGGCGGTCTGCATCATCCATGCCGACGGCGAACAGCCGGTCGCATAAAAAATCAATGACAGATTTGTCGGCAGCCAGCAGGGCCCCAAACTTTGCGTCGTCATAGCGCTCAATGGCTTCGATGAACCAGCAGGGCCAGAACAGCTTTTCAAGCGGCGGCGGAACGACCGGGCCGGGCAGGCGGGGCGCCGGCAGGGAGAAGGCAGCAAAATATGCATTCAGATAGCGGCGAAGGCGCGCTTCGATATCGTCATAGGTCAGTACAGCCGCGTCGGGAAAAGGCTCGACCACATCGGGCGAAAAGGCGCGCGCCGGCATTTGCCGCGCAAGCGAGAGGAGATACAGCCCCAAAACGGTCAGTCCCAGACACAGGGCAGAGCACAAAAACAAAAACCATCGTCCGCTGCTGCCGGGCGTCAGCAGGGCATACATAAGCAGGGCGGAACCGAACATCGACGTCAGACAGATGCAGACGAGCAGTCCGCACCCAGAGGAAGTTCTGCGCAAACAAGCCACCTCTTTTCAGTATAAACGACCCAGCAGGTACATTGTACCATAACACGGAACAAAAAGCGAAGCTTTTTTGCCGGGCCGCAAATAAAGGCTCAGTTTGCGTTCTTTTTCTGCTTACCGAAGAAAAAGCGGATGAAGACCGCGGTGAGAACTGCCAAAGCGGCAATCAGGCCGACGGTCAGCAGCGGGATGCTGGGGCCGGGGGATGGGATTTCATCTGCCGGGGGGATGAGTTCCGGCTGGGGCGGCAGCACGTCCGGGTCGGCGGGAATCCCGGTATTTGCCGGGTCGCTCAGGCAGAGCCACACATGCCGGTAGCCGTACAGATAGTTGATATATCCCCACACGCGGCCGGCACTGTCCTCATAGCACTGGGAAATGTAGCTTTCAGGGCCGTCGGCTAACCATCCGGTGTCCATGTTTTCCTGCGAGACCGTGCCCGAACCGGGATAGGTCCACAGCACCAGGCGTTCGGCATTTTCCAGCATCTGATTATAGCTGGCGTCATAGGGGAAAAACTCGCTTTCGTGTGCTGCGGCAAAGGATAGATAATCCGGTACTACGACACAGTCGCTCAGCCGGACCCAGCCGCGCAGCGGGTCATTCTCATTCCATGTGCTGCGCCATACGCCGCCCCACTGGACGCCGTCTGCATCGGTGTACAGCGACGAGCAGTACAGGTTCTCGCCGTTGGCGATATTTTCGCGCACCTGGGTGCTCAGCGGACTTTTATACAGCGAGACATAGCCATCGGGGCCGTTGGCCGTATAGGTGCGCTGCAGGTATTCGCAGTCGTCGCCATACCGGTCAAAAAACGGGTCTCCGTCCGGAAGGACGATGCTGTCCGCATGCACGGCCGGGGCGGCCAGCAGGCAGAGAAAAAGAACCGAAAGCACACGGCAGAGAGATTTTTTCATAGGGACTCCTCCTGTTTACTGTGTTTTGCGGGACGCAAACAGCCGGCGAATCAAAAGCCAGGTGGCGATGGCCAGCGCGGCGATGAGAAAAACGGTCAGATTGGTCAGCCGAAATACATAGGGGATATGCTCGGCGGCTGGAATGAGCTCGACGCCGTCTGCCGCTGTGCCGTTTTCAGTCAGCTCGGCGCAGTCGGACCGAAGCACCCAGACAAAAGAATCCCGGGGGTCTTCGCTCTGCACGGCAATCCATTCGGCTCCGTCGGGCGCGGTGTAGAGATAGGGGCCGGAAAAGGTCAGGCCGTTGGCCGCGTTGTCGTATTTGCGCTGCATTTCAGGTGTGTACCACAGCGTGACATATCCTTCGGTCCCGTTGGTCACATACTCATGGGGCTCATAGCGGCAGTCGTCGATGTGCGCGGCATAAAAGCTGTCGCTGGGCGCGATGGCGATAAGGTCGGCGGACACTGTGGTCGTCAGCAGCAGATAGACGGCGAGAATAAGGGGCGGCAGACGCTTCATACAAAGGCCTCCTTACAGAAAATGATTGATGACAAGACCGAGGGAAAAGGAAATGCCGTTGCACAGCACAGAAAAGAGCCAGGGCGTGCGGATATTTTGGCCGTACCGGCGGTAGTACCAGCCCTCAACGGCCGCGGCCGTGCATTCCCATACCGCGGTGGCCACCGGATGAGGAAAGAGCAGATACAGCAGCACGACGACCGGATTGGTCAGCACATTGACGAGCGCGCACAGCAAAAGGTCGCGGCGGCGCAGGCCCCATAAAAGGGCAAAAGTCAGCTCGAACACAAGGGTCAGCCCGAGCGAAAGCGCAAAAGAAGTCAGCATGATGTCTTTTTCAGTCCTGCCAGCAGCAGCGGCAGAGAGAGCAAAGCGCCCGCAGCGTACAGGGCGGTGTCGGGCAGGGGAAGGGCCAGACCGAAAAAGTCGGGAAGAAAGCCGAGAAACAGGGCAAAGGTCAAAAGCCCAAAGGAAAATCCTTTGGCGCCGGGCAGCAGCCTTGACGCGGCGTGCAGGGTCAGCGGCATGGTGGTGTTAAAGAGGAAGACCGCGGCCAGCCCCAGTGCCGGCACGCCGGAAAAGACAAAGAGCACGGCAGATGCCAGCAGTGTGAGAATCGCCGTGCGCCGCGGACCAATGCGGTCCGCGAGAAGTCCGCCGCAGGTCTTGCCCAAAACAACAGCCAGGGTAAAGGGCAGCGCAAACGATGCCTTCCAGGGAAATTGAAAGGCCAGCCCCAGCGCTGAGCGCAGTACGACGACGAGAAACAGGCAGAGCAGCGCGGCCGGAACGCCGTTTTGCGCCGCCGCGTGCAGCGAAGGGGCGGCGTTTTCCGGGCCGCGGCAGAAAAGCAGAACAGCGGCAGCTGACAGTCCGCACACGGCCACGCCGACGACCGGCGGCAGGGAGGATGCGCTCAGTCCGCCCAGAAACAGGCCCAGTGCACCGGGCGAAACAAAAATGCCGAGCGCCCCACTCTTTTCATGGCTGTTCAGGGTGTCCAGCCCGCCGCCGATGTGAAAGGCGGCGTTGCCGACGCCGCCGCACACTGCGGCCGCTGTCGGGGGCAGAAAAAAGGCGCCGAGCACCAGAAGACATCCGCCCGAAGCCCACAGCCGGCAGCGGCCCAGCCGGTCGGCCAGCAGCCCCATGGGCATCTGCAGGGCAAAGGCGCAGAAGTTGTAGAGCAGGATGCACAGCGCAGCGTCGCCGCGCAGGCAGACGCTGCCCAGCATGAGCAGTGCACAGGAAAAATCGACGGCGCAATGCGCGGCGGAATAAATGCCAAGCCTGAGCTGCCGCACGAAACCACCCCTTCCTTTTGTCTGTTAGACGGATAAAATGATGAATATGTTCCATTTTATTGTGCATCTGGCCAAAAGTCAAATAAAAACCGGCACGCCAAACGGCGTGCCGGCAGAAAAGGGAAGATCAGGCTTTGGGCTTATCCGCAGCCAGGGCATCGGGAGCTTTGGGAGCCTCGGGGACCTGCGGTGCGTCAGCTGTTGCGGGGATTTCGGATGCATCGGACTTTTCGGTGCCCAGGTATTCGGGCAGCTTCATACCGGCCATGTCGAACAGCTCGTTCATGGGCGGAATGCTCTTCATCAGGCCGGAGACAAAGCCGGCAGTCGCCGTCTTGCCGTCCTGGCCGTTGGCGCCGTTGTCCCACACCGTAACCTTGTCGATTTTGATGTTTTTGACGGCTTCGACCTGGATTTTGAGCAGGTTTTCCATCTTGTCAGCCAGCATCAGGCGCAGAGCGTCGTTGGCATTGCCGCCGGCCGCTGTGACGATATCGCGCAGACCTTCGGCCTGTTTGGTCAGCATGGCCTGCATACCAGTGGCCTCGGCCTGCATTTTGGCCAGAATGGCGTCGGCTTCGCCGCGTGCACGACGGCGGATTTGCTCGGCTTCAGCCTCGGCCTCGAGCTCTTTTTTGCGCTTTTCAATCTCGGTCTTGGCAATAACGTCGGCCTCCTGCGTCGCCTTTTCACGGGCGTAGCGGGCACTTTCTGCCTTTTGCTCGGCAGCGTAAGCTTCTTCCAGCGCGCGGGCCGCCTGAACCTTTTCAGCTGACGTCGCAATGCGCATAGCCTCGGCTTCCTTTTCACGGCGGGTCGCGTTGGACATTGAGATTTCAACCTGGGCGTTGTTCTCACCCTGAATGGCCAGCGAGTTGGCCTGTGCGACCTGAACGCGCTGGTCGCGGTGGGCCTGAGCCTCACCAATCGAGCCGTCGCGCTCTTTCTCGGCAACGCTCTTTTTGGCGTCGTTGATGGCTTTAGCCGCCGCTTCCTTGCCGAGCGCGGCGATGTAGCCCGATTCGTCGGAAATGTCGGTCACGTTGACGTTGATAAGGCGCAGACCGATTTTTTTGAGCTCGCCTTCAACATTGCGCGAGACCGCTTCCAGGAACTTGTCGCGGTCTGAATTGATTTCTTCAATATCCATGGTGGCGATGACCAGACGCAGCTGGCCCAGAATGATATCCTTGGCAAGCTCCTGGATCTCAGCCAGCTTGAGGCCGAGCATCCGCTCGGCGGCATTTTGCATGACGCCGGGTTCGGTCGAGATGCCGACAGTGAAGCGTGAAGGTACGTTGATGCGGATATTCTGCCGTGACAGTGCATTTTCAAGGTCCACTGAAATGGACAGGGGAGTCAGATCCAGAAACTCATAAGACTGAAAGACCGGCCAGACAAAGGCTGCGCCGCCGTGAATACAACGCGCGCTGCGGGCCGAGCCATCTTTGTTGCTGCCCACTTTACCGTAGATGACCATGACCTTGTCAGAAGGACACTTTTTGTACCGCGACAGGATGAGCACCAGAAGGGAAAACAGCAGGACAACGATGACGCATACCAGGATCAAGCTTTCCATGTTCATACCTCTCTTTTTTGCGGGTGACTAAGCACCCTTTATTTATTTCATCTATATGATGAAACCAAAGTTATTTTCTGCACACGACCAGTGTGCTGCGGCCTGAAATCGCGGTGACAACGACTTCACAGCCCGTGGGCAGCGGGTCTTTGTCATCGGTAACGGCTTCGAGCTCGCGCATCTGCTCCTGCACCATGACCTCGACCTTGCCGCGGCCCTGACGGGCGGGCGGAATGGTCAGGTACACGCTGCCGCTCTGGCCGATGGCGTTTTCAAGCCGCATGGTTCCGTCTGACTGCAGACGCATGCACAGCTTGAAGATGACCGCCATGACCAGCATGGACCCCATGCCGAGCACTGCGGCGATAAGCACCGAGGGCAGAACAGGCACATTGGCCCGCAGCAGAGCCAGTCCGCCCCAGCCAAAGACGGTGAAAAAGGCGATGAAGCCGCGGACGGTAAAAAGACGCAGCCCGCCGTCGGCCGCTTCGGCCACATTATCGCCGTGCGGAATGTCCGGGTCCAGGTCAAGCTCAAAATCGGTCTCGCCATCAGAATCGAAGTCAAACCCCTCGTCTGCTCCGTCTCCGCCGCCCCCAGCCAGGCCGAAAATAAGCAGAATGGTTTGAATGGCCAGCACCAGTGTCGACGGTATGGCAACGTACGCAAAGAAACGCTCGATGACGGTCAGAGACTCAAACCATGCGATCATCATGCAATCCCCCTTTTTGTCTGTTTGGTCTGCAAGGAAAGCGCTGTTCTATGTTATTCATCGAGGTGAGCGAGCAGAAGCTCGGCTCTGCGCCGCAGACAGGATGCCAGATAGGCGGTCGAAATGACCTCAAGCGCAGCGGCAATGCGCGCCCGCGCGCCGGGGTACGGCTCCTCGTAGTCTGCCAGCACCTCGCTGCACCACGCGTGCAGCTGCTCGGCCGTGGGGACGTCATCCCCCCAGCGAGAGACCAGAGCGACGATGTGCAGGTAAAGCGTCGAATCATCGATCAGGTCGTCACCCTCGTCGTCGAGCCGGCCGTTGACAAAGGACAAAAGCCGGCAGATCCGGTCGATTTGCATACTGTCGCGCAGCATGTTGATGATAAAGAGGCGGCACACCTGCCGGCGGCTGTATTTTTTGTGCACCGGCGGCGGTAAAAATCCCCGCTTGACCCAGTTTTGAATGGTATAGGGCTCAAGCCCGGTCAGCAGCGATACCTGCGACAGCACAAGCCCGCCAGCCAGAAAAATCGAGCTGAGCAGTGTGTCGGCGGCATTTTCGCGCTCGAGATCGGCCTCGAGCGTCGTACCCGGCAGTCTGCTTACCATATGGGTACCACCTCTTTCGTCAGATTCCGCACGGGGCGGCAGCAGCCCCAAAAGCCTCGGCCGAGGTTTTACGGTGATTAAATTATATCAAATGGTCAAATGATTGTCAATAGGGATTTTCAGACTTTTTTAAACGGACAAAACAGCTTTGACGAAGCCACGGCAGTATGGTATACTGAAAAAAACAACATGGATGAAGGCTTATGGCAGTATTGCTGCTCTGGTCCAGCCCGAATACGGACGGACTGACCGCCGCGGCCAAAGAGCGCCTGGCCGCCGGTCTGAGAAAAGGCGGCGCTGAAGTGCAGGAAGTCCATCTCAACCGGCAGAAAATTGAGCACTGCCGCGCCTGCGGCAATGGCTGGGGATTGTGCCGTGCACAGGGGGCCTGCGTCTTGCAGGATGATTTTGCAGACCTCTATGAAAAGCTGGTGCAGGCCGATGGGATTGTTTGGGTCACGGCTGTGTACTGGCACGACCTCACTGAATGTATGAAGGCGTTTGTCGACCGGCTGCGCCGGTGCGAGACAGGGCATAACGGCTATCTGCGCGGGAAGACGTGTCTTTTGGCAGCCTGTGCGGGCGGCACCGGCCTGGGCGCTGTCGAATGTCTGCACAATCTTGAAGAGGCGATTAGACAGATGGGAATGCGGGCCTGTGACCGTCTGCCGGTCATCCGTTTTAACAGGGATTACATGCTGCCAGCGCTGGAAGCGGCTGGTGAGCTGTACGCCAAAAGGTTGCTGGATGGACAGCTTGAAATGTAAAAGTAAAAGAGCGCGAATGCTTTCAGGCATTTGCGCTCTTTTTATTCGAAACAGTTATGTGTTCAAAAGCAGTGACCACACCAGGGCAGTGGCTCCGCTGCCGAGTAAAAAGGAAAAGACGGGGACCAGTGTGCGGCGCAGTCGGCCAGATGCACTGCGGCGTCCTGACGCCTTGCGCAGCGGAGCAGCGGGCACCGTATAGCGCGAGGCCAGCTGACAGGCCAGATCGAGCATTTCGTTGGCCGATCCAATACCATGTTCGGCCTCGCCGGACACAATGAAAATGGCCTGCTCGAATTTTTTGGGATCAGGGGATGGAATGATAACAGCTTGCTTGGAAACACCTTTGACCACGGCGCAGCCTCCTTAGTTTGGGGGCTTGTCCGTTATCAGCCAAGCCCGTTTGTGCTCAGTGTTCCCGCATCGTGGGGCGATTATTCGGCGCTTGAAAGGGTGATGACCAGTACCGAGCGGTCGTCGCCTGATTTGGCGTCAGCGGCAGAATCGAGAATTTTTCCGGCCAGCTCCTGCGGGTCGAGCGCCTGGTCGCGGCATAGCTGCGTCACCGCCTCAGTATCGGTTCCGTCGCACACGCCGTCACTGACCATGATGATGCGGTCTCCCTCATACAACCGGAAAACAGCAGGGTCGGGTGCCGACAGTGCCGGGTCGGCACCGGCAGGCAGCGCGGTGGAGAAAACGCGCCGCACTGCGCCGCCGCGCACGACAAAGGTGGGAGCCGCGCCGTATTTCAGCAGCTTGCTTTCTCCGCTGAACAGGTTAATTTCTAAAAGGTCGAGCGTCACAAAGCCGCATTCTTCAAACCGCGCAGCCAGAACAGGCAAAACGGCGCGCGCGCTTTCCTGCACGCTGCAGCCCGAGTGGATGAACTGTGCAACAAGCGATAGAGCAGTCTGCGACAGCCGTTCGGCCGCCTCGCCGGTCCCCATGCCGTCGGACAGAAGGATGACAGCGCGGCCGTCGGCGGTGCGAAAGTGCATGGTCGAGTCGCCGCATACCGTTTCACCGTGTTTCTGCCGCACGGCCCGGCAGACCGAGGCGCGCAGGCGCTCGCGTTCGCTGATGCGCAGAATGCGGCCTGTTTTTGACAAAATTTCTTCAGGAGGACAAAAGCTGCGGTCAAGCGCCAGCGAAAGACTCTGTACAAAGGCGTCGCTGTCCGGCAGCGGCGGTGTGTCACCGCGCACACTGACCTCGATGTGCAGCCGCCCGGCCTCAGAGTAGACGACCGCCGACGCACCGGGGGAATAGGCGCGCACGATGTTCCGAACCCGTCCTTCAAGGCCGGGGTAGTACTCGGGGGCCAGCTCGACGGCGTCGGCCACACCGGTCAAAACACCGGACAGGCTGTCATACCCTTCGCGCATCAGGCGCTGGTTCTGCTCTGCGCGCCGCTGCATGGCGCAGCGCCGCAGATAGGACAGGTACTGCTCGTTGATGGCGCCGCACAGCTTTGTAATATTGATGCACCGGTTGGCGAAGTAGGGGGGAAAGTCCTCGGGAGACAGCGAGCCCTGCGCGCGCAAACGGGCGGAAGTGTTGTTGAGCGCATCATAGCTTTCAACCGCCTCGCGGTTCCAGCACAGGGATGCCAGCGTGCATTTGCGGCAGACTTCGTCGGCTGCACGGTCATAAATGCGGGAAATATCCTCTCCGTCGGCCTGTGTGCGGCTGACAGACAAGGCGGTGACGGCGCGAGCCAGTTCGGAAATGGCGCGTGAAACGGCGTGCAGCTGCGGCCCTGCACGGGAAGGGCGGGGGAGGGGCCGGGCAGAAGTTGAGCTGGCGTCAGCACCTTGCTGGGTCATGCCGATGTAAATACTGCGGCACAGTGCAAAGAGGGGCTGGGGAGTTTGAGACTGCCCGCACAGGGAAATAAGCAGGCACAGCCCGCCGGCCAGCAGGGCTTCGATGAACAGTGTCAGAATGGCAGAAAAGCCCTGGCCCCAGACAAGCGCGCTTTTGATAAACAGGATAGAAATACCGACACACAAGGGGGAAAAGAAAAGCGCGGCCGGCTGGCGCAGGCTGCTGAACACCATTCGGCAGGTGCAGCACAGCACGGCCGCAGCGGCATAAGGCACGCCCCCCAGGCGCAGAAAGACCAGCGAACCAGCAAAGGCCCCGGTCAAAGCCAGCTGCGCTTCGCGCAGTTCGCGGCGCGAGGCAGCATAGACCACACCGAGCGGAGCAGTCCCGGAAAAAATACGGATTGCCGACAGGAAAAACGACAGGAAAAAGACGGCGGCGCAGCGCAGCGCAGGGGCATAACGCGGGTCGTCGGTTACAAATTGCGCGCGCCGGAGAATTTTTTTCAGCCGCAAATCGAGCTGCTTGTCCATCATCATTCGCTCCTAAAATGGTATTTAAGACCATTTTACGCGGCATCCTGACAGACAAAAAGCGGGAAATGACGAAGGAAATGATAAACCGCAGCCCAAAAAACGGGCTGCGGTCTGGTGGTTGAAGCTGCTATGACTGAGACTTGCAGCGGAAGGTGCTGCAGCAGGTCTGGTGGCAGTCCCCGGCGCCATAGCCGTCGATGCAGATGCGCTCAGCGTTGCAGACAGTGTTCTGATTGTACGCGCAGTCGCACGCGTCGCAGCGAACCTGAATTTGCGCGCTGGGTGAGTTGGACACCATGCCCGATGTGACACAATCGCTGGGATGCCCAAAGGAATGGCAGCAGGTCTCGTCCATATTGTGTGCGCTGGCGCCCTCGACCTTGATATCCGGGCGGCAGCACATACTGTTTTCGTTGTTGATGCAATTACTTACATGACAGGTCAGCTTGGTCATTTTCAGCATCCTCCTTGCGCTTGGTTCGGGCGTTATTCTGTGCGAAAAATCTCGTTTTATACGCACTGAAAAATGACCAATCAGGCGGTTTCGAGCCTAAAAAGTTTGGCAATATTAACGATAAAAAAATATCGAAAAGTCTTGACAGAGAATAGGGTATTTGCTAAAATAAAGTTGTTAAATAAATAACAAGCCTTGTGATAAAATGATTGAAAGGATTGATTTTATGGCACGTTTTACTCTGCCCCGCGACCTGTATTTTGGCGATAACTCGATGGAAGAGCTCAAGGTCCTCAAGGGTCATAAAAAAGCCTTTGTCGTCACCGGCGGCAGCTCGATGAAAAAGAACGGCTTTTTACAGAAACTGGAAAATGTGCTGAAGGACGCCGGACTGGAAGTCATGCTGTTCGAGGGCGTCGAGCCCGATCCTTCGGTCGAAACGGTCTTCCGCGGCGCCGAGGCCATGCGCAAGTTTGAGCCTGATGTTATCGTTGCCATCGGCGGCGGATCGCCCATTGACGCGGCAAAGGCCATGTGGGTTTTCTATGAGCATCCCGAAAAGACCTTTGACGATATCAAAGACCCCTTCACCATGCCCAAGCTGCGCCAGAAGGCCATTTTTGTCGCCGTCCCCTCGACCTCGGGCACTGCGACTGAGGTGACGGCTTTCTCGGTTATCACTGACTATTCTACAAAGGTCAAATACCCGCTGGCTGATTTTGAAATCACGCCGGACATTGCCGTGCTTGACGGTACCATTGCCCAAACCATGCCCAAGACGCTGACAGCACACACCGGTATGGACGCCATGACCCATGCCATTGAAGCATATGTCGCTTCGGCCCGCAGCGATTTTTCCGACCCGCTGGCGCTCAAGGCCATCAGCATGATTTATGAAAACCTCGTCGATTCCTATAACGGCGACAAGGAAGCGCGCGGTAAGATGCACATTGCACAGTGCCTGGCCGGCATGGCTTTCTCCAACGCGCTGCTCGGCATCGTGCACTCGCTGGCCCACAAGGTCGGCGCGCAGTACGAGGTCCCGCACGGCTGCTGCAACGCTATCATGCTGCCCTTTGTCATTCAGTTCAACAGCAAGGTCTGCATGAATCGGTTTGCCGATATCGCCCGCACCATGGGCCTGCCCGGCGCGACCGACAAGCAGCTGACCAATTCGCTGGTCGCGGCAATCCGCGAGCTCAACCGCAAGGTTGGCATCGCCGCCAGTTACAAAGAGCACGGCGTGCCTGAAGAGCTCTTTAAGAGCACGCTGGACTTTGTCTGCGAAAACGCTGTCAAGGACCCCTGCACGGGTGCTAATCCCCGCGCCTGCACGGTCGAGGATCTCAAAAAGGTTCTGACCTGCAGCTACTATGGTGAAGACGTCACCTTCTGATTTGTCCACATCCTTTTATCTTCTTTCTTTCTTCTACAATTTTATGCAGAGCGGCGGACCGAAGGGCCCGCCGCTTTGTATTTGACGGCAGGCCGCAAACATGATACAGTAAATATCAAAGGCAGTTGCCGAAAAAAGGAGTGAAGGAAATGGGATATTTTGACATTCACGGCGTTTTGCCGCCGCTCATAACACCGTTTTCTGAAAGCGGAAGCGTAGACTTTGAAGCATTTGGCCGCAACATCGAGCGTATGAATGATACCGGCCTTTGCGGCTATCTGGTGCTGGGGTCTAACGGTGAAACACCCTATATCGATGAAAAGGACAAAATCGAGCTGGTGCGGTTGTGCGCAAAAAAGGCGGCGCCGGGCAAGCTCATCATGGCAGGTACCGGTCTGGAATCGACGTCGTCTACCGTCGAGCTGACCCGCCGTGCCGCCGATGCCGGCGCACAGTGCGCGCTGGTGCTTACACCCAGCTATTATCATGAACAAATGGGCGACGATGCGCAGATTGCTTATTTTACTGCAGTAGCTGACCAAAGCCCTATCCCCATTTTGATTTATAATGTCACCAAGTTCACGCATATCAATATTTCTCCCGCCGCAGTCAGCCGCCTGTCGCAGCATCCCAATATCATTGGCATGAAGGACAGCTCGGGCAACATTGCCGGACTGATTGGATACATGACAGCGGGGCTTGACCCGGAATTCAATCTGATGGTCGGTACTGCGTCGGCCTGGTACCCGGCCCTGTGCATCGGCGTGCGCGGCGCTGTCATGGCACTGGCAAACTGCTGTCCGCGTGAGTGCGTGCAGGTGCAGACGCTGTACGGGGAAGGAAAGTACACCGAGGCGCTGGCGCTTTATAAGCGCATGTTCCCCGTCAACGCCTGTGTCACCGGCAAACTGGGAGTCCCGGCGTTGAAGCATGCCTGTGACTGTTTGGGCTTTGAGGGTGGGCACCCCAAAAGCCCGCTGCTGCCTTTGACTGAAGAGCAGCGCGGACAGGTCGAGGGTATTCTGCACAGGGCACAGGTCCTGTGAGCCGGGCAGGAACGAATAAATTCCCGTCAGGACTTGCAAAATGCCGCGGGTATGATACAATAAAGAGCGTTCAAACTCAAATGCTGGAGGAATGAAAATGAAAGCCTACGATACAGTCAACAAAAAAGAGCTCGACGTCGACCGCAAGGGTCTTGTCGACCTGATGATCAATAACCGCGAGGTCATTCTGGTCCTGTCGGAGAAAAAGACCGACGAGGACGGCTACCTGACCTGGGACCTTGAGCGCTGGACGACGGTTGACGGCCGCCGCTTTATCCGCTGCTACGAACTTGAGGGTCGCGTGCTGCGCGACTCGACGGCTCATAATATCTATGATTTGGACAACGATTTTGCCCCTGAAAAGGCCAAAGAAATCAAGATCGGCTGATTTGCAGGATTAAATAAAAACCGCCGGCTGCCTGGCAGCCGGCGGTTTTTTGCTGTGCTTACTGAATGTCAGTGACAGTATAGCCTGCGTCGGTGACAGCCTTTTTGAGCTGGTCATCGGCGACAGACGCTGTCATATGGACAACAGCCGTTCCCGAGGCCAGATCGACGTCGGCTGTGACGCCAAGACCTTCCAGAGCATTTTTAACATGGCGGACGCAGTTGGGGCAGGTCATGCCCTCGACTTTCAGGGTGCGGGTTTCTTGACTCATATTTTCTTCTCCTTTCTCATTGACGGGACAAACATTGTCAGAAGTCGCCGGACAGGCAGTGGGGCAGGCGGGAGCAGCGTTTTGCAGCCTGGGCTCGGCGGCCGGCTGCAGCGCGCCGGAAAGCGTGAGATTGGGCTTAAAGAAACGCAGGCGCAGCGCGTTGGTGACAACGCAGACCGAGCTGAGGCTCATGGCCGCTGCAGCGAACATGGGGTTGAGACTCCAGCCCAGGGCGGTGAAAAAGACGCCCGCGGCCAAGGGGATACCAATGGAATTGTAAAAGAGCGCCCAGAACAGGTTCTCTTTGATATTGCGCACCACGGCGCGGCTGAGCTGGCGCGCCGAGACAAAATCCAGCAGGTCGCTCTTCATCAGAATAACGTCGGCCGATTCGATGGCAACGTCGGTGCCAGCACCAATGGCGACGCCGACGTCAGCGCGGGCCAGCGCCGGGGCGTCGTTGATGCCGTCACCCACCATGGCGACCTTCCTGCCTTCTTCCTGCAGCGTGCGCACCACGCTCTCTTTATCCTGTGGCAGAACCTGGGCAAAAACACGCTCAATGCCGACATTGCGGGCCATGGCTTTGGCGGTGGTCTCGTTGTCGCCGGTCAGCATGACAGGTTCAACGCCGGCTTCGCGCAAAAGCGCGATGGCCTGCCGGCTGGTCGGACGGACGACGTCGGCTGCGGCGATCAGGCCGACGGCCTTGCCGGCGCGTGCGAAATACAGCGGCGTGCTGCCCTGCTGTGACAGCTGCTGCCCCTGCGCTTCCAGCGCTCCCAGCGCAACACCCTGCTCGGCCATCAACCGCGGATTGCCGGCCAGACAGACCTCGCCCCCCAGACGGGCGGTGACGCCGCGGCCCATCAGGGCCTCGAATCCGTCGACAGGGGCAGGGGTGATGCCGTCCTGTGCGGCACGGCGGACAACGGCCTCGGCCAGAGGATGCTCGCTGGGACCTTCCAGTGCGGCGGCCATACGCAACAGCTCTTCCTGTGAAACGCCGTCGGCCGTCACGATGGCCGTCACTTCAGGCTGCCCCTGGGTGATGGTGCCGGTCTTGTCAAGCACCACGGTGTTGGTGTGGCACAGCAGCTCAAGCGCTTCGGCCGACTTGATGAGAATACCGTGCTCGGCGCCCTTGCCGGTGCCGACCATGATGGCGGTCGGCGTTGCCAGTCCCAGTGCGCAGGGGCATGAGATGACAAGCACTGCAATCATGGTGGTCAACGCGAACTCAAAGGTCTGGCCGACGAGCAGCCACACGACGGCCGCCAGGACGGCAATGCCGATGACGATGGGAACAAAGACCCCGCTCACACGGTCAGCCAGCTTGGCAATGGGCGCTTTGGAAGAGGACGCCTCTTCCATCAGACGGATAATCTGCGACAGCGTTGTGTCGTCGCCGACGCGGGTGGCCTGCAGTTCAAAAGAGCCGGTCTTGTTGAGCGTGCCGCCGGTAACGGTGTCGCCCTCCTGCTTGTCGACCGGGATGCTCTCGCCCGTGATGGCGGCCTCGTCAATAGCCGAGCCGCCGCGGACGATGACGCCGTCAACCGGGACAGTGTCGCCCGGACGCACCAGCAGGCGGTCGCCGGCCTTGACCTCTTCAATGGGCACAGGCCGGGTCTCGCCGTTTTCCAGCATCAGAAGGGCGGTTTTGGGCGTCAAATCCATCAGACGGGTGATGGCCTCGGAAGTCTTGCCTTTGGCGCGTGCCTCTAAGAACTTGCCCAGTGTAATCAAGGTCAGAATCATGCCGGCTGACTCAAAATACAGGTCCATGGAATAGTGCCGGACCGTCTCAAGGTCGCCGGTGCCAAGCCCCCAGCCAATTTGGTAAATGGCAAAGATACCGTACACTACAGCGGCTGACGAGCCGATGGCAATGAGCGAATCCATATTGGGCGCGCGATTCCAAAGGGCTTTGAAGCCAATGGAAAAGTAGCTGTGATTGGCGGCCAGAATGGGCAACACCAGCAGGAACTGGGTAAAGGCGAAGACCAGCGAGCCCTGTTCACCGTGAAAGAAATGGGGCAGGGGAGCACCCATCATGTGGCCCATGGAAATGTAAAACAGCGGAATCAAAAAGACAAAGGAAACAATCAGCCGGCGCTTGACGGCGCGGGCCACCTTTTGAGGATCGGGAGCTGCCGTCTGCCCTTTGGCCTGCGAACCTGCACGCTTGGGAAAAGCGCCGTAGCCTGCTTTGTCGACAGCGGCGCAGATTGCGTCGTCGCTGGTCTGTTCGGGCGCGTACGACACTGTCATGGAATTGGTCAGCAGACTGACCGACACCGACTCGACACCCGGCACGGCACGCACCGCTTTTTCAACGTGGGCCGAGCAGGCCGAACACGTCATACCGGTGACAGAAAAATTTTGTGTCTGCATAAAGTTCTCCGTTTCCTGCCGATTGCGGCATTTTCTTTTGTCATTCATACTATACCACAATGGTATAAAATAATCCAGTACAAAAATGTAAAAAACCGCCGGCCGCAGGGGTGGGCACTCCGAGCAGTTTGCCGCATACCATGGGGGTAGAGAGTCGGAACCGTGTATTTCGGCGCATCAGTCAGAAAGGAGAATGTGGATTGAACCGATACAGTCGCTACCAGCCGCCCTGCCCGCAGCCCCGGTGCGAGATGCGGCCCCAGCTCGACGTGGGCACATCCAACCCGTGCGAGGGCGGCGTCATCATGCCGCTGGCCGTACCCTTTGTCCAGTGGCAGCGCTGGGGCAATGTTTATGACCCCGAGACCTCGCTGCGTCATGGGACGATTTTTCCCGATCTTGATCTGCCATTTTGCGGAAGCGGGGTGAGACAGGGATGAACGACAGGCAAAAGCTGATGTGGCGTATTTCAATGGCTGGATTCGCCATTGACGACGTTAAGCTGTTTCTGAACACTCACCCCTGCGATAAGGCGGCGCTGGAATTTTATGAAAAGTTCCGCGACACCAAAAAACAGCTCGAAAAGGAGTATACCGCGCAGTACGGCCCGCTGCGTGCCGACGCGGTGCCGGTATCAGACAGATGGACATGGGCCGATAACCCGTGGCCGTGGGAATGGGAGGCGTAAAGTATGTGGACTTATGACAGACGGCTGCAGTTTCCGGTAAAAATCGCCTGCCCCAACGCCAATACGGCCAAAATCATCATCACGCAGTTCGGCGGTCCGGACGGTGAGCTTGCCGCGTCGCAGCGGTATCTTTCCCAGCGCTATTCCATGCCGTTCCGCGAGGTGGCCGGGGTATTGACCGACATTGGTACAGAAGAACTGGCGCATATGGAGATGATTTGCGCTATTGTGCACCAGCTGACGCGCAACCTGAGCATTGAACAGATTAAGGATGCGGGCTTTGACACGTATTTTGTCGACCACACCGCGGGACTGTGGCCGCAGGCGGCGTCGGGCACACCGTTCAGCGCCACCGTTTTCCAGTCCAAGGGCGACGCCATCACCGACCTGACCGAGGACATGGCAGCAGAGCAAAAGGCGCGCACGACCTATGACAACATTCTGCGGCTGGTCGACGACCCCGATGTGCGCGAACCCATCAAGTTCCTGCGCGCCCGCGAGATTGTTCACTTCCAGCGCTTCGGAGAAGCAATGCGCATTGTAACCGACAAGCTGGACAGCAAAAATGTCTATGCCTTTAACCCCGAGTTTGACCGTATGAAGACATCAGATTGAATGATGAAATAAGCATAGGCTGCCAAAGGAGTGGCGTGCAGGGACGCCACTCCGCCTTTTTATATATGTGAGTTTTGCATAAAAGAGAATGGCGCAACTGAGCAAATGTAAAACTGCCAAAGAAGCGTAAAATTGGTGGCCAATACTGCAAAATTGGAGTGCAGGGCCGGATTGACGGCCCGGGAAAAGTTTGATATGCTGGATAAACCATAGTTCACAGCATTTGGGAGGGGAAGAATATGCGCAAAGCTCTGCATAGCTTTTTTGTCATTCCCCGCGAGATTCTGCCGGAGTTTTGGCAGGATACGCTGCATAAAAACCGGGTCTCGCTGTTGGTTATCTGCATCATGATCTTTGGCATGGAGCTTTTTAACATGGCCAGGGTCTTGTTTATGTCCAACTCCGGACTGGGAACTTTAAATAACCGCATCTATTTCGGCTTGTACTGCTCACTTTTCACAGCCGCCTGCCTGTCACTGGTTTTACAGCACGCGCTGCGGCACGCATCTGTGCGTACACAGTGGGCAGTGCAGTTTGGCTCAGTCATTTTCTTTTTTGTGTGGCACATCTGTCTAAATGCGTATGACCTGCTGCGCGAACCAGACAATATGTCGTTTGTGTACATAACGGCCCTTTTGGGGCTGGCGATTTTTATTCAGATGCCAAGTGCTTTCGGGGCGGGCTGCTTTGGGCTGGGCCATGTGCTGTTTCTGGTGCTGGCAGGCCCTTATCTGAGCACTGGCGTCAAGCTCAACCTGACCTTTACGGCCATTGTTGCACTTGCAATTTCTGTGACGCGCAGTCATCATGCTATGATCGAGCTTTCTCAACGCCAGGAGATTCAGCGCATCAATACACAGCTGCAAGAGCTGTCGCAAAAAGATCCATTGACTGGCCTGCTCAACAGAGCGGCCTTCCAAAGTTGTGTTGAGCGGAGTCTTCGGCAGGCCACCGAAGAAGCTTCGCTGGCGCTTCTGATGGTGGATCTGGATGACTTCAAACGAATCAACGACAGCTACGGCCACCCCTGCGGAGACTTTGTGCTGCAGGAGACGGCCTATCGGATGAAGGGCGTGTTTTCTGATGCGCAGGGTGTGGGGCGCGTCGGCGGCGATGAATTTATGTTGCTGCTGTCAGGCGTGCGGAATTGTGCGGAGCTGGAATGTCAGAGCCGCAGGCTTATCCGTGAGATTGCGGACATTCGCTGGAAGAATCATCCTGTGGGCGCCAGCTGCAGCATGGGTATCTGCATCAGCCGGAGAGGGGGTTCTTACGATGCGCTGTACCGTGAGGCTGACAGCGCGATGTATGAGGCCAAGCGCAATGGGAAAGGCCGTTTTTATATAATAGAAATTTAAAAAATAGTTTTGGGCAAAAGGGTCGTCCCTGCAGGACGGCCTTTTTTGTGTTATGGGACGGGGACAATGCCTTACCTGCTGGAGACCGTCTGCTGTTTAGTGCACATAACCAAAAACAGACAAACTATTTTTGCCAATTCGTCCAAGGAAAAGCGGCCTAATCTTGTGCTATAATGAGGTTGTTATCACAGAAACAAGGAGGCGTGTGCATGAAAACCATAATCCGCAATGCCACTGTTGTCGACGGAACGGGCGCGCCGCGCTTTGCGGGCGAGGTCGCCTTTGAAGACGACTGCATCGTGGCTGTCGGACCGCAGCTTTCCGGCTCGTTTGATCGCGAGATTGACGCTGGCGGACAGATTGTCTGTCCTGGCTTTATCGACACTCACAGTCATTCTGACCTTTTTGCGCTGTGCCAGAGTGCCATTGAACCCAAAATTTATCAGGGAATCACGACAGATGTGCTGGGGCAGGATGGAATCTCTATGGCGCCGCTGCCAAAGCAGCATGTGACAGCGTGGAGACAGAATATCGGCGGGCTTGAGGGTGACAGCGACGAGATCAGCTGGAACTATCCAACGGTCAAAGAATATTTTGCCGCACTGCGCTCCCAAAAGCCGTGCCAGAACCACGCCTACCTTGCACCGCACGGCAATATCCGGCTCGAGGTGATGGGGTTTTCAGGAGAACATGCAACGGAAGAGCAGCTGTGCGCCATGGAACAGGTACTGCGCCGCGAGCTTGAGGCCGGCGCCATCGGCATGTCGTCAGGGCTCATTTATATTCCGTGCGTCTACGCCAGCACGGAAGAACTCATCCGCCTGTGCAAAGTGGTGCACGAATACGACAAGGTCTTTGTCGTCCACCAGCGGTTTGAGGGGAAACGCATTATTGAGTCCATGCAGGAACTGAAAAAGATTGTCCTGGCCAGCGGCGTGCGACTGCACATTTCGCACTTCAAGATGCTGGGCCGCGAGTTTGAATCCAAACGGCAGGAGGCCTTTGCCATTCTGGATGAGCTGCGGCAGGCAGGCATCCATGTCAGCTGCGACCAGTATCCCTACGGAGCGGGCAGCACCATGCTGGCCGGCTGCATTCCGCCCTGGGCGCATGTTGGCGGGGCGGGCGAGATGCTCAAACGCCTGCGCGACCCCGAGACCCGCGAAAAAATCAAGCATGACATCATGTATACCGACACAGTGTGGGACAATTTTGTCGAGTTCTGCACACCGGACGGGATTATGGTCACCAGCGTGGAAAGCGAGAAAAATCAGTACTGTGTAGGCAAGACCATTGTTGAAATTGGCGCCATCCGGGGCTGCGACCCCATTGACGCCATGATGGACCTGCTGCTGGAAGAGGACAACAAGGTCGGCATGGTTGAGTTTTACGGCACTGAGGAATGTGTTATGGATATCATGAAGCGGCCCGAGGTCAACATCTGCACAGACGGCCTTTTGGGCGGCACGCCTCATCCGCGCGTTTACGGGGCTTTTCCCCGTGTGCTGGGCAAATATGTGCGCGAAAAGCAGTTCCTGACGCTGGAAGAAGCGGTGCATAAGATGACGGGCAAGGCCGCAGACGCGATGCGCATGACGCAGCGTGGATTGCTGCAGCCGGGCAAAAAGGCGGATATTGTCATCTTTGACCTGGAAACCATCACTGACGTCGGCGATTTTATCAATCCGCGCCAGCTGGCCCGCGGCGTCAGACAGGTCATTGTCAACGGCAAGGCCGTGCTCGACGAACAGGGGCTGCACGCCGATGCGGCCAGCGGAGAGGTTTTGACCTTTTAATCATTTGGCGGTATAATAGGACTGGCCGCTTTTGGCAGGCCGGCCGAATATGACATAAAGAGGGATGACGATGAATCAGGAACTTCAGCAGTATATGCTGACACAGCTTGAAAAGCTAATGAACATTGACAGCACGACGAGCTGCTGCTATGAGATTGAAAAGTACATCAAAGGCGAGTTTGAAAGCATGGGCTACGCTGTCAGGACCTTTAACCGCGGCGGTTTGCTTATCGACCTGGGCGGCACGGGCGAAGGCATTGTTTTGTCGGCCCACGCCGACGACATCGGTCTGATGGTCCGCCGTATTCTGCCCGACGGCACACTGATGGTGCTGCCGGTCGGCGGTGTGCGCCCTGAATATGCCGACCTGGCCAACGTGCGCGTCTATACCCGCGCGGGCAAGGTGTATACCGGCACCATCCGCCGCAAGAGCTCGTGCGTGCATACAAACCCTATGGAAAACTTCAAAAAAGAAACCGCCGGCGGCTATGACAGCAACCTCGTGCTGGTGCTTGACAAGGCTGTGAGCACCGAGGCTGAGGTGACGGCACTCGGCATCCGCTGCGGCGACATTGTCGCCATTGAGCCCAACTTTATGTTTGCCGACGACGGCTATATCAAGAGCCGGTTCCTTGACGACAAGGCCTGCGTCGCCGTGCTTATGGCCATGGCCAAGGCTGCGGCTGAAAAGAAGCTGACGCCGGCCCGCCACACCTGGGTGCACATCGCTGTTACAGAAGAGACCGGCATGGGCGCCGCCTACGGGCTGCCGGAGGATATCACCGAGTTTATTGCCCTGGATATCGGCTGCGTCGCACCGGGGCAGTACTCGAGCGAGCACAAGGCGTGCATCTGCGCCCGCGACGCCCGCTGGGCCTATGATTACAGCCTGATTTCCAAGCTGTGCGAGACGGGCGACAAAAACGGCATTGATTACGCCGTTGACATTTACTACCCGCATTACGGTTCAGACGTATCGGGCGTTCTGGCGTCGGGCCGTGATGTGCGCGGCGTTGTCGTCGGGCCTGGTGTGCTGACCACACACGGCTATGAGCGCACCAATGTCAAGGCGCTGGACAATACTTACGACCTGATCGAAGCATACATCCGCTGAGCGGTGCAGGCTGGGCCGTGCGGCCCAGCCTGCTTTACGAAAGGAGCAATATGAAGAAACCGGTTTTTCGCTGCGCGGAGTGCGGCCGCGAGGTCGACGTTGACACGCGCATGTACCGCTGTGACTGCGGCGGTGCTTTTGAACTCCAGTTTGAGGCTCCGGCTTTTGATTTGGAAAAGGTGGACCGCGCGGAATGGAGCCTTTTCCGTTACCGCAGTTTTATGCCGCTGCTCGATGACAGCTGGCGCGGCGTAACGATGGGCGAAGGCATGACCCCCGTTATACGCCTGGACGATAATACGTGGGTCAAGCTGGATTACGCCATGCCCACCCTGTCATTTAAGGACCGCGGGGCCGCGGTCGTCATTGCGCTGTGCAAAAGCCTCGGTATCCGGCGGGTCATTCAGGATTCCAGCGGCAACGCCGGTAATTCAGTTGCCGCTTATGCGGCGCGGGCTGGCATGGAGTGCGAAATCTTCGTACCGCGCGGCACGTCGCCCGCCAAGATTGACATGATCCGCTCCTATGGTGCGCGTGTCGAGGTGTTTGACGGAACGCGTAACGAGACGGCTGAGGCCTGCCGCGCCAAAGCGCGCACCGGTGCGGCGTATTATGCCAGCCATGTGTTTAACCCGTTTTTTTATCAGGGAACCAAAACCTATGTGTACGAGCTGTTCGAGCAGATGGGCCGGCTACCTGACAATCTGTTTGTGCCCGTGGGCAATGGAACGCTTTATCTTGGCGTGCATCTGGCGCTCGACGAGCTGGAAAAGGCGGGGCTTTTGTCGCGCCGTCCGACGGTCTGGGCTGTGCAGAGCGAAAACTGTGCCCCCATTTTGCGCGCCTTTGAAGAGGGAAAGGACAGCCCTGCCGATGTGACGCCCGCACCGACCATGGCTGAGGGCATTGCCATCGGCAAGCCGGTGCGCGGGACGCGTATTCTGCAGCTGATGCGGAAGCACGGCGACCGCGTGGTCGGCATTCCCGAAAAGGGCATTTTGCCTGCACGGCAGGCGCTGGCTGAGAGAGGCTTTTTTGTCGAGCACACAACGGCGGCAACCTATGCCGCTTATCTGGCCTGCCAAAAGGCGGGACTGGTGCAGGGCCAGAGTCTGCTGCCGCTGTGCGGGGCCGGGCTCAAGTCACAGGGCAAATAATACAGACTGGTTGAAAAGTTACATAGAATGGTTAAAAAGCGCCGGCACAGCCGGCGCTTTTCCTATTAGAAGAGACGGGCGATTACAGGCACCAGATCTTTGATGACCCGGTCTGTGGTGTTGATGCAAAAATCGTAATTGAGCTTGTCGCTCCAGGTGTTCCCGGTGAGGAATTCATAGTATTTAGAGCGGTGTTTGTCCATGTCTCGGATTTTCTGCCGCAACTCCTTATCGGTCAGGTGTTCATCCGCAGGCGCTTTTTCGCGGCAGCGGCGCATTTTGCTTTCCAGCTCTGCGTAAACGAACAGACGAAGGGGCTTTCTGTCGCGCAGGACATAGTCAGCGCAGCGGCCGACGATGACGCAGTCTGACTTATCGGCCATTTCACGGATGATGCGGCTCTGTTCCTGATAGACCGTCATGTGCTGTTCCCACGCGGGGTTGGGGGCGGGGTAAAAGCTGCGGCCGATGTGGATGGGAAAGGAGAAGGGCGGCTGGCGCTCTTCAACGGCGCGGATGTAGTGTTCCGAAAGCTCGGTCCGCTTGGCGATTTCCGAGACGATCTCCTGGTCATAATAGGCGATCTTCAGCTCTTCGGCCAACCGGCGTCCCAGCTCGCGGCCTCCGCTTCCAAACTCACGGCTGATAGTGATAATTTTAGACATGGTGTCGCCTTCCTTTCTATATGATGATATGGTGTTTCAAACAGGCAGAAACCTGAAAGCAGCAGATGCGGAAAAATTATTGCAGCCGCCCGCGGCAGGCGATGGACAGGGTCTGCAGGACCTTGCCATCCGCCACCAGCAGAGCCTGGTCATACAGGTTGCAGACCGGGCAGATATGATTGGGGATGATTTCGATTTTGTCGCCAATCTGCAGTGCGTCATGCAGTTCGGCGCTGTACAAAATCAGGTGTTCGTCGTAGACGGCATAAGGGTGCACGTCAGTGCCCTTGACAATGCCGAAGCCATTGGTTTTGCAGATGCCGGCAGGACGCGTCTGCGCGGTCAGCCCCTTGGCTCCGACGTCGCCAATCAGGCGCTCGGGCGTCGGTTTGCTGATGATGGTTGTCAGTACGGTCGCGGCGCAGCGTTCGTGTGAGCCGAGAGCGTTGCCCTGCGCAGCATCCATGAGGGCATAGGTGCCGGGCCGCAGTTCAGTGACGCCGGGGAGAAGCCTTTGCGCCAGCCAGGCCGTCGGCGTTGCACCGACGCTGACCGTTCGGCAGGGAAGACCGCGCGCGGCCGCACGCCTGGCAAAGTCCAGCGTGCGCTGCTGGCTCGCTTCAAACTGTGCAAGGCATTCCTGCCGGGAAGCGGCCTGGTAGGTAAATCCCTCATGCGAGAAAACACCCTCAAAAATGATATGCTGTGCTTTTTCCAAAAAGTCGATGAGCGCATCGAACTGCGCGGGTTCGACGACGCCAGAACGCCGCTCACCGGTCTCGATTTCGATGAGCACGCGGGCCGGGCGGGATGAGCGGGAAAACACCTTTTCAATCTGCAGGAGCGCTTCGAGGCTGTCGGCGCCAAAAGAAAGGTCGATGCGTTCGCCCAGCGCCCGCAGCCGCTCCAGCTTTTGCACGCCGACGACT